>CAYODK010000013.1:0-51673 GCA_964402695.1 uncultured Verrucomicrobiota bacterium
TGCGTGGGGCCGCCGCCCCCGCCCGCCGGCGGGCCCCGCGGGCGGGGTCCGGACTATCGCGCGACCCACCGCCCCCGCCGGGGGCGCGCGCCCCGATACCAGGCGAACACGTCAAGCCGGTGGCGCCCCAGGAAATGGACCAGGAAGCGGATGGAGAGCCAGCCGAAGACAAACGAGGTCACCAGCCCCGCCGCGAAGAACGGGATCCACTGCGCGGACAGGGTGGACATCCCTTTGATCAACGCAAAGACCGCGGCCAGCCCGAGCAGCGGCACCGCGGCGAAGAACGAGTACTCGGTCGCCGTCTTCCGGTCGACGCCCAGCGCCATCCCACCGAGGATCGTCGAGGCCGACCGCGACATCCCCGGCCACAACGCGAGGCACTGGAAGCACCCGATCCGCAAGGCATCCTTCCACGTCAGCGAATCCACCCCCGCCTTGTGCGGATCCGGATGGCCGCGGTGTTCCGCAAGGAGCATCCAAACCGCGCCCACGGCGAGCCCGGCCGCCACGGTGCGCGGCGTGAAGAGATGGGCCTCGATGAACGAATGGAACAGAAGTCCCACCACCGCGCCCGGCAAGGTCGTCAGCGCCAGCATCGTCCACGCTCGCCCGCCGGCAAAGGCCCCCGCCGCGCCGGGCCGGAAGAAACCGGCGAAACGCCCCGGATAGGCCAGGATCACGGCCAGGATCGCCCCGGCCTGGATGAAGATCTCGAACGCGCCCTCGACCTCCGGCGGAACCCCGAACCACTTCCCGGCCAGAATCAGGTGGCCGGTCGACGAGACGGGCACGTACTCGGTCAGCCCCTCGACAACCCCCATCGCCGCCGCGGTCACGAGATTCGTCACACGACATCCCCCCGTCCGGAAATTCCGCTGCTCACGCCTCCACGTTCACGGTTCCCGATCGGGACGAAGATCATCAACCGTGAACCATGAACCGTGAACTGTGAACCCTTCTCATGGCGCCGCCGGCACCCACTGGACCGCGTCCACGACGACATGTCCCTTCGTCCCGGCGTTCGACACGAGCACCTCGGCCCGGCCGCCCGCCACAAACTCGAACGTGCCGAGGGAGACGAGCATGCCGTCGATCCCGGGGGTCTCGCGCTGGTTGACCTTCACCGTCGCCTCGCCGCCCCCGTGGCGCACCGTCACCGGCACCTCCGTCGCGCGGTTGGAACTGGCGGGGAACGCCAGGCGCACCTCGTAGCGCCCGGCCTTCGGAAGGGCGGCCTTGAACAGGGCCGTGCACTCCCCCTTCGCGGCGTTGCCGTCGTGGCGGTAGCCGTTGCCCACCCACTTCCCGAGGGAGCGGCTGTCGCCCCAGGGGCCGGCCAGTTCGGCCTTCTCGTCGTCGACCACGATGCCCGGCAGGTCCACGCCCGTGCGGTGGCCGCCGGGCGTTCGCTCGGCCCCCGGCGGTGTTTCGAGGATCTGGCCGTCGGCCAGCAGCCGCTCGCGCAGCGTCGCGTAGTCGACGTCCTGCACCGCCTGTCCCGCGTCGATCGCCATCGCGGCGGCGGTCGCGGCGCTCTGACCGAGGATCATGAACACCGGCTCCATGCGGATCGACCCGTAGGCGATGTGCGAGCTGCCGACGCAGACCGGAACCAGCAGGTTCGCGCACTCGCCCTTCTTCGGCACGAGCGAGCCGTAGGAGATGCGGTAGGGCTTCAGCCCCACCCCGATGTCGCCCTCGTTCTGCACCGTGCCCTCGGGCGTCACGTAGCGCCACACGTTGTGCGAGTCCATCGCGTAGGACCCCATGCCGACCGACTCCGGCACGTCGCGCTTGCCGAGCAGGTGCTGGTCGGTCAGCACGAACTCGCCGATCATGCGGCGGGCCTCGCGGACGTAGATCTGGTGCGACCAGTTCCCGTTGTCGGTGAACTCGTCCTTCGGCAACCCCCATCGGCTCATCTCGGCGCGGACGTCCTCCGGAACCCGCGGATCGTTCGCGAGGAAGTAGAGCCATCCCTTCTGGTAGGTCTCGTGTTCGCGCAGGATCTCGCGGCGGCGGTCGTAATCGGCCTCGGGATAGTCATGGTTCATCCCGATGTTGTCGGTGCTGAAGGGCCCGTGGTTGTTGGTGTCCGTCTTCTTGTTCGGGATCGGGTCGAACTTTTCGAACGTCTCCCGCCAGCCGGTGGCCAGGACGCGCAGGACCAGTTCGTACTGCATCGGATCGTAGCCCTCGGGCTTCGCGAACGGGATGCGGTTCTCCGGGTGGTCGGTCAGGCACATCCGGTAGCAGTAGGCCTGCACGCCCGCGTCGCCGGAGCCGTCCTCGCCCGGCGGTGTCCTGGAGATGCGCGGCAGCAGCCCGCTCGACGGATCGCCCGGCTTCACATAGGGGTCGACCGGCTTCTTGAAGTAGTGCCCGTGATGCTTCGCGGCCTTCTGCACGCCGTTCCACTGCTCGCCGTACACCGAGTTCGCCTCGCGTCCGACGTGGTAGCTCACCCCCGCCGCCGCCATCAGGTCGCCCTCGTAGGTGGCGTCGATGAACATCTTCCCCGCGTAGACGTTGCCGCTCAACATCCGGATCGAGGCGATCCGGCCGCCCTCCTTGCGCACCCCCGCCTTGCGGTCGAGCCACTCGTCGCGGACCACGCGGATCTTGAACTCGGCGACGTACGACTCGAACACCGCCTCGGCGACGTGCGGCTCGAAGATCCACATCGTGCGCTGGTCGCCATCGATGGCGGCCGTCCCCTGCCCCTTGTTCCCGTACTCCTCCCGCTTCTGCCAGCGCCAGGCGTCGGCCCGGTCATAGTGCTTCCAGACACGGTGGTAGAAGTCGCGCGAGAGCCCGCCGATCACCGCCTTGTTGCCGGTGTCGGTCCAGCCGAGGCCGCCGGAGGACAGCCCGCCGAGGTGCCGGTCCGGACCGACGAGGATCGCGGTCTTCCCCATCTTCACCGCCTGCACCGCCGCGATCACGCCGGCCGACGTCCCGCCGTAGACGATCACGTCCGCCTCGCGCGTCTCCGCCGCCCGCCCCGGCCCTGCGCCCGTCATCGCCGCCGCCAGCGCCCATCCCCAGAATCTTCTCATCACCCGCTCTCCCGTTTCCCGGCCGCTCCGGTCCGCGCAGTATCCGTGTCCTTCGCAGCCCTGTCCAGCCCGCGCCGCATCCCCCGATCATCGCTGCGCGCGCCATGCGCGAGCACGACCCGTCTCACGTGCGCATGGATACGGCCACGACAGGGCGCGGCCCTCCCCAACCCTTGGACCGATTCCGCGCCGGAACGGAGGATGGCAGGCGAATGGGGGCAGGCGAATGAGGACGGGGCGGGAACTAACGAAGGCCGAACATCGAAGTCCGGATTCCCGGGTCGCCGGTCTCATCCCTCCGCCCGCGGAGCCGGCTGCCTGCCCTCCGCAGCCTTGGCGGAGGAGGGTTGGGTGTCGACTCCGTCCTTCGATGCTGGGCGTTCAATGTCCGGTGTTCGATGTTCCTCACGGCCTGTTGCGTGTTGGACGCAGCGACCAGGCCGGGTAGAATCGGCCGCATGGACCGCACCAGGGCGCAGCGCAGGCTCCGGGACCTCCGCGAGGAGATCGCGGGACACGATCACCGCTACTACGTGCTGGCGAAGCCGGCGATCTCGGATGCGGCGTACGACCGGCTCTACGACGAGTTGCTGAAGATCGAGGCGGAATTCCCTGATCTCGTCACGCCGGACTCGCCGTCGCAGCGGGTGGGCGGAGCGCCGATCGCGGGGTTCGAGCACGTGCGGCACGCGATCCCGATGCTGTCGCTCGAGAAGGCCCGGACGGACCGCGAGTTCGAGCTGTTCGACGCGCGCGTCCGCAAGACGCTCGGCGACGAACCATTCGAGTACCACGTCGAGCCCAAGGTCGACGGGGTCTCTCTGTGCCTTCACTACCGCGACGGCGAACTGGTTCTCGCCGCGACGCGCGGCGACGGCGAGGTCGGGGACGACGTCACCGCCAACGTCCGCACGATCCGCAGCGTGCCCCTGCGCCTGCGCATGGCGAAGCCGCCGGCCTTCCTCGAGGTCCGCGGCGAGGCCTACATGGACCACGAGGGCTTCGCGCGCGCCAACGAGCGGCTCGTCGCCGCAGGCGAGGAGCCCTTTCCCAACCCTCGCAACGCGACCGCCGGCTCGCTCAAGCAGCTCGACCCGCGCGTCGTCGCCACGCGGCCGCTGAGCGCCGTGTTCTACGCCGCCGGACGGATGGACGGCATCCGGTTCGCCACCCACGCCGACGCCCTGGCCTGCTTCCGCGGCGCCGGCCTGCCGACGCCGGCGCTGACGTTCGTCTGCGCGACGTTCGAAGAGGCGCTGGAGCGCTGCCACGAGATGAAGGCGCGCGAGGGCGAACTGCCCTACCCGATCGACGGCGCCGTCGTGAAGGTCAACCGCCTTGACCAGTGGGAGAGGCTGGGCCTGAAGTCGAAGCATCCCGCCTACGCGATCGCCTACAAGCCCAAGGAATGGCTGGAGCAGGCCGAGACGCGCATCCGCGACATCACGGTGCAGGTCGGCCGCGGCGGCACGCTGACGCCGGTCGCCGAGCTGGAGCCGGTCTTCCTCGACGGCTCCACGGTCAGCCGCGCGACGCTGCACAACGCCGACGAGATCCGACGCAAGGACATTCGGATCGGCGACGCCGTCGTCGTCGAGAAGGCCGGCATGGTGATCCCCGCCGTCGTCCGCTCCCTGCCCGAACGCCGCACCGGGCGCGAGACGGCCTTCACGATGCCCGACCGCTGCCCGGCGTGCGGAGGGCCGGTCTCGCGCGGACAGCTGGCCTCCGGCGCCGGCGAGGAGGTCGCCGTCCGCTGCGAGAACCTCCAGTGCCCGGCCCAGAAGGCGCGCCGTCTCGAATACTTCTGTCAGCGCGCGGCGCTCGACATCGAGGGCGTCGGCGGGATTGTCGCGGACAAGCTGACCGAGAGCGGGCTGGTCGACGACCCGTTCGACCTCTACCGCCTGAAGCCCGCCCAGCTTGCCACGCTCAACCTCGGCACGGCGGAGGAACCGCGGGTCTTCGGCGAAAAGAACGCGGCGAAGGTGGTCGCGGCACTCGAACGGAGCCGCACCGCGCCGCTGTCGCGATGGCTCTTCGCCCTGGGCATCCCGGACATCGGCGAGATCACGGCCTTCGAACTCGCGCGGCTCCACGATTCGATCGAGGCGGTCGCGTCGTCGGAGGCGCTGCGAGGCATCGTCCGTCTCTACGCCCTGCGCGACGAGCGCGAGCAGGTCAACCCGCGGTCGCGGCTGCGCAAGCCGAAGGACGACGCCGAGAAGGCGGCCCGCGAGGCGCGGGTGGCGGAGATCGACGCCGAACTGGAGCGGCTGGAGACCGCGCTCAAGGGCGTGCGCGTCGTCGAGATCGGCCCGGTCGGCGCGGCGGCGGTCGTCTCGTTCTTCGAATCGCCCCGCGGACGCGCCGCGCTGAAGACCCTGGCCCGCCTCGGCATCCACCCCGCCCCCGAGACGGCGGCCGGCGGCGGCGCGGCCGGACCGTTCGCCGGGAAGACCTTCGTCCTCACCGGCACGCTGGCCTCGATGGGCCGCGACGAGGCGAAGGCGGAAATCCGCAGGCGCGGCGGCGACGTCGCGGGCTCGGTGAGCCGGCAGACGGCCGGCCTCATTGTCGGCGGGGACGCCGGCGGGACCAAAAGCCGCGCCGCGGAAGACCTCGGCGTGCGCGTGATCCCCGAGGCCGAGTTCCTCGCCATGCTCGGCCGGCCCCCCGCACCGACGGCCGGACCCCGTCAGACGGACCTTTTCTGAGGCCGACGGGCCCGCTCCTTGATTCGGCGGAGTCCTTGAAGCGAGGATTCAAGGAGGCTATGATTCCCTTGAATGGAGAGGCGATCATGGTGACCCTGGTGACCGGCAAGAATCAGGTGACGATCCCCGCGCAGCTGGCCCGCGACCACGGCATCGAGACCGGTTCGCGGATCGAGTGGCTGCCCGGGGCGAAGCACGGCGAACTGCGCCTGCGCGTCCAGCCGGGGCGGAAGGTGCTCCTTCGTGCCGTGCGGGAACTTGGCGACCGATGCGCGGGACGGGGGCCGTCCGCCCTGAAGGCCTTGGCGAAGTTGCGGGAGCAGGATGACGCAGACTGGGAGGCCCGGATCTCCCGTCTCGCGGGCAGGCCCGGGCCCTCGTGATGACGCACATCCTCGATACCTCCGCCGTGGTCGCACATTTCGTTGGCGAGCCCGGGCGGGCTGAGGTCGACCGATTGATCGAGTCCGGAACGGCGGGGGTCAGCAGTGCAACCTGGATCGAGTTCCGCGCCCTCCTCCGAGCCCGACGGCTGCCGCAGTCGGTCATCGACGAAGCCGTAAGCCTCTACCGCGCCTCCCTGCCGTCGGTTCCGATCGACGACCGGGTCGCGGATCTGGCCGACACCCTGCGGGCAGCAAGCCCGACGCGCATCCCGGCGGTGGACGCCCTGATCGCCGGCTGCGCCATCGCGGCCGGCGCCATTCTCGTCCATGCCGATGCCCACTTCGCGGCGATTCCGGCATCGCTGCTCAAGCAGCAGAGGTTGCCCGTCCCATGACCCCGCACCCCGTCGTCGTCGGTCCGTTCGAGGTGAACTGCTACGTCGTGCCCGGCGCGCCCGGGGCGGCGGTGGTGATCGATCCGGGCGCGGACGCGGAGCGGATCCTCGCGACCCTGGCGTCGCACGGGCTCCGCACGGCGGCGATCCTGCTGACGCACGGGCACTGCGACCACGTCGGCGCGGTGCATGCCATCCTCGCGGCGCACCCGGTTCCGGTCCACATGCATCCGGACGACGCCGCATGGTCCTTCTCCCCGCACAACCAGCTTCCGCCGTTCTACGGGCCGCCCGGGCCGCCGCCGGCGGACCTGCGGCCGGCGCGCGACGGCGACCGGATCGAGGCGGCGGGGCTGGCCTTCGAGGTCGTGGCCACGCCCGGCCATTCGCCCGGCGGGGTCTGCTTCCGCGCGGCGGACGGGGACCTGCTTTTCTCCGGCGACACGCTCTTCCGCGGCAGCGTCGGGCGCACCGACCTGCC
Organism: uncultured Verrucomicrobiota bacterium; assembly: GCA_964402695.1. Classification (GTDB taxonomy): domain Bacteria; phylum Verrucomicrobiota; class Kiritimatiellia; order PWTM01; family PWTM01; genus VGWF01. The sequence continues at coordinate 7,042 of CAYODK010000013.1, forward strand.
CGGCGGCGACGGCCGCGTGCTGGCCGCCTCGCTGCGGAGGCTGCGGGCGCTGCCCCCGGAAACCCGCGTCTTTCCCGGCCACGGGCCCTCCACGACGATCGCCGACGAGATCCGGACCAACCCGTTCCTGCGTTGACGCCGTCCCCCACTCGGGGCTGGAATCGGCAGGACGTCTCCTGTAGGCTCCGCCCGACGGGGGCCGGAATCCCCCGCCACTTTCTGGCGGACACCATGGCAAAGTACATCTTCATCACGGGGGGTGTTGTTTCTTCCCTCGGCAAGGGCGTCACCGCGGCCTCCATCGGACGGCTGCTGATCAACCGGCGCCTGCGGATCCGCATGGTCAAGATGGATCCCTACCTCAACGTCGACCCCGGCACGATGAACCCGTTCCAGCACGGGGAGGTCTACGTGACCGACGACGGGGCCGAAACCGACCTCGACCTCGGCCACTACGAGCGCTTCACCGGCCAGCCGACCTCCAGGAAGAGCAACTACACCTCGGGGCGGATCTACTGGGACGTGCTGAACAAGGAACGGCGCGGGGATTACCTCGGCGGGACGATCCAGATGATCCCGCACATCACGGACGAGATCAAGGCGTGCATCCGCGCGGCCGACGACAAGGACGTCGATGTCGTCCTCGTCGAGATCGGCGGCACCGTCGGCGACATCGAGGGCCTGACCTTCCTGGAGGCGATCCGGCAGATGGGCCTCGAGGAAGGGCGCGACAACGTCATGTACATCCACCTCACCTACGTGCCCTTCATCCGGGCCGCGGGCGAGATCAAGACGAAGCCCTCGCAGCAGAGCGTCGCCAAGCTGCGCGAGATCGGCATCACGCCGGACGTGCTCATCTGCCGGTCCGAGGTCGCGATCTCGGAGGACGCTCGCCGCAAGCTCTCGCTGTTCTGCAATGTGCCGGTGCACGCCGTGCTCGAGGAGCGCGACGTCGCCCATTCGATCTACGAGATCCCGCTGGTCCTCTTCGAGCAGGGACTCGACGAACTGATCATGGTGCACTTCCGCCTTGCGCGCCCGCCGTCGCGCATGGCCGACTGGCGCGCGATGGTCGACGCGGTGATCCACCCGAAGCACAAGGTCCGGATCGGCGTCGTCGGCAAGTACTCCGACCTGCAGGACGCCTACAAGTCGATCTACGAGGCCCTCACCCACGGGGGCATGGCGCACCAGACGGGCGTCGAGATCGTCAAGATCGGCGCCGAGGCGATCGAGAACGGCGAGGCGGCCGCGGACCTCGCGCGCGTCCACGGCATCCTCGTCCCCGGCGGGTTCGGCTCGCGCGGGATCGAGGGCAAGATCCAGGCCGTCCGCTACGCGCGCGAGAACGGCGTGCCGTTCCTCGGCATCTGTCTCGGCCTCCAGTGCGCGGTCATCGAGTTCGCCCGGAACGTCTGCGGCCTGGCCGGGGCCAACTCGACCGAGATCGACAAGGCCACCCCCCACCCCGTCGTGTGCCTGATGTCCGAGCAGGAGAAGGTCATCGACCTCGGCGGCACGATGCGCCTGGGCGCGTGGGCGTGCGCGCTGAAGGCCGGCTCGCTGGCCGCGAAGCTTTATGGCTCGACCTCGATCTCCGAACGGCACCGCCACCGCTACGAGGTGAACAACAAGCACCGGCCGCAGCTCGAGGCGGCGGGCCTCTCGCTCTCCGGCACGTCTCCCGACGGCGCGCTCGTGGAAATGGTCGAGCTTCCAGGCCACCCGTATTTCATCGCGACGCAGGCCCACCCGGAGTTCAAGTCGCAGCCGCTCACCCCCCACCCGCTGTTCGCGGGGCTCGTGGGCGCGGCTCTGAAACGAAGCACGGAGAAGAAGTAGAAAACTCCAAGCTCCAAGGAAGTCGGAAAGAGAGAAAGGAGAGAAGGAAGAGAGGGCCTCCGACTTCCTCCCTTTGAACGTTCAACTTCCTTGGAGCTTGGAGTTTCTTGCTTCTCCGCCTGTCTCGCCCCCCGGCGCCGCTCTCCGCGCCTCGTCCCGCCACTGGCGGACGCGGAGAACATCCTCCCATGTCGCGGCGCGGCGACGGTAGCGGTCCTCGATCTTGTCGGCCAGGAACTCCCACTGCGCGACGGTCGGCGTGAAGTCGTAGACCCAGGCCTCGGCGTCGGCCCGCTTGGACTGCCATCGCATCGACCGCGCACCGGTGAAGGTCACGCGGATCTCGGTCTTGACCCGGTCCTCGCCGCGCTCCACCCAGATGACAGGCTTCCTCATGGTCAGATCCGGACGAGGATCGCCCCATCCTCGACCTTCGTGTCGAACACCGCCAGGGGCCGGACGGCGGGCGGCGTCAGGTTCATGCCCGTGCGCACGTCGAATCGGGCGCCGTGGAGCGGACACTCGATCTCATGTCCCTCCACCATGCCGCCGACCATCAGCGCGAAGGCGTGGCTGCAGACGTTATGAATGGCGTGGTAGCGATCGCCGATCTTCAGGACCAGGATGTCCTTGCCGTCCAGGAAGACCTGCTTGCGGTCGTTGTCCGTGAACTCCGCCTCCTTCGCCGCTTCGACCCACCGCTTGAGCAGACCCATGAACCGCCTCCGGCTTCGCTGTGAAGGCTGCATAAGTATCACCGACCCGTTCCGACGTCCAGCCGGCGCTTGGCATGCGACCGGCCGGGGGGCTATGGTTCCCCCCAATCGTGGGAGACACCCTTTTGAGCCTGAAGAAGCCCAGTATCACGACGAAGGCCGGAGACCGTGGAACCACCCGTCTCTTCTCCGGGGAGGAGGTGCCGAAACACACCTCGCGCGTCGAGGCGCTGGGCGCGGTCGACGAGACCGTCAGCGTCCTGGGCGTCGCCCGGGCCGCCGCGCAGCGCATCGAGACCCGCGATGCGATCCGGAAGATCCAGAAGGACCTTTTCACCGTCGGCGCCGAGATCGCCACGTCGCTCGACGCGCTCGAACTTCTCTCGCGCCGCGTCGACGACACCATGCTGGCCGACCTCGACGGCCGGCGGGACGCGCTGGAGGCCCTCACCCCGTGGCCGAAGGGGTTCATCGTTCCGGGCGCGAACCCGGCCTCGGCCCATCTCGACCACGCCCGGTCCGTCGCGCGGCGGCTCGAGCGTCGGGTCACGAGCCTGGTCGATGAAGGCGTCATCGCCAACCGGACCCTGATCGTCTGGCTGAACCGCCTCTCCGACTACCTCTGGCTACTGGCGCGGTCCGAGGAGGAGCGGCCGGACCTGCTGGACTGACGGCGAACGCCGAACATCGAACACCAAGCATCCAACGTCGAAGTCCGGCGGACGGGTCCACCATGAACTCACGATCGAAGACCGACGATGCCGCGGCCCCTCTCCCCGATCTTGGGGCCGGCGTCCGGATCGTCCGCGGCGTCCGCATGGCGGAGGTGACGACCTTCCGTCTCGGGGGGCCCTGCCGCGCCCTGGTCGAATGCCCCGACGCCGCCTCGGTGGTCCGCGCCGTGGGTGCGTTGCGCGCCGCCGATGTCCCGATTCTGCTGATCGGCGGCGGATCGAACCTGCTGGTCTCCGACGAGGGCGTCGACGCCGTCGTCGTGCGCCACGCGACGGAAGCCCCCGGGTTCCGGCGCGAGGGCGAGGAGGTCGTCGCTCCCGCGGCCGCAGCCCTCGATTCCCTGGCGTCCTTTGCCGTGAGCGAGGGGCTTGACGGCCTCCTCTTCGCCTCGGGCATCCCGGGAACCGTCGGCGGCGCCGTCGCCGGCAATGCGGGGGCTTTCGGCGAGGATCTGGCCGGCCGCCTGGTCTCGGTCACGGTCCTCGATCCCGACGGCCGCGTGCGCGAAGAGGATCCCTCCCGCTTCCGTTTCGCCTACCGCCATTCGGCGATTCCGGAGCAGCAGGCGATCGTCGTCGGGACCCGGCTCCGCCTGGCGCGCAGGGACCCCGCCTCGTTGCACGCCGAGCGCAACCGCATCCTGGCCCTGCGCGCGTCCAGGCACCCGGACTGGCGTCGCCTGCCGACCGCCGGGAGCTTCTTCCGCAATGTCGAGCCGACCTCGGCCGCCGGGCGCCGGCAGGCCGCCGGCTGGTTCCTCGAGCAGGCCGGCGCATTGCCGATGCGCGAGGGCGGAGCGCGGGTTTTCGAGAAGCACGCGAACATCGTCGTCGCCGACGGCGCCGGCTGCACGGCGGCCGACGTCGACCGCCTCACCCGCCGCATGGCCGGTGCGGTGCGCGCGATGTTCGACCTGCCCCTCGTCCCCGAGGTGAGGCGAATCGGACGCTTCGAGTGACGCCGACGCCGGCCCCGACTTGCCTCCCTGCCATGGCGCGGCTATCGTGCGGCGCACCCCGCGGGGGGTAACGACTGATGGAATCATGACGCTATTGCTGACCAGCCTGCTCCTGGCCCTGGGCGTGTCGTTCTGCTGCTCCCTGATGGAGGCGACGCTGCTCAGCCTGACCCCCGGCCAGGTGGCGGAACTCGAGCGGGCCCGCCCGCGCGCCGGGGCGATCTGGAATGCATTCAAGGTCGACATCGACCGCCCCATCACCGTCATCCTGCTGCTGAATACGACGGCACACACGATCGGCGCCACGATCGCGGGCGCCGAGTTCGCCGTGGTCTTCGGGGACGACTGGATCGGCGTCTTCTCCGCCGTTTTCACGTTCCTGATGCTCCAGTACACCGAGATCCTGCCGAAGACGCTCGGCGTTCGTTTCAACCGGCACCTGGCGGGCGTGCTGGCGGTCCCGCTGGAGTTCCTCTGCCGCTTTCTCCGCCCTCTCGTCCGCGCCCTGCGCTGGCTCAACCGGCCGTTCGAGGGTCGCCGGCGCGGCGGCGAGCCCGCGATCGGCCTCGAGGAGATCCCCGCCCTTGCCGCCTACGCGCGCCTCGCGAGGATCATCTCGCCCCACCAGGAGAAGATCATCGCGCGCGCGGCGCTGCTGTCGCGCACGACGCTCGCGGACGTCATGGTCCCCGCCGCCGAGGTGACCTTCCTCTCGAGCGCCCAGACCCTCCACGACGCCGTCGTCATCGCGCACATGGATCCCCACACGCGCTTCCCGGTGACCGACGCCGGCGACCGAGACCGGATCGTCGGATACGTGAACTTCAAGGAACTCGTCTACCGCGTCCGCACCAACCCCGCCAACCCGACCCTGAAGGGGATCATCCGGCCGGTCCGCTTCCTGCCGTCATCCGCCACCTGCGACGAGGCCCTCCGCGTCTTCCTCGCGGAACGCGCCCACATCGCCATCGTGCGGGACGCCGACGGCCGGACCGCGGGGCTGGCCACGCTCGAGGATGTCGTCGAGGAACTCCTCGGCCAGCGGGAGACGGATTTCGAGCGTCTGCCGCGAACCCTCCACCCGCTGGCCGGCGGCGTGTGGATGGCGGGCGGGGGCGCCCCGCTGGCCGAGGTGGCGACGGCGACCGGCGATGCCGGCCTCTCGGGGGCGACGACGGTGGACGAATGGATCCGCGCCCGCCTCGACCGCGCCCCGGCCCCCGATGCGCGGGTCCGCACGGACGCGCACGAAATCTGGGTTCGCCGCGTCCGCCGCGGCCGGGTCTTCGAGGCCCTCCTGGCCCCGCGGCAACCGTCCCGGCCCGCCTGAGGCGCCTTCCGCGGACTACCGTCCCCACTGCTGCCGGCGATACCCGAGGAACATCGCCACCAGCACGATGGCGGCGCCGCCTCCGATCCAGAGCGCCTTCCCGCCCGATCGCCGCTTCGCCGGCTCGGGTGGAGGCGGCGGGGGCGCGTTGGTCACCACCGGGGGCGCGGGCCTGGGCGCCTGCGCGGACGCAACGGGCGGCCGCGCGATCTGCGACAACCCCAGCGAAAGCAGCTCGCGGGCCTTGAGATCCCGGGTGTCCTTCGTCGTGCTGCCCAGGACGACCGCGATGGCGCGCGCGCCGTCCCTCTGGGCCGTGGCCGCGATCGAGTAACCCCCGGCCTTGTAGTAGCCGGTCTTGAATCCGTCGCAGCCCGGAAAGGACCCCAGCAGGCCGTTGTGGGTCCTCATGATGAACGTGCCGTTCCGAAATCCCCGCTCACCCACCGACGTGTACCGGAAGATGTCCTTCCGCTTCGCCAGCTCGACGCAGAGCTTCGCAAAGTCCCGCGCCGTCGTGATGTCCGGCTTCTGCCCCGCCGCCGGCGGCAATCCGTGCACGGAGTTGAACTCCGTCGCGTTCATGCCGATCTGGCGGGCCCGCGCGTTCATCAGCTGAACGAAACCATCCTTGGACCCCGCCACGTGGATCGCCAACGCGGTGGCGGCATCGTTGGCCGACTGGATCATCAGCGCGTAGAGCATCTCGTCCAGCGGGAACTGCTCCTTCTCCGCCAGGTAGACCTGCGACCCTCCGATGCCGGCCGCTTCGGCGTTGACCGGGATCAGGTCCGTCAGCCGCAACGCCCCCTGCTCCACGCGTTCGAGGACGATCAGGGCATCCATCAGCTTCAGGACGCTCGCCGGGTAGGCCGGCGCGTCCGCGCGGTCCTCGAACAGCACGGTCCCATCGGCGGCGTTGACCACGATCGCACCCGCGTAGGGATCCTTGGCCACCACCGCGATCGGCGCGCGCTGCGCGCCCGCCACCGCCGTTCCCAGGACCGCCGCCGCCACCGCGCAAAACACCCGGTTCATACACTGTCTCCACAGGTTGAAAATCGCGCCGCACATTCCGCGATGGGTATCCCTCTGTCAAGCACTCGCCCGCCCCGGCTGAAGTGCGCATGGATACGGCCGCGACCACGCACCGCATCGAATGCGGCCTTTGCCGGTCAGAAGTACAGGTCCCGCTCGCCGCGCGCGGTGCGTTCGTAGGACGCGAGGAACGCGGGCCATGCCTGGGGCATCTTCGCGCGGACCTCGTCCATTTCACGCGCCAGGACCGGCTCCGCCGCGGCGAGCGTTGCGGGGCTGGCGAAGTCGTCGAGCCATTCCCGGTAGGTCAGCACGGCGTTGAGCTTGCAGAACTTGCCCTCGGCGCCGCTGCGGAGCAGGTCCATGATGCACTGGCCCGTGCGCCCGCACCGGTAGCCGGCCGTGCAGAACGACGTGATGTAGCCCATCGTGGCGAGTTCGCGCACGACCTCGTCGAGGCTCCGCGTGTCGCCGAGCAGGAACTGCTGGCGGTCGTCGTGCTGCATGCCGGCGCTCTCGGCGTAGCTGCCGACGCCGATGCGCGACGAGGCATCGGTCTGTGTCACGCCGAGCGGGATCAGCCGCCGCCGCATCTCCGCGTTCTCGCGCGCCGTCAGGATCATGCCGGTGTAGGGCACGGCGAGGCGGATCAGCACGACGATCTTCGCGATGTCCTCGTCCGTCACGGCCCAGCGGGACTCCTGCACGTACGGCGCGTTGCCCGCCGGCTCCATCCGCGGGAACGAAATCGTGTGCGGCCCGATGTTGAAGACGCGCTCGAGTTCGATCGCATGGGCCAGCAGCCCCATCAGCTCGAAACGCCAGTCGGCGAGGCCGAACAGCGCCCCGATGCCGACGTCGTCGATGCCCGCCGCCATCGCCCGGTGCATGGCGTAGAGGCGCCACGCGTAGTTCGCCTTGAACCCGGACGGATGGACGGTCGAGTAGACGCCCGGATGGTACGTCTCCTGGAACACCTGGTAGGTGCCGAGCCCCGCGTCGTTGAGCGCCTTCAGTTCGTCGATCCTCAGCGGCGGCGCGTTGACGTTGACGCGGCGGATCTGCCCCCACCCCACCCTCGCCTTCACCTTCACGGAGTAGATCGTCCGCATGCACTCGACCATGTAATCGATGTCCGTGGAGGGATGCTCGCCGAACACGATGATGAGCCGCTTGTGCCCGATCGCACCGGCCAGCACCTCGCACTCCGCGCGGAGTTGGTCCATCGTCAGCGCACTGCGCTGCATGTCCGCGTTGTCGCACCGCAGGCCGCAGTAGAGGCAGTTGTTCACGCACCGGTTGCCGATGTAGAGCGGCGCGAACGTCACGATGCGGTTGTCGTAGACCTTCCGCTTGATCTCCGCCGCCGCGGCGTCCATCTCGGCCCACAGGTCCGGGTCCTTCACGTGGAGGAGCGCCGCGAGATCCGCCGGCGCCATGGTCTCGACCGCGCGCGACCTGGCGACGATGTCGCGCACGCGCGCCGCATCCGGCGGCGACGACGCGCCCTCGGCCAGCGCCCGCGCGATCGCGGCCGGGTCGATGAAATCGCGCCCGCCCGGGCGCCACGCCTCGATCTCCTCCATGCGGATGCGGTCCCGCGCCCAGGAGGACGCGGGGGCGGAGGGGGGTGTGGGGAGGATGGATGTGGATGGCATGGGGCCGGATCTCCTGTCAACGAACGGATGCACTGGATGATGAGGATGGATGGATGGGAGGACACTTCCGGCGGGCGGACATCGGATAGCGAGTCCGTCGCGAAAAACGAACTTGACCAGAAGGCGCATCGTCCGCTCCGTAAGCGGCGTTGCTTTCCCGGACCACGTAGGCGTCACTCCAGGTCCCGTCGGTCCGCAGCTTCTTCAGGCTTTCGACTAGGCGCATGAGGCCGTTTTCGATGCGATAGGCGATGGCATCCATGGCGTCGAAGGCCTCCGGGGCAAGTTGATCTGCCCCAGCGTAAACGTGAATTGCCGAAACCGACTCACCGAGCGAACCCAACGCATATCCGAGGAACTGCAGGTACTCGTTAATTGTCCGGCGACAGTATCCCTCTGCGATATTGCGGTGGACGGAATCGATCGAAGCTATCTGGTTGGCCGCAAGGCGACGCCCCGCGCCATCCCACGTCTTGAAGACACGCCACGAAAGAACGTACAGTTCCTTGGCGTCCTGCCAGAGGCGCAGCTTGCGATATCCGCGATTCAAGTTCCGACGCTCGGTCATCTCGCACCCCCGAAATCCATCATCTTCTCGTCCAAGCGCCCTGCATTCATCCACGCATCCCCCCATCCGCTCATCCATCCATCCTCCCGCCCATCCGCTTCCACGCCGCCGCCGCGGCCGGGAACGGCGCGAGGACGCGTCCGATGACGCCCTGCGTGACCGAGATGGCGAGGCCGTAGTTCGTGATGGGCACGCCCGCCTCGCGGGCGCGCGCGATGCGGCCGAGCATCTCGCGCCGCGTCAGCATGCAGGAGCCGCAGTGGATCACCAGGTCGTAGCCGGCCAGGTCGGCCGGGTAGTCGCGCCCCTGCACGTGGTCGATCGCCAGGTCCGCTCCCGAGTACTGCCGAAGCCAGCGCGGGATCTTCACGCGGCCGATGTCGTCCTCGAGCGCATGGTGCGTGCAGGCCTCGGCGACCAGCACCCGGCTGCCCGGGCCCAGCGAACGGATCGCGCCGGCCCCGCGCGCCAGTTCCACGAGGTCGCCCTTCGCCCGAGCCATCAGGATCGAGAACGTCGTGAACGGGACGGACGGCGGCGTGTCGGCGGAGGCCTTCAGGACCGCCTGGGAATCGCAGACGACCAGGTCCGGCGGACGGTTCAGCCGCGCAAGGTACTCCGCCAGTTCCCGCTCCTTGACCACCAGCGCCGCCGCGTCGCCGTCGAGCGCATCGCGGATCGTCTGCACCTGCGGCAGGATCAGGCGGCCCTTCGGCGCCTGCAGGTCGATCGGCACCACGAGCACGGCGAGCCCCCCCGGAGGGAGGAGGTCCGACACCAGCGGCGGCGTCCGCACCGCCTCCTCCGGCAGCAACCGCAGGAGGCGCTCCTTGAACGCGACGACGATCCTCTCCCGGGCCGCGGGGTCCGTGCAGGAGGCCGCCATCCACGCGTCCGACGCGGCCGCGATGCGCGCCATCTGCCCCGCGTCCGGCGCACCGAGGTCGGTCTTGTTCACGACGACCAGCACCGGCGCCTTCCGCGACCGAGCCTCCGCCACGACCTCGTCCTCGAAGGCGCCCCACCGGCCCGGCTCGGCGACGAGCACGACAACGTCGGCCCGCTCCATCGCGGCCGCCGTCCGCGCGCGACGCCGCCCGCCGAGTTCGGAGGCGTCGTCCAGCCCCGCCGTGTCGAGGAGCACCACCGGTCCGATCGGAAGCAATTCCATCGCCTTCTCGACCACGTCCGTCGTCGTCCCCGGCACCGGCGAGGTGATCGCGACGTCCTGCCCCGCCACCAGGTTCAGGAGGCTCGACTTGCCCACGTTCGTCCGGCCGAAGAACCCGATGTGGGGACGGAGAGATTTCGGGGAGGAGTTCAAGGCCGCAGAGATTCCGGGTTCCGCGTTCCGGGTTCGGAATTGGGTGTTGGATGTTGGATGTTGGCTGTTGGTTGTTGCGTCCGACGTTCGGTGTTCGATGTTCGATGTTGGACGTTCGGTGTTCGACGTTCGTGCCCGAGCGCCATCAGCGCGGCGGGGGCGAGCCGGGCGTCGACGGCCTCGGCGCCGAGGCGTTCGACAAGAAACGCGCGGACGTCGCCCCGGCCCGAGGCGGCGAGTTCTTTCGCAAGATCCTGCGCTCGTTCGTAGCCGACGACCGGCACCATCGCGGTCAGAAGGGCGGTGCTGCCGTCCGCATGCCCGGCGCAGGCCTCCCGCCCCGGCTGCAGGGCGTCGACCGCCCCGGCCAGCGCGCCGGCGCAACGATCGAGCACCTCGATCGACTCCAGCATCAGGTCGGCGATCAGCGGCAGGAACTCGTTGAGCTGGAGCGATCCCCGCGAGACCGCCTCGGCGATCGCGACGTGATTCGACCGCACGCGCATCGCCCCCTGGATGACCGCCTCCGGAATCACGGGGTTCACCTTGCCCGGCATGATCGTCGAGCCCGCCTGGACCGCAGCCAGCCGCACCTCGCCGAGCATGTGCAGCAGCCGCAGGTCCCCGGCGACCTTGAGCAGGTTGCACGCGCATGCGTCGAGCACGCCCGAGACCTCGGCCAGCGCATCGGCGTTGGCGGTGCCATCGACGAGGTTCTCCGCGCGGGCCAGGCCGAGCCCGGTGATCTCGCGCAGGCGCTCGGTCGCGAGGAAGATGTACTCCCGGGGGGCCGTCAGCCCCGTGCCCACCGCGGTGCCGCCGAGGTTGACGACGCGCAGGCGCTCCTCGCACTTGAAGGTCCGCCACCGGTCGCGCCCGAAGGCCTCCGCGAAGGCCGAAAACTCGGCACCCAGGGTCATGGGCACCGCCTCCTGCAACTCGGTGCGGCCGATCTTCACGAGGCCGGCGAACTCGCGTTCCCGCCGCTGGCAGGCCCCCTGCAGGCCCGCGATCGACGCGCTCAGCCCGCGCAGCCCGAGGACCGCCGACACGCGCGCCGCGGTGGGCACGGTGTCGTTGGTCGACTGGTGCAGGTTGACCGTCTCGATCGGGTGGACCGCCGCGTAGTCGCCCCGCGGCCGGCCGAGCCGCTCCAGCGCGCGGTTGGCGACAACCTCGTTGACGTTCATGTTGAGCGAGGTGCCCGCCCCACCCTGCCAGGCGTCGACCGGGAACTGGTCCGCCAGCCCGCCCGCCGAGATCTCGGCGCACGCCGCCTCGACGGCTTCCGCGATCGCGGCCGGGATCGCGCCGATCTCCGCATTGGCCCGGACACAGGCGTGCTTCACCATCGCGAGGGCGCGGACCAGCACGGGACGCACGGGCCGGCCGGCGAGACGGAAGTTCTCCGTCGCACGCAGCGTATGGATGCCCCAGTACACGTCTGCGGGCACGTCGCGGGAGCCCAGAAGATCGGTTTCGGTGCGGTGCATCGGAGGTTTCAGGTGTCAGGTTTCAGGTGTCAGGAAGGAGGGCGTCGAATTCCAAGGGTTGGAAAGGCTGCGGCGCAGGGCGTCCCATGGTTGGAAATCCTCAGGGCGTGCTGCTGCGTGGGGCGGCGGAGGGTTTGGAAAGGGCGGACTTGACGGTGATGCCGGGGATCTGGCCGAGGCGGCCGGTGAGCCCGCCCAGTTCGTCGGTCGTCGCGTCAACGATCAGCGTGATGATGCTGACCCCGCGCTTCTGGTACGGCAGGCCGGTCCGAGCGACGATCAGCGGCGCGTGTTCCGAGAGCACGGCATTCACCTGCGGAGCCGCGTGGAGACGGTCCTCGACGATGATTCCGACGAATCCGAGACGCTTGTCCATGGCATCACCAAGGCCGCGGGGAGGGACCGGGGGGAAGAAAACCGCCGCCCGGACCGCGCACCCTGCGCGGCGGGCGTTCTTCCCTTGGGGTCAGACGTTCGTCCTCGCCTCAGGCGCCCGGCAGAGTACCAGATGCCCCCTCCTCCGCCAAGCCGCACGCCGGACCGCGAACCCGGCGCCGCCGCAATCCCTTCCCGTGGAGCCATCTACCGCGGCGCCGACGATCGCCCGTCCGGCGCAACGGAGACACAAACCCGGGGAATCGCCTTGATTCGCGGAGGCCCGGTGCGGTAGAAGTGGACTTTCTCCGTGCCCAGCGCACGGATCACGGGAGACTCAGCACGCATATGGACAAGAAGAAGACCGCGATCATCGATGGCAACGAGGCTGCCGCCTACATCGCGCACAAGACCAACGAGGTCTGCGCGATCTACCCGATCACCCCCTCTTCGAACATGGGCGAATGGGCCGACGAGTGGTCGGCGCAGGGCCGGAAGAACATCTGGGGCACCGTCCCGACTGTCGTCGAGATGCAGAGCGAGGGCGGCGCGTCCGGCGCGGTCCACGGCGCGCTGCAGACCGGCGCCCTGACGACGACCTTCACGGCGTCGCAGGGTCTCCTGCTGATGATCCCGAACATGTACAAGATCGCCGGCGAGCTCACCTCGACGGTCTTCCATGTCTCCGCCCGCTCGCTGGCCTGCCAGGCCCTGTCGATCTTCGGCGACCACTCCGACATCATGTCCACCCGGCAGACCGGCTTCGCGATGCTCGGCGCCGCGTCGGTCCAGGAAGTCATGGACATGGCCCTCATCGCCCAGGCCGCCACGCTCGAGTCGCGCGTGCCCTTCGTGCATTTCTTCGACGGCTTCCGCACCTCGCACGAGGTCCAGAAGATGGAAGTCATCAGCGACGAGCAGATCCGCGCGATGCTTCCCGACGAACTCATCTTCGCCCACCGCAACCGCGGCATGACCCCGGACCGTCCGATCATGCGCGGCACGGCGCAGAACCCGGACGTCTACTTCCAGGGCCGCGAGACGGTCAACCCGTTCTACGACAAGTGCCCGGGGATCGTGCAGTCGGTCATGGACCGCTTCGCCAAGGTCGTCGGCCGCGCCTATCACCTCTTCGACTACCATGGCGCGCCGGATGCGGACCGCGTCGTCGTGCTGATGGGCTCGGGCGCCGAGACGGTCTACGAGACGGTCAACGCGCTCAACGCGGCCGGCGCCAAGGTCGGCGTGGTGCGCGTCCGCCTGTACCGCCCGTTCTGCGGGAAGAGCTTCATCGCCTCGCTGCCGAAGTCGGTGAAGTCGATCGCCGTCCTCGACCGCACGAAGGAGCCGGGCGGCGCGGGCGAGCCCCTCTACCAGGACGTCCTCACGGTCCTCGGCGAGGGCCTCGTCGAGGGCACCCTGCCCTTCCCGATGCCGAAGATCATCGGCGGCCGCTACGGCCTCTCGTCGAAGGAGTTCACGCCGGCGATGGTGAAGGCGGTCTACGACGAGCTCGGCAAGGCGAAGTCGAAGAACCACTTCACCGTCGGCATCAACGACGACGTGACCCACACGAGCCTGGACTTCGACCCCTCGTTCATCATCGAGCCCGACAGCGTCGTCCGCGCGATGTTCTTCGGCCTCGGCGCCGACGGCACCGTGGGCGCGAACAAGAACTCGATCAAGATCATCGGCGACGAGACCGACATGTACGCGCAGGGCTACTTCGTGTACGACTCGAAGAAGGCCGGGTCGCGCACGGTCTCGCACCTGCGGTTCGGCCCCGACCCGATCCACTCGCCCTACCTGATCCAGTCCTCCAACTTCATCGGCTGCCACCAGTTCGTCTTCCTCGACCAGGTCGACGTGCTGAAGTACGCGAAGCCCGGGGCGACGTTCTTGCTCAACTCGAGCCCGTTCAAGCCCGAGGAGGTATGGGACCGGCTGCCGCGCAAGGTGCAGCAGGACATCATCGCCAAGAAGCTGAAGTTCTACGCGATCGACGGGTCCCGCGTCGCGCTCGACGCCGGCATGGGCAGCCGCGTCAACACGATCATGCAGACCTGCTTCTTCGCGATCTCCGGCGTGCTGCCGAAGGACGAGGCGATCGACAAGATCAAGACGGCGATCAAGAAGACCTACGGCCGGAAGGGCGAGGAGATCGTCAAGAAGAACTACAAGGCCGTGGACATGACCCTGGAGAACCTCCGGGAGATCGCCGTCCCGGCCGCCGCGACGAGCACGCGCGAGCTGCCGCCCGTCGTCTCGCCGAAGGCCCCTTCCTTCGTGAAGGACGTCACCGCGACGATCATGGCCGGCCTCGGCGACGACCTGCCGGTGAGCAAGATGCCGGTCGACGGCACCTTCCCGACGGGCACCACGCAGTGGGAAAAGCGCAACATCTCGCTGTTCGTCCCGGTGTGGGATGCCGAGCTGTGCATCCAGTGCGGCAACTGCGCGCTGGTCTGCCCGCACTCCTGCGTCCGCGCCAAGATCGTCGAACCCGCGGCCCTCGCGTCCGCCCCGGCCGGCTTCCCGTCGGTCGAGTGGAAGGACAAGCAGAACCCGGGCAAGAAGTACGTGCTGTCCGTCTCGATCGAGGACTGCACCGGCTGCGCGCTGTGCGTCGAGGTCTGCCCCAAGAAGAGCAAGGAGCAGGTCGGCCGCAAGGCGATCAACATGTCGGAGAAGGAGCCGATTTGGGACGCCGGCAAGGCGCACTGGGACTTCTTCCTGTCGCTGCCCGAGGTCGACCGCGGCGCGCTGGACCTCGGCTCGATCCGCGACGTCCAGTTCGCGCAGCCGCTGTTCGAGTTCTCCGGCGCCTGCACGGGCTGCGGCGAGACGCCCTACGTCAAGATCCTCAGCCAGCTCTTCGGCGACCGCGCCGTGGTCTCCAACGCCACCGGCTGCTCGTCGATCTACGGTGGCAACCTGCCGACGACCCCGTGGGCCCAGAACGCCGACGGCCGCGGCCCGGCGTGGTCGAACTCGCTGTTCGAGGACAACGCCGAGTTCGGCATGGGCTACCGCCTGACGTTCGACAAGCACCGCGAGTTCGCCTGCGAACTGCTCACGCAGATGCGCGACGAGATCGGCTGCGAACTGGCGGACGCGCTGATCGGGGCCCCGCAGGCCACCGAGCAGCAGATCGCCGAGCAGCGCGCCCGCGTCGCGCAGCTGAAGGCGAAGCTCGCCGGCAAGACCGACTGGCGCGCGACGCACCTCGCGTCGATCGCCGACAACCTCGTCAAGCGGTCGGTCTGGATCCTCGGCGGCGACGGCTGGGCCTATGACATCGGCTACGGCGGGCTCGACCACGTGCTCGCCAGCGGCCGCAACGTCAACGCGCTCGTCCTCGACACCGAGGTCTACTCGAACACCGGCGGCCAGGCCTCCAAGTCGACCCCGCGCGGCGCCGTCGCAAAGTTCGCGGCGGGCGGCAAGCCGGCCGGCAAGAAGGACCTCGGCATGATGGCGATGTGCTACGGCAACATCTACGTCGCGCGCATCTCCCTCGGGGCCAACCCGCGGCACGCGCTGCAGGCGTTCCTCGAGGCCGAGGCCTACGACGGACCGTCGCTGATCCTCGCCTACTCGCACTGCATCGCCCACGGCATCAACATGCAGAAGGGCTTCGACCAGCAGAAGCTGGCCGTGCAGAGCGGACACTGGATGCTCTACCGGTACAACCCGGAGCTGGCGGCGAAGGGGCAGAACCCGCTGTCCATCGACTCCAAGGCCCCGTCGATCCCGGTGAAGGCCTACGCCTACAACGAGACCCGCTACAAGATGCTGACCCTCAGCAAGCCGGAGGAGGCGGACCGCCTCATCCAGCTCGCCCAGGCCGACGTCGACCAGCGGTGGAAGCTGTACCAGCAGTGGGCGACCCCCGCCCCGGCGCCCGCCCCGCAGGCGGCCGCGGCCGCCCCGCAGGCCTGAGCGACAACGGCAAACCACGGAACCAAGAGAAGGAACACACCATGGACCTCAGCACCACCTACCTGGGCCTGAAGCTGAAGAACCCGATCGTGCCCTCCGCCTCGCCGCTTTCGCAGCGCGTGGAGGACATCCGGAAGCTCGAGGACGCCGGCGCCGCCGCCGTCGTCATGTTCTCGATCTTCGAGGAACAGCTCCACCACGACGCCGAGGCGCTGGACCACCTGATGTCGGCCGGCACCGAGAGCTTCGCGGAGGCGCTGTCGTACTTCCCCGAGACGGGGGCCTACCAGGTCGGGCCGGACCAGTACCTCGACCTGATCCAGAAGGCCGTCGCCGCGGTCAAGATCCCCGTGATCGGAAGCCTGAACGGGATGTCGAACGAGGGATGGATCGACTACGCGAAGAAGATCGAGCAGGCCGGCGCCCATGCCCTTGAACTGAACGCCTACTACGTCGCCACCGATCCGAACCTGACCGGCAGCGACGTGGAGACGCTCTACCTGGACGTCGTCCGCGCCGTGAAGGCCGCCGTCAAGATCCCCGTCGCCGTCAAGCTGAGCCCCTACTTCAGCTCGATGGCGAACATGGCACGCCGCCTCGACCAGGCCGGGGCCGACGGCCTCGTCCTGTTCAACCGGTTCTACCAGCCGGACTTCGACCTGAACGAGATGGAGGTTCTCTCGGACCTCAAGCTCAGCACCCCGTACGAGATGCGCCTGCCGCTCCGCTGGCTCGCCATCCTCCACGGACACCTCGAGGCCTCGCTGGCCGCGACGACCGGCGTGCACGGCGGCCTCGACGCCGCCAAGTGCATCCTCGCCGGCGCGGATGCGGTCCAGGTCTGCTCCGCCCTGCTCAAGGGCGGCATCGGCCAGCTCCGCACGATCCTCAAGGAGCTGGAGACGTGGATGGCCGAGAAGGAGTACGAATCGGTGGCCCAGATGAAGGGCGCGATGAGCCAGAAGTCCGTCGCCAACCCGGCGGCCTTCGAACGCGCGAACTACATCCGGATCCTCGAGGACTACAAGAGCAAGTACGTGGTTTCCTAGCCCGAGGCGGGAAGCCGTCCAACCAAACCCAGGAAAGGAAGACTGCCATGAAGGTCACAGTGGATGCCGACACCTGCACGGGCTGCGAACTCTGCACCGACGCCGTTCCGGACGTCTTCGTCATGGAAGGCAGCGTCGCCAAGGCGAAGGCCGACGTCGTTCCGGCGGGCCAGGAGGATGCCGTGAAGGACGCCGCGGGCAACTGCCCCGTCGAGGCGATCAAGATCGAGGAGTGAGG
Organism: uncultured Verrucomicrobiota bacterium; assembly: GCA_964402695.1. GTDB lineage: Bacteria > Verrucomicrobiota > Kiritimatiellia > PWTM01 > PWTM01 > VGWF01. The sequence continues at coordinate 24,308 of CAYODK010000013.1, forward strand.
ATGCGCGTTCGCGCCTCCTGAGAAACGCCGCGGGCTGATGCCCGCGGCGTTTCCATTGCTTCACGCCCCCCCCGCCAGCGAAGGACTACCGCCGTGGCCCATCGTCCCAAGCATGTCCTGGAATACGTCGCCATGCGCGGCATCGATGCGCTGGTGAACGTGCTGCCCTACCGGGCCGCCCTGGGCCTCGGCTGGGGCCTGGCCTGGGTCGGTTTCCACATCGTGCGCTGGCGCGTCGCGGAGGCCGAGCGCCGCATCCGGGAGGTCCTGGGCCCCGGACCCTCCCGTGCCGAGATCCGCGGCATCGCCTGGCGCGCGTTCCGCGGGTTCCTCTTCTGCGTCGTGGACACGCTGCGCGTCCCGCGCATGACGACCGACTGGATCCGACGGCATATCGACGTCACCGAGGTTCCGCGGTTCCTTGAATCGGCGGCGGGCGGCGGCGCCGTGATCGTAACCCCGCATCTCGCAAGCTGGGAGATGGCGGGCGTCGCCACCCACATGATGGGGATCCCCCTCTTCTATATCGTCGGCAAGCAGAAGAACCCGCTGACCGATGCCCACGCGAACCGCAGGCGCGGCCTCACCGGCATCGAGACCATCCCGCGCGACGGACCGGCCCTCCGCAAGACACTCAAGAACCTGAAGGAGGGCCGCATGCTCGCCTTCATGACCGACCTCCGCTCGAAGACCCCGGGCGTCAGGGTCACGTTCCTCGGCCACGAGGCGAACCTCGTGGCGGGCATGGGCATGTTCGCCAGGATGGCCGGGGTTCCGATCATCCCCACCGTGGCGGTCCGCATCGGATGGACGCGCCACCGCATCCGCGTCTTCGATCCCATCCACCCGGACCCGGCGATGGACCGCGACGCGGACATCACGCGGATGACCCAGGAGGTCATGCGCGTCTTCGAGCGCGCCATCCTGGACGCGCCCGACCAGTACTTCTGGTTCAACAAGCGATGGGTCCTCGAACCGCTCGATCCCGCCGAAGCACAGCCCCCGGCACCGGCCCACGATACCTGATGGGCCGCGACGGGTACACCGAACGGCACAGGTCGGAGATCAGAATCCGTCTGCTGTAGCCGCGATCGTCGATCGCGGCAGGCCGGCGCAACGGTACGCATTGCCGCGACGACCCGTCGCGGCTACAGAAGAGCATCCCCATGCGATGGACTGCTGCAGCCGCGACCGGCCTGTCCCGCCGTAGCGTCTGCGCGAAGGCGGATGGTCGCGGCCGGCCCGCACCACGGCGGCGCCCGTCCCATCGGCACTGCCCGGCGAAAGTCCGGTTTCCGCCTTGCCCCGAGCCTCCCTGTCTGCAAAGAAAGGGGCGTTGATCCCTTCGGAGAAACGCTCCGGAGCACCGGCCCGAGGGCCTCGGCGGAGCCGTGCATGTTCGCGACAAGAGCTGCTGACCAAGGGCGCGGACACGGCCGCGACGGAGCGCGGCCCTCCAGACTCACATCCATAGCGATCCAAGAAAGACAGACCTGGAGGGAGCCGCGGGGCCTGCTCCGTTGGTGGTGGTCACGAAAGCCGTCGGCGACTGCAAGGAGGTGGGGCGCGACGTTTCACCGGCCCTCGCCCGGCAGGCCGCGACGGTTGGCCCAGTCGAGGACGGCCGGCGGCGCGAACCGGGCCGCAAGGGCGCCGAGGTGGGCCAGGATCGTGACGCAGTAGCGGCGCTGGGGATGCGCGGACTCGAGGGCATGCGCGATCGGCATCGCGACGGCCTCGGGGCCAAGGGTGAAGCCGTCGGGTTTCTTCACCTGCTTCTTCCGACGCTCAATCTCGCTCCGGAAATGGGCCGCGTAGCGCGAGCCGTTGATGTCGAGGGCGGACTCGGCCGTCGCGGCGGCGTTGCGGCGGAACTCGGAGACGATCGGCCCCGGCTCGACCAGGCTCACTCCGATGCCGGACTTCCAGAGTTCCACGCGAAGCGCGTCGGACAAGGCCTCGAGGGCGAACTTGCTCGCGCAGTAGGCGCCGGTCATCGGCTGGACGATCCTGCCGAGCACCGAGCTGACGTTGACGATGCGCCCCCACCCCTGCGTGCGCATGACAGGGATGAAGCGGTTGGCCAGGTCCTGCGCGCCGAAGACGTTGACCTCGAACTGGCGGCGCAGCGCCTCGCGCGGGATCTCCTCCAGCGGCCCCGGCACGCCGATCCCCGCGTTGTTGACGAGGCCCCCGATCGCTCCGCCGAAGATCGCCAGCGTCTCCGTGGCACAGGCGGCCACCGAGGCGGGATCAGCCACGTCGAGCCGCACGGGGCGGAAGCCGTCTTCGCGCAGCATCGCAAGGTCCTCGTCCGACCGGGCCGTCGGCACGACCTCCCATCCCCGCTGGCGGAGCACTCGGGCCGTCGCGAGCCCGATGCCCGACGAACAGCCCGTGACGAGCACGATCCGCCGCTGCACGAGGGGGCGCTTCACGTTCAGGCCTTCAGGATGAGCGACGCGGCGCCGACCACGCCGGCGCGGTTGCCGAGTTTCGCCGGTAGGATCTCGATTCGTTCCGCGAAATACGGGCTCAGGCGGTCGTCCAGCCGTTTGCGCAGCGGGCCGAACAGCACGGGTCCCGCGGCCGCCACGCCGCCGCCGATGATGAACGCCTCGGGCTGCAGCAGGTAGGTGACGCCCGCCAGCGCCGTCGCGAGGCAGTCCGCCACGTAGTCGAAGACTTCGCGCGCGACGGCATCGCCCTTTGCCGCGGCCTCGGCGATGTGGCGCGGGGTCAGCATGCGGAGATCGCCGCCGACCATCGCGGGCATCGAGGAGCGGCGGCCGCGGAGCAGCGCGCGCGCCTTGCGGACGATCTGACGGTTGCCGACGTACTGCTCGAGACCGCCCCGCCCGGTGGGCGTGCGCACGCCGTGCAGGTCGATCGGCACGTGCCCGATCTCCCCGGCCATCGAGTGGGCGCCGCGGAAGACGCGTCCGTCGATCAGGATCCCGCCGCCGACGCCCGTGCCAAGCGTGAGGAAGACCGCGTGGCGGTAGCCCTTGCCGACGCCGTAGCGGCACTCGCCGAGGACCATCGCGTTGCAGTCGTTGTCGACCACCGCCGTCACGCCGAACCGCTTGCGCAGCAGTCCGGCCAGGCTCACGGCCTTCCACCCGGGGACGTTCGTCAGGTTGTGGATGAATCCGCGGTCGAAGTCGACGAAGCCTGGAACGCCGACGCCGATGCCGGAGACGGAGCGCTCCATCGCCGCTGGATTGACGCCCATGCGCGCCGCGGCATCCGCGACCGCCGCGATCCAGCCGGGCACCCCCTCCAGCCCCGCCGTCGCAAACCCGTCCTCCGCGACGATCCTCCCGCGCTCGTCCACGACCGCGAGTTTCACCGCCGTTCCGCCGAAATCGATTCCCAGTGCTGGCTTCATGCGTTCATCCCCGAGAAGATGCCCATTATGCGCCGGCAGCCGTCGAAACTCAAATCCGTCCCGCGCGACCGCCCCGCGTCCAGTCTGGCCAGCCGGTGAACGGAATACGGATGACGGAAAACGGAATGGACGTGAACCCGCGGCCACGTCCCGGCGCCCTCAATTCGCCCGCAGCAGATCGAGCATGGCCCGGTCGAGCTTGTGGCCCTGGTAGTCCTCGTAGGCGACATCGCTGCGCCCGCTATCGAGCACGCCGAAGGGACCGCGGAAGTTCCACATCGCCCAGCCCCAGCCCGCCTCCTTCCAGTTGGCGAGGCAGTCGGCCATCCATCGCATCACCACCGGGTGCGGCGTGTGGTTGAAGGCGCCGAACTCGCCGACCATAACGCCGACGCCCTTCGCCTGCAGTTCGCGGAACGGCGCGACGCAGCGCTCCGCCAGCCATTCGCGGCCCGTCGGGCCCGGCGCCTGCAGGGCCGGCGATCCGCCGGGGCGGTAGGTCAAGACCGACGGTTTCTGTCCGTAGGCCGGCCGCAGCACCGCCACATCCTCCGCCCCACCGGCGCGGCGCAGGGCGATCTCGGTGAGGGTCATCCAGTCGCCCTCGACGTTGTCCAGCACGAGCGCCTTCGTCCCTGCCGGCACCGGGACCTCGTAGTCGCGGTTGTAGACGTTCTGGTAGTCCCTCCACTGCGGCCGGTAGACCGCCCTCGCCCACTCGCCCGTGCCGGGGCCGCACCGGAAGACGTGCTCGAACACCGGCCTGCCATCGGCCTCAACAACGAGCTTGGAATGCGAGGAGACCTCGTTCACGTGAACGCGCAGCGCCGTGACACCCGCGAACGGCCCCTCGATGCGCAGAGGTCCGCCCTCCTTCTTCTTGGCCGGCCCCGCCAGCCAGCCTGAGGCGTCGAGCATCGGCCACGAGGGCTTCGTCCATTCCCTGATGCCGACCCAGGACGCCTTGTAGTGGGTCACTTCCATCGGCTGGTAGCCGCGCGTCGCCTGCGCGACCCGGAGCGGGATCAGTTCGTCGCTCGGCGCGTTGCCCCACTGGCGGGAGTCGCAGATGACGAGCCGCTCCGGGTCCTCGGCGCGGATCGCCGCGACCAGCTTGCCGATCGCCGCCGCATGGGCCGCCGCCTCGACGCCCGACGGCTCGTTGAGGAGGTTGAAGCTGAGGTTGCGGTTCGGGATGCCCTTGTAGCGCCGGGCGAAGGTCCCCCAGTGCAGCGCGCAGACCTCCTGCGCCTCGGGGTCGGTCCACAGCGACTTCCTCTCGGGCGGGTTTGCGACCGTGTAGCCGGGCGCGCGGTGGAAGTTCAGCAGCACGTGGACGCCGTGCTTCCTGCCGAATTCGACCGCCTGGTCGATCTCCTTGAGCGTCGCCTCGTTGAACCGCCGCCAGTCGCCGTCGACGATCCAGCAGCGGTAGTCCATCGGCAGCCGCACGAAGTTGAAGCCGAGTTCGGAGATCATCCGGAAGTCGTCCTCCCGGAACGGCTCGTTCTTCCCGACGTTGAACTTCTCGAGCAGGTTGAACCCGCGCCATCGCGGCAGCTTCTGCCAGGACGCCTCGGGCAGCTCCGCCGCCCCCGCCGCCGCCGCCATGCCGATCCACGCGCACGCTGTCATCCATCGCATGATCGCTCTCCCCATCGGGTCCGGATGCTGATGCGGAAGCCCGCCGCCGTCAACCGCCACACGGCCGCGGGACACGACCCGGGACAACGCCCGGCACGCCGGCTCACCGCCCGGATTCCTGTCGTCCATGTGTAACATTATCGAGTGCGACCGCATCCGATAATGTTACACTTGATTCGCGGCCCGTGAGGTACGGGATCCTGATCACACCGCCCTGACGCCCGGTCGACCGGGGGCGGCGACGGAATCCGGACCGGTCTGCGTCAGGGAAACACGATCGAGATCCAGAACCGCACCGCGCCCGCCAGGATGAGACCGCACAGAGCGATCACCACCCCTGCCCACGGGCGCAGACGACGACTCGCTTGTTCCCAAACTCGCGCCGCGAGCACCACGCCCGCTATGCCAAGCACGAGCCCATCCCTGATGGCCGCCCTCGTCGCAGTTTGTGATGTGAAGGTGACGTACTGAAACGCAAGACAGAGCACGCCACAGAAGACGGCAACAAGCAACAACGTGCCGTTTCGCAGCGGGCCCCACACCTTCATGACCGGTCGGGAAGAGCCTCGCACGGGCGTGTTCTTCCGCAGCGTTCCCCACGGACGCGACCCTACGCCGTCCGCATCGTCCGGGTCTTCGCGTCGAAGAGGACCTTGCGGCCGGTCTCGTAGGACTTCATCGCCATCAGGACGGCGACGGCGTGCTGGAAGCCGGCCTCGATCGGCGCGTTGGGCGTGCCGCCGTTGCGGATACACTGGAGCCAGTCGAGCCAGTGGTCGGGGTGCTCGGTCGGCTTGACCTCGTTCTCGCCGCGGATCGAGCCGTCGCGCTTCGGACCGCCCTCGGCGCTATAGGTCGGCGCGGACCAGTTGTCGAACTTCAGCATCCCCTTGTCGCCGTAGAGGCGCTTGAGGTTCCCGGCGCTGCTTCCGAAGTTGGTCACATAGCTGACAAGGAAGCCCTCGGGGTAGGTCCACAAGGCCTGGCACTGGTCCGGCGCGGTGAACTTGTGCTCGTCCTTCCAGTAGAAGGTCCCGCCGAGGCACACGCAGCTTTCGGGCGTCTTCGCGCCGGTCAGGGAATGGACGAGATCGATGTAATGGCTGCCGAGACCCGGCACGGGGCCCTGCGAGAAGTCGTAGTAGCCGTACCAGCCGGTGAAGATGTCCGCGCGGTACGGACGCCGCGGACGGTCCGCCAGGAACTCGTCCCACGCGACGTCCTCCGCTTTCGCGTCCTTCAGGTACGAGTACCAGTAGGGCCGCTCCGCGTTCCGGACCTCCTCGATGCGCGTGATCTTCCCGAAGATGCCGGAGCGGACGAGGTCGCGTGCGCCGACCATGGTGGGCAGGCTGCGGATCTGCGTGCCGACCTGGCAGACGACGCCCGACGCCTTGACCGCATCGACGGCGCGAACGAGCCGGTCGAACTCGGTCGCCATCGGCTTCTCGACGTAGACATGCTTGCCGGCCTTCGCCACCGCCTCGAGGTGCGTCGTGTGGACGTGATCGGGCGAAGCGATCATCACGGCGTCGATCTCGTCGAACGCGAGCAGGTCGCGATAGGACACGAACTGCTTCGGATCCCGCCCGAACCACTCCTTCGCCTTCGCCGCCGCGTTCTCGCGCGCCAGGCGCCACGCGTCGCACACCGCCGAGAACTCGACGTTCATCTCCTTCGCGAACTTCTTCACCGAGGTCATGTGCGCTCCGACCCCTCGGCTGCCCGAGCCGATCAGGCCGATGCGGAGGCGGTCGTTCGCGCCGATCGAGCGGGCGCGGACGGCGGCGGTGACGCAGCCCGGCGTGGCGGCGACGGCCGACGCGGCGGCGGTGGAGGCGAGGAATTTCCGGCGGGAGATGGCTGTCATGCGTAGGACTCCTTTCCCATGCACGGAGATTCCGGTTTCAAGTTCCAAGTTTCAAGTTTCAAGTTGCGGCGGTTTGACCCGCGGGCCGGGCACCCGTAGTCTCGCCGGGCATGAAACCGAACGACGGACCGGCAGGGCTGCGCGGCGTGCTGCTGGACATGGACGGGGTGCTCTGTGACTCCGAGCCCTTCATCTGCGAGGCGGCGTGCCGCATGTTCCTCGAGCGCCACGGTGCGACAGTCCACCCGGACGACTTCCTGCCGTTCGTCGGTGCGGGCGAGGACCGCTACCTCGGCGGCGTCGCGGAGAAGCACGGCGTGATGCTGCGCATGCCCGACGACAAGGCCCGGACCTATGCGATCTACCTCGAGATCATCCGCGGCCGTCTCGGCCCCCTGCCCGGCGCAGTGGAGTTCGTCCATGCTTGCCGAGCCCGCGGCCTGAAGACCGCGGTTGCGACCAGCGCGGACCGCGTGAAGCTCGAGGGCAACCTGCGCGAGATCGGCCTGCCGTCGGAGCGGTTCGACGCCTGCATCACCGGCGACGACATCGTCCGCAAGAAGCCCGACCCCGAGATCTTCCTGAAGGCGGCGGCCGCGGTGGGGCTGCCGGCCCCGGCCTGCGTGGTCGTCGAGGACGCCCCCAATGGCATCCGGGCGGCCAAGGCGGCCGGCGCCGGATGCATCGGGGTCACGTCGAGCTTCCCGGCGGAGCGCCTGCTCGAGGCCGGGGCCGACCGGATCGAGGCCGACATGCACGGGGCATGGCGGGCGGTCGAGACGTGGTCCGCCGGCGTCAGTTGAACGGGCAGGCGCCCGTCGAGCATCCGCCGGTCGCACACGAGCCCGTCGCGCAGGCCCCGGACGCGCACGAGGGCATCGCGGGGCCGGCGACGGAGGCGGCGAACGTCGAGAACTGCTTCGCGAGCTTCTTCGACCCGCATTTCGGACAGGCCGGCTTCTCGGCCGACGACCTCACGAGAATCTCGCTCGCCTCGCCGCACGAGGCGCACTGGTATTCGTAGAGAGGCATGGCGCGGATCAGGCGTTGTCGATCAACTGCTGCAGCTTGGCCTCCTGCTGCAGGCCGACCATCTGCTGCACGACCTGGCCGTCCTTGATCAGGAGCAGCGTCGGGATGTTCCGTACGTTGTACTGGATCGCGATCGCCTGCTCCTCGTCGACGTTGACCTTGGCGATCCGGGCCTTGCCCGCGACCTTGGGCGCCAGCCGCTCCAGGATCGGCGTCTGCATCTTGCACGGCCCGCACCAGGGCGCCCAGAAGTCGACGAGCGTCACGCCATTCGCCGTCTCGGCCACGAAATTCGCGCCCGTAAGTTCGATCAGTCCTTCACTCATGGTCGTACTCCTCTTTCCCTTGTTCCCGCTCATCGCGGGGATGGATACACTGCATCTTCATCCGACACTTCGCAAGTCGCGCCGGCGATGGTCCCGTTCCGAGGACCCGGGCGCGCCGCACCGCTCATCCGGGCCGGAGGCCGATGGCCTTCAGCATCTTCTCCGCGGGGCAGAAACCCGTGAAGGCCGATTGGACGAGGTTCACGCCGACGAAGGCCGTGAACAGAAGCCAGTACTCGCTGTGCACGCGGCTGAGAACCAGGCTCAGCAGGATGAACAGTCCGGCCATCACTCGAACGCCGTTGTTGATCGTCATGGGGGTCTCCATGGGTTCCAGGTGTCAGGTTTCAGGTGTCAGGACGAGGAGGAGTCTCAAGTTCCAAGTTTCACGTTTCAAGGTGGATAGGTCACCGGGTGAGGTCCAGGAATCGCTGCTGGTCGGCGGCGACGGGGCCGGACATCACGCGCGAGATGGTCCCGCCAAACAGACGGCCCATCAGGCCGGCATTCATGGATCCGATCCGGACGCCATCCGCCGTTTCATAGACCGAGATCGTGCACGGCATCAGCGTCGTCGCGACGCGCGCCCTGTCATCGAGCAGGATGGCGGACGCGTGCTGCGCCTGGCACAAGTTGACCAGCCGCACAGGCCGGCCCGGATCACCGCCGTTCTTCTTCACACTCTGGTCCAGCGGCATCACGGACGAGACCACCCAGCCGGCGGCGACCGCCTTGTTCGTGATGGCCGCCACGGTCTCGTCGAGACCGAGCGGGCTCGGGGTCTCATGAAGCATCAGCCCCGGCGCCATCACCGTCACCACGGCGGTCGTCGCCAGCACCCCGGTGAGCAGTCCGATCAGATAAGCCTTCATGTCGTCTCCTTGTCGTCAGCGGGGCGACGTCGCCACCATGACGCCGATCACACCCCACCAGATCATCGCGATCCACGGATTGCCCGTCAGCGGGCAGGTTCCCGTCCGGCACCCGACGAACTTGTACACGGCGAACCCCACCGCGGCGCCCAGGACGGCGCCAAGGACCGGTCGCACCAGGGACATCGTCATCACAGCATCTCCTCCACGGGCAGGACGAAGGCGCGGATCCCTTCGCCGGAATAGAGGCCCTTCCGGAAATCGGACAGGGCCGCCTTGAGTCCCTCCAACCGTTCGGCGGGGACGACCGTGAAGATGACGACCGAGCGACCCGGAAACACGCTGGTGCCCAGGTGACGTCCCGTCTCGCCCTCGCCGGTCACATTCCGGAACTCGGAGTAGGCATGCACCGAGTGACGCGCGACCAGGTCGCGCAGGTCGGCCTCGCGGCCCTCGGGACCGATCAGGATCAGCATCTTCATGGCGTCTCCTTCGCGGGCGCGGCCGCCGGCGCGCCGGCCTTCCCGCCGTAGAGCAGGTTGTAGGTCGCCGGGATCACGAGCAGCGTGAAGGCGGTCGAGATGAACAGTCCGAAGATCAGCGCCCAGGCCAGGCCGCTGAAGATGGGGTCCAGGGTGATCGGCCACGCGCCGAGCATGGTCGTTCCCGCGGTCAGGACGATCGGGCGCAGGCGGACGGCGCCGGACTCGAGAATCGCCTCGCGAAGCGGCCGGCCCCGCTCAACGGTCGTGCGGATGAAGTCGATCAGGATGATCCCGTTGCGCACCACGATGCCCGCGAGCGCGATCATGCCGATCATCGCCGTGGCGGTGAAGAAGACCGGGTTCGCAAAACCGCCGACGGGGCGGTTGACGATCGCATTCAGCAGGCCGAAACCGGGCATGATGCCGATCAGCGTCATCGGAATGGACATCATGACGACCAGCGGCAGCACGTAGGATTTCGTCTCGTAGACCAGCAGCACGTAGATCCCGAGGAGAGCCGCGGCGAACGCCATGCCGAGGTCGCGGAAGACATCGAGGGTGATCTTCCACTCGCCCTCGCCCTTCCAGTCGATCGTGACACCGGCTGGCGGCGGGTTGTCCGTGAAGTGCTTCTGCAGGGCGAGGACCGCATACGCCGGACCGCGGCCGGCGACCTCGGCGTTGACGTAGACGACCCGCTCCTGGTTCTTGTGGAAGATCGTCTTCTCCGCGGTCGTCTCGTGGAATCGCCCGAGTTCGCCGATCTGCACCAGCCGGCCCGTCGGCCCCTTCACGGCGAGCGAGCGCAGGCGTTCGACATCCGTGCGCGCCTCGCGCGGAAGCCGCAGCACGATGGGCAGTTCGTTCTGCTCCACGGGCTTGTGGACGACCCCGGCGGGCATCCCGGCGAGGGCGAGTTGGAGGGTCTGCGCGATGGCCTCGGTCGAAATCCCGTTGAGGCCCGCCTTCTCGCGGTCGACCTCGAAGAACAATCGGGGCTGGTCGGCCTCGACCATGTCGTCCACGTCCACGACGCCCGGCTCCTCCATCATCCTCGCCTTGACGGTCTGCGCCACGGCGATCAGGTTCGTGTACGGTGTGTCGTCCCTGCCATAGACCTCGGCGACAATGGAGGCCAGCACCGGCGGCCCCGGCGGCACCTCGACGATCTTGAGATTCGCCCCGGTCCGCTGACCGATCGCCTCGAGGTCCCGCCGAAGGCGCAGCACGAGGGCGTGGCTGTCCATCTCGCGCTTCGAGCGGTGCAGCAGATTCACGCGCACGTCGGCGACGTTCGGCCCCTGGCGCAGGTAGTAGTGGCGGACGAGACCGTTGAAGTCCATCGGGGATGCCGCGCCGACGATCGTGGCGAAGTCGCGCACCTCCGGGACGGTACGCAGGTACTGCTCGACCTCGCGGGCGGCGGCATCGGTGGATTCGAGCGTGGCCGTCTCCGGCATGTCGAGGACGACCTGGAACTCGTTCTTGTTGTCGAAGGGGAGCATCTTGAGCGGGACGACCGCCAGCGCCATCCAGATGGCCGCAGCGAAGAGGACGGCCATCGCAAGAAGAAGCACGCGCGCCTTCGATCGGCTGTCAACGAAGGGCCGCATGATGCGGGAGTAGACGCGGTACGTCGCGGTCGATGCGACGTCCTCGTCCTCCCCGCCGTGGCCCGAGCCGAGCCCCCGGCCGGCGAGCATCTTCTTCGAGACCCACGGGGTGATCGTGAACGACACAAGCAGGGAACTGAGCATCGCCAGCGGCACGTTGAGGGCCATGGGGCGCATGTAGGGACCCATCATGCCGGTGATGAAGAACATCGGAAGGAAGGCCACGATCACCGAGAGCGTGGCGAGGATCACCGGCGGCATCACCTCGCCCATGGCGTTCTGGATCGCCTGGTCCGGCGGCAGGCGCCGCCGCAGCAGGTGACGGTAGATGTTCTCGACCGCAACGATGGGGTCGTCGACCAGCAGCCCCAGCGCCAGGATCAGCGCGAAGAGGGTGACGCGGTTGATCGTGTATCCCGCCAGCAGATTGACCATCAACGTCAGCGCGTACGTGATCGGCACGGCCAGCGCGACGATGATGCCGACGCGCCAGTTCATCGCCAGCGCGATCAGGGCGATCACGGTGATGATGGCCTCGCCGAGCGACTTGACCAGGTCGTTGACCTTCTCGTTGGCGGTCTCGCCGTAGTCACGGGTGACGCGCACCCGGACGTCGTCGGGGATCATCGTGCCGCGCAATTCCTCCAGCGTCTTCTCGACATCGCGCGACACCCAGACCGCATTGCTGCCCTTCTTCTTGGCCACGGCGATCGTGACGGCCCCGTACTCGCGCCCCCCCTCGCCGCCCGCGCCGGCATCCGCGGGGCCGAAGCCGATGCGAGAGTAGACAGCGGGCTCGTCGGGACCGTCGCGCACCTCCGCGACATCGCGCAGGTAGACGGGCCGGTCGCCGTGGACGCCGACCATCAGGTTGCGCACCTCGTCCGCGTCGCGCAGGAACGGGCCGACCTCGACGACAACCTCGCGGTTGCCGCGCGCCAGGCTTCCGGCGCCCGCCTGGCTGTTCGACACCTTCAGGGCCCCCGCGATCTCGAGGGCGGAGAGGTTATGCGCGGCCAGGCGCTCGGGGTCCAGGAGCACCCGCACCGTGCGCGGTTCGCCTCCATGGAGCGTGATGCGCGCGCTGTTGTGGACGTGCTGAAGCTTGCCCGCCACCTCCTCGGCCACGCGGTAGAGCTCGTACGTCCCGTACCGGTCGCTGTAGAGGGCCGCCGTGACGATGGGCACGTCGTCGATCTCGATCGGCTTGACCACCCAGCCGGCGATCCCCGGGGTGGTCCGGTCGATGTTCTGGAAGATCTTGTTGTACAGCTTGATCAGGCTCGCCTCGCGGTCCTGGCCCACGAAGAACCGGACCGTGACCACGGCCTGCCCGGGCCGGGACATCGAGTAGACGTATTCGACGCCGTCGATCTGGTAGAGCAACCGCTCGAGCCGCGAGGCGACGCGGCGCTCGACCTCCTCGGCGCTGCCGCCGGGGTACGAGATCATCACGTCGGCCAGCGGCACGACAATCTGGGGCTCCTCCTCGCGCGGTGTCATGACCAGCGCGACGGCCCCCGCGGCAAGGCTGATCACGATCAGGAGGACCGAGAGCTGCCCCTGCAGGAAGCTGCGGACAATGCCCGAAAACCTGGCGCCGTTCTCCGACATGGCTCAGCCCTCCCGTCCATGGGCCGCCGCCAGAACGGTCTCGCCGTCGTCGAGGCCCGACAGGATCTCGATCTGGCCGTCGCGCCGCGCCCCCGTCTTGACGAGGCGCCGCATCGCGCGACCGTCACGAACCACGCTGACCATCTCAAGCTGGCCGACGCGCAGGACGCTGGACTCCGGAAGCAGGATGGCGTCGACGGTGCCGGCCGGCGCCACGAGCCGGCCGAACGCGCCGGGGCGGAGGCCCGACGGGTCGTCGAGCAGCACCCTGACCTTCTGCGTACGGCTCAGGGGATCGATCTCCGACACGATCTCGGTGATGCGGCCCTTCCGCGAGCGGTCCGGATCGGTCAGCACCACCCCGACCTCCAGCCCGGCCGAGAGCGCCCCGGCCAGGCGCATCGGGACCGGCGCCTCCAGGCGCATGCGCGCGGGGTCGTACACGGCAAGGAGCATCTGCCCCGGGGACGCGATGTCACCCTCCTCCACACGCCGATCGGTGACGACGCCATCGATGGGCGAGACAATCCTGGCATAGGTCATCATCACCTTGGCGCGCTCGACCTGCGCCCTCGCCGCGTCGCGGCCCGTTTCGGCCGCCAGCAACTGCTGCTCGGTCGCGGCCTTCGCATCGAAAAGCCCCTTCGTGCGCTTGTACTCCGCCTCGGCCATTCTCAACTGCGCCTCCGCCGCCGAGAGCTGTTCGCCGATCTCGCGGTCGTCCAGCAGGACGAGTTCCTGGCCGGCCTTGACCGCCGTGCCCGCGGACACCAGGACCTTCTTCACATGGGCGGGAACCTTGGCGCTCAGCGTGATCTTGGTCTCCGACTCCACGGTGCCCGGGATCTCGACCTGGGCGGCCATCCGGGCACGCTTCACGACCACGGTCGGAGCGCCCGGAGGCACGGCCTCCCCCGCCTCCGCGGCGACGGTCCCCGGCGGGACCTTCTCCGTGCACCCGCCCGCGGAGTAGAACATCAGGCCGGCCATGCCGACGACACCGACCAGCGGCTTCCACGACGCCTTGAGAATCCTGTTCATGTTCGCCTTCTCCCTCCCTTGTTCCGGTCCCGTCACTTCGCGGCGCCCGCCGGCGCCAGTTCGCCCCTGGCCCGCCCGATGTTCGAGAGGGCCGTCAGATAGTCATACAGCGCCGACACGCGGCGGCTGCGGATGGCCGACAGGCCCAGCTCCGCGTTCAGAAGTTCCGGGATGTCCGCTGCGCCCTGCTCGTAACGCGCCTTGGTCATGCGCAGGGCCTCCTCCGCGCTTTCCACGCTCTTGCCGGTCACGGTCCACCGCTCCCGCGCCTCGCGGGCGCGCAGGTACGCCTGCCGCTGATCCAGCTTCACCCCGTCCTGGGCGCGGCGCGCATCGGCTTCGGCCGCCGCCAGGTTCTCCTGCGCCTCGCGGATCGCGGCGGAGCGCCGGAATCCATCGAACACATCCCACTCGGCCAGGACCCCGGCGTAGTAGCTATCCTCCGCGTCCGACAGATCCTCGCTGTCCCAGTCCAGTTCCCCGAAGGCGCTGATCGTGGGCCGCCGGTCGGCCTTCGCCCGGGCCACCGCGCTACGCCGCGCCGCGACGGCCAGCTCGGCGGCGCGCACCGCGGGATGGCTGCGCGTGGCCTCGTCGGTGGCCTCCGCGGGCAGGTCGGGAACTTGGTCGGGCGGCCTGGCGTCCAGACCCGCCTCGGCCACGAGATCGCGTCCGATCGCAGTGTTGAGCGCCGCGACCGCCAGTCCGACGCCGTTCCGGGCGCGGATCAGGTCCTCCTGCGCCTGCGCAAACCGGACCTCCAGCGTCAGGACGTCACTCTTGACCGCGGCGCCCTTCTCCATTCGCTCCCGCGCGACCCGCAGGCTCTCCTCGAGCGATCGAACCTGCTCCTGCTGAACCGTGACGAAGGACTGGGCCTGGAGAACGGTGTAGTAGCCCCGGGTCACCTCGTGAACCAGGTCGTTCTGCACGGCGGCAAGCATCTCGGCCTGCGCGCCGGCCGCGAACTCCGCGGAGCGGCGGTCGTTGGACCGGCGTCCGAAGTCGAAGAGCCGCATCCGCGCAACGACCCCGAACCGCGCATTGCCGATTCCGTCCGGCTCGTTCGGGTTGAACTCCGGACTCTGCATGTCGAGCGACCGCTGGTTGAGGGCCATCATGAACGCCTGCGGAGGATTGTCCGTGTGCGCATAGCCCCCCGAGACCGACACGACCGGCCACAGCGCCGACTCCGCCTGGCGGATCGCCGCGCGGGCCGCACCCGCCCGAGCCTCGGCGGCCGCCGCCTGGGGGCTCCCGGCCAGGGCCGCGCGGACACACTCCTCCAGAGAAGGGCCTGCCTCGGCCAGCACGGACCCTGCCATCAGACAACCCACGGCCATCCATCGCGTCTTCATGCTGCGGTCCCCTCCTTGCAGATGCAGTCCAGAACCCTGACCGACCGCGGGTCGGCGATCTGGTATCGAACGACCCGCCCCTCGCGCTCCGCCCGAACCAGCCCGATCCGCCGCATCTGGTTCAACAACTGGGACGTCGCCGCCGGGGGCAGTCCCACCCGTTCCGCGACCTCGTGAACCGGAACCCCGTCGCGATAGCGAAGGATCTCGAGGATCTTCAGCCGGTGGGGATGGGCCAGGAGTCTCAGTACCTGAGCCACCCGTGCCAACTCCTCGATCGGAACACCCGGGCACCCACATGGATCGATCGTGCTCATGAGATCATGATATCATGATGTATTGATATTTCAAGCAGGCTGACGCAAAAAAATCGCGGAGCATCACAAACCATTCTTCAGAAGGAAAATACACATCCCTTGCGAGATGTCTCGGGCGGGTTCCGCAGGTCGTTCCGGCGAAGTCCGGCGAGGACGAGATCAGCGACGCATCCACCACCCGGACGTCGCGCAGATGACACAGATCCCGGACAGGGATACCGTGATCGCGATGACGAGATTGGAGGTGGAGGTCGAACTCGAACTCATTGTATTCAGCCGCAGCATGTAAGCGGCCACACCCCCGAGGACCGCGATAAAGAACGCAAGCCACCAAAGCCAAGCCGTCAAGCTCTGCGGATGCCGGTTCATATCCAATCCATAGTACTCCACACGTCGGCGACGGCAAGCTCTCAATCGGGCGTGAACCGGGGAATGACCTTGACGACCACGAGATAAGGACTGGATACTGGCCTTGGTTTGCAGGCTACCGGAGGGAATGCATGGTCGTCTACTTCGTCCGTCACGGCATAGCGGAAGAAGGCGCGTCGATGGATGATGACCTTCGCCGGTTGAGCGAGGATGGGCGCGCCAGGACCGTCCAGGTCGGCCGGGGTCTGCGCGCCATCGGATGTGAGCCCGAGTTGATGGCCTGCAGCCCCCTGGCCCGCGCGGAAGAGACGGCGGAGATCCTTGCCGATCAGCTTCGAGTCAGCCTTCCGCCCTCCCCCCTTCCCTGTCTTCGTCCCGGGGGAAATTTCGCGGAGTTCATGAGCTGGCTCGAGCAGCTGGACGTCGGATCGGTGATGGTGGTCGGCCACATGCCGGACATTGCCGAGTTCGCCCAGCGGTGCATGACCGGGCGCATCCTGTTCTCCATGACGTTCAAGAAGGCGGCAGCCTGTTGCGTGGAATTCGAGGAGGAGCCCGCCGCAGGTCGCGGTCGTCTCGAGTGGCTGATGCAGCCGGGACAACTGCGGCAGTTGGCGCGCTGACCGACGTGTCCGAGGCGTTTCCGACGGAACGCGAGGTGAAGCTCGTGCCGGCTTCGGCGGGGGCCCTGCTGAGGCTTCGTCCCCTCGCCCTTCGACTGGGCGCCACGCTCGGCCCCCCCCGGCTCAGCGTTCTGAGGGATGTGTACCTCGACTCGTCCGACCACTGGCTTTCGCGCGCGGGTGTCGGACTGCGGATCCGCGACCGGAACGGCGACGTCACCCTGACCCTGAAGGCGGCGCCGGGCGCCGGGGGTTCCCCCGTGCTGGAGCGACCGGAGATCGAGGAGCATGTCCGCCGCATTCCGCAGCGTTTCCCATGTCCCGTGCCGGGCTCCCGCATCTCGAAATGGATCCGGCAGGTCGCCGGACCGCTGCCCCTTGTCCCCGTGGCCCGCATCACGCTCCGCCGGTGCGAGTCCGATGCGATACTGCCCGGGGGACTGCGCGCGAGCCTCTGCGCGGATGCCGTGCTGGCCATGGCGGGAGGACATTGCGTCCGCTTCTGGGAGGTCGAGATCGAAAGCCCCGGTCCGACCGGAGACCTGGAGAGGTTCGCGCGACGCCTGTCCGAACTCGCCGGCTGGCGTCTCGTCACGGCGTCCAAGCTGGAACGGGCCCTGGAACTGGCCGATGTGCCCCCGTCGCGACTGGACGAACAGGATCTGGACATCACGCCGACGGACTCCTGCGCCACCGCGGCCCGTCGCGTCGTGCGCCGGCATTGGAACCGCTATGTCTGGAACGAACCCGGCTCGCGGGCCGGCCTCGACCCCGAGGCCCTGCACGACATGCGCGTCGCCGCACGCCGGCTGCGCGCCGCCTGGCTGATCTTCCAGCCCTGCCTTCCCCGCTCCGCAGGTCGGTGGTTTGCCGACCTGCGATGGATCTCGGGCTTCATGGGCCGCGTGCGTGACCTCGACGTGGAAATCGAGAGCCTGCGCGCATCCGGTCGCGCCATCCATCCCCGCCACTGGCCGGCCGTGGAGGCTCTCGCCGCACGGCTCGAGCAGGATCGCGAGGGCGCCCGGCGCCGGCTGCTGCGCGCCCTCGAGACCCGGCGCCATCGCGCCATGGCCCGCGGATTCGGCCACCTTGCATCCCCCGCCAGCGAGCCCGCCGACGGCTCCCTTCCCCTCCAGCCGGCGGACCGGATCTCCGCTGACGTGATCCGGGGCCGCGCCCGGAAGGTCTTCCGCTCGTTGCGCCGGCTGCGGCCGGACAGCCCGGACGAGGACCTCCACGCGCTGCGCATCCAGATCAAGAAGCTCCGCTACGCCATCGAGTTCTTCAGCCCCATCCTGGGGAAGCAGGCCCGCAAGGTCGCCGGCCGCCTGGCCTCGGTGCAGGACCTGCTCGGCACCCACCAGGATGCCGCGGTCATGTGCGGATTGCTCGCCCGCATGGCTGCCCGCAGCCCGGCCGACCCGGCCCGGGCCGCCGCCGTGCAAGCCCTGACCGCCCACTACGGCCGCATCCAGCAGGCCCAGCGGGACGCCCTGCCGGAAGCGATGGCCGGTTCCCTGTGCAGACGCATCGAGCGTCTCACGGGCCACCGCACGTAGCCGCACAAGGTGCCGGCCGTCGAAGCGTTGGAGTGCCGGATGCCCGGCGACTACGGCTTGGGGGTTGCGTCGGCCGCAAGATCGCCGATCGCATACTGGATGCCGTCAAGGAAGTGCTGAACGACCGGGGCAAACGCGAACACGTTGGCCGCATGGCCGTGCGAGCAGTAGAAGACCCGGCCCTTCCCCTCCTGACGGATCCACGAGATCGCGTAGTCCCGGTCGGCCCGCGCACCCTTCTCCGCCGGCTTCGCCGTCTCCGGGTCCGCGAGGTCGAGCGAGAGGAGCACGCGCCGGTCGGCACGCGTGTAGGGATCCTTGAACTGGTAGATCTCGTCCTTGAGCTTGTACCCCTGGCCGCCAAAGGCTCGGTTCAGGACATG
The DNA here is from genome assembly GCA_964402695.1 of uncultured Verrucomicrobiota bacterium. Taxonomy (GTDB): domain Bacteria; phylum Verrucomicrobiota; class Kiritimatiellia; order PWTM01; family PWTM01; genus VGWF01. The sequence continues at coordinate 42,808 of CAYODK010000013.1, forward strand.
GCCGGGCTCGTCGATCTTGACCGCCCACGTTCCGCCGCCGCCCCACGGATGCCCGGCGAACAGACCGCCCATCATGGCGGCGGCCTCGGGCCACTTGTAGAAATTGTCGGTGGCGGCATGAATGCCGACGATCCCCTTGCCGCCGCGGACGAACTCCAGCAACGCCTGCTTCTTCGCCTCGTCCGGCAACGCCAGTTGCGTCGTGTTGTTCAGGACGATCGCATCGTACCTGGCCAGGTTCGCGGCATCGAAGGCCGAGTAGTCGATGCTGAAGTCCGCCGAGAACGCGCCGGTCTTCGCCGCCATTCGTTCGATCGACAGGTTGCCGCCGGCGATGCCCGAGCCGTGGAAGAACCCCTCGCAACGCCAGAACACCAGGATCCGGCGCGGCTTTGCCGGCTTCACCCGGGCCGCCGCCGGAACCGCAGCCTCAATCCCCTGCCGTTCCGCCGCCGACAACTCGGGCAGCTTCGTCTTGTCCTGCGGAGGCTTGGGCGACGCGGGCTTCGCCGGTTGCTGCGCCATCGCCACCCCTGCAGTCCCGAGGACCGCAACGACGATCCCCGCCACCCACCGCATCGCGCTTTGACGACTCATGGCACATCTCCTCGTTGACGGGACCCTCTGCGAGAACCTGGCGGAGAGGGTGGGATTCGAACCCACGGTACCCTTTTGGAGTACACACACTTTCCAGGCGTGCGCCTTAAACCACTCGGCCACCTCTCCGTCCGCGCTCGGAAAGCCCGAAGACGCTAACAGACGGGGCCGAAGGCGTCAAACCGGAGGGCCAACGCCGGAGGTCAGAGGTCGGAGGTCGGATGTCAGAGATGGAGCGGTCATCGAGTCCGCATGGAGTCAGGGACGGGATGCTGCGGCGGCGGCCACGCGCAGGGCCACGCGCGCGACGATGGCGAGGCTGTCGGCGGAGAGCTTGTCCATCGAATCGGCCGGCGTGTGCCAGTGGTCGTTGAGTCCCGGCGCGCTGCCGTACTCGAAGTCGATCAGGTCGACCGCCGGCATGCCGGCCTCGAGAAACGGCACGTGGTCGTCGAGGATGTCCCCGGGCGCCAGTCGGAAGCGGTCGCGCACGCCCTCGATCCGCGCGGCGTCGAAGACCGCGGCGAGCAGGGACGGCGTCCCGTTGCGCGGGACCGTGACGGTGAGGTCGCGGTCGCCGATCATGTCGAGGACGAGGACCGCGCGGACGTCGCGCGCCCATCCCTCCTCCACCGCGCGGCGGGCCAGGCGCCGGCTGCCGTGCAGGCCGTCGTGCGGCCCGTACGCGACGCGGCACTCCTCGCCGTCGAAGAACGCGAGCCGGAACTCGCACGGGGGCGTGGCGCGGGCATATACGCGCGCGATCCCGAGCAGCGCGGCCACGCCGGACGCGGAATCGTTCGCGCCCTCGAAGCCGGCGATGCCGGACTTCGTGTCGTAGTGCGCACCGAAGAGCACGATGCCCGGGCCGGCGCCGCGGCGCCCGGCGACGACGTTGCGGAAGGTCAGTTCGCCGCCCGGCGGCCCGTCGCGGAATTCGTCGATCGAAGCCTCCCACCCGGCCGCCGCGAGCCGCGCACGGATCCACTCCGCCGCCCGCGCCGCGCCGGGCGTGCCGGAGTCCTTGGGTCCCAGCGCGACGAACTCCCTCGCCGTCTCCAGCGCGGCGGCCCCGTCGAACGCCGGAGGGGGCTGCGGATCACGGCCGCAACCGGAGAGAGCCAGAGAGAGGAGCATCAAGGAGAAGGAAGTGGAGAACTCCAAACTCCAAGGAAGGGATAAGGCAGGAAGACGAAGGATCAAGTCGGACTTCGTTCCTTGCCCGCTCTCCACTTCCGACTTCCTTGGAGTTTGGAGTTTCTTCACTTGATCCCTGTCCCCTGGATCTTACTCCACCGCCATCCCATCCGCCCCGGGCCGGCCCGGCGGCGGGAGGGCCTCGACGACCCCGCGACCGAGGAGGTCGATGGACTTCCACCTGCCGCGCTTGAATCGCCAGAGATAGCCGGCGGCCAGCACGATGATGTAGGCGCACGTCCACATCCACGCGGCAAGCAGGCCGCGCTTGAGCACGAGGACGATCACCAGCTCGCCCGCGACAAAGAAACCGTAGGCGATCGCCAGCGACCAGGCCATGACGAAGCGGGTGTCCCCCGCGCCCTTCAGCGCGCCCGCGAGGACGATGTCCGCCGCATCCGTGAAACTCCAGATGGCCAGGATGACCAGCAGCGGGCGCACCGTGGGCAGCAGTTCCTCCGCGCGGAACGTGCCCTCGCCGCCGCCGGAAAAGAGGCCGACGTAGAACTCCGGGACGAGGAGATAGGTCACACCGACGAGGCCCATGTAGGCGGTGCCGAGGATGAGGGTGCTCCAGCCGCCGCGCGCGGCGTGGTCCGGCTCGCGGCGCCCCTGGTACTGGCCGACGACGATCGAGGCGGCGATGCCGAGGCCGATGATCGGCATGAAGGCGAGCGTGTTGATGCTCAACGCGATGTTGCTCGCCGCCTGCGCCAGCGGGCCGAAGCGGCCGGTGAGGAGGACGAAGAGGGTGAACGAGGTCAGATCGAGGGCCAGATGAACGCCCGACGGCAGGCCGAACCGCAGCAGGCGGCGGAAGAGGACGCGGTCGAACCGGAACGTGGCGCGCGTGGCGAAGATGCGGTCCGTCGCCCGGTCGAAGTAGAGGCCGAGGAGGATGATCGGCGGGACGCAGCCCGAGAGGACGGTGGCGATCGCGGCACCGCGGATGCCCATCTCCGGGAAACCCCAGTGGCCGAAGATCATCAGCCAGTCGAGCGGGATGTTGAGAAGGTTGCCCGCCATGTAGGCCCACATGGTGGTGCGCGTGTCGCCGCGGCCGCTGAAGAAGCCGGCGACCGCCGTGCTCACCAGCGACGGCAGGCTGCCCCACATCGAGATGTCGAAGTAGATCCGCTCCTCCGCCAGCACCTCCGGCGGATGGCCCGACCATGCGAGGATGAGCCGCCCGAGCGGGAGGAAGAGCAGCAGGATGACAGGCCATGAGAGCAGCGCGAAGAGGACGGCCTGGGCGGTCGCGCGGCCGCAGCCGCGCGGGTCGCCGGCGCCGTGGTACTGCGCGACGAACGTGCCGCCGTAGCCCGCGACAGCGAAGAAGCCGCAGATCATCGTGAACGACAGGATGCCCGCCGGCAGCGCGGCGCGGATGGAGACGCCGCTGTACCAGGCCAGGAACATGCGGTCGCAGAACTGCATCAGCGTCAGCGAGGCCGTGCTGACGATCAGCGGCAGCGCGATGCGCCACACCTCGGCCAGCCCGCCCGGGCCGCGCACCCACACGGCCCACCGCGCCCCCGCCGCTTCTGGAATTCCCGCCGACATCGCGCGCATTGTCCGCGCACGGCGGGCAAACGGCAAGCGCGCCCCATCGGCGGAGGAAGACCGGCATCCACAGCTCAAACCGGGCTGCAGAACCTGTGGCCGTAGTTGCAGCGGGCCTCAGGCATGGGGGCCTCCGGAGGCGAGCCGGGTCGCGATGTGGCGGGCGAAGAGGGGGAGGTCGGGGTCGCGGGCGCCCATGACGAGGAGGGCGGAGGCGGGGACGAGGTGCGGGAGGACGAGGGGCTCGAGGGCGGTGTAGTCCGGGGCGACGGCGGCGGTGCGGCCGAGGGCCTGCAGGCGCCGGGCGAGTTCGTCGGAGTTGACCGATCCGCCGGGGGTGCCGCCGGCGTAGAAGACCGGGAGCAGGAAGAGGCGGTCGGACGCGCGCATGGCCTGCGCGAGGTTCGCGACGAGGTCGTCCATCATCAGCCTGAGCGGGCCGAAGCCGTGGGGGCGCCAGACGCCGACGACGGACCGGGCGCGGGTCGCCGCAGCCTCCCATGCGGCGCGCATCTTGGCGGGGTTGTGGGCGTAGTCGTCGAGCACCAGGACGCCGCGGGCCTCGCCGACGATCTCGAGCCGCCGGTGGATGCCGTGGAAGATCCGGAAGGCCTCGGCGACGGCGGCGAGGTCGAGCCCGAGGCTGCGCGCGAGGCCGGCGACGACCAACGCGTTCCAGCCGTTGTGGACTCCGATGGCCGGCAGGTCGAAGCGGACACCCTCGAATTCGAAGCCGACACCGGACGGCGTGACATGCGGCGGCACGGAGGGGACGGGCGTCTCGACGCGGCCGGCGAAGCCGGAGCCGAGAATCTCCGCGACGCCGGGGCCGGCGACAATCGTCCCGCGGACGCGTGCGGCGAACTCGCGGAAGAGGGCGATGGCTTCGTCGAGCGTGAAGTGATCCTGCGAGATGTTCGTGACGATCGCGTGGTCCGGGGAGAAGCGGAGGAAGGAGCGGTCGCTCTCGTCGGCCTCGTAGACGAACCACTCCGACGCGCCGTTGCGGACGCTGCCGAGCCGGGCGGGGCCGGTCCAGTCGAGCACGGCGCCGCCGTTGACGACGGCGGGGTCGAGGCCGAGTCGTTCGAGGACCCAGCCGGTCATGCCCGTGACGGTCGTCTTCCCGGACGTGCCGGCGATGGCGATCCCGCGGTGGCCGGAGGCGAGACGGGCGAGCATCTCCGCCCGGTGGAGCACGGGCACGCCGAGGCGGCGGGCGGCTTCGAGGTCGGGGTTCCCCTCCTCCACCGCGGTGCTGACGACGAGGGCGGTGGTGTCGGGGGCGAGGCCCGAGCCGTTCTGCGGCACGAGCCGGATGCCCGCGGCGCGGAGGACGCGAAGCGAGTCGATCTCGCGGCCGGTGTCGAGGAAGCGATCCGACCCCGAAACGACGGCGCCGCGATCCCGCAGCGCCTGGGCGAGCGCGCTCATGCCGACACCGCCGACGCCGGCGAGGTGATAGCGGGACCGGGAGGGCGGAGGTTCGGGGGGACGCAGGTTCGCAGGTTCGGAGGTTCGGAGGTTCACAGGTTCGGAGGTTCGCAGGTTCGGAGGTTCGCAGGTTCGGAGGTTCCGGGTTCCGCTTTGGCGATTGGCTATCGGGTATGGGCGATGGAGTCTCCGCCCCCGATCTGGAGTTGGGCGGCGAGGCCGGCGCCGTCCTCCACGGTCAGGTGGGCGCACCGGAGCGATCCGCGCAAGGTTCCGCCCGCGCGGATGAGGACCTCGCCGCTGACGATGAACTCCCCTTCGAGATCGCCGGCGACATCGAGGCGGCGGCAGGTCATCGGGGCCGGGAACGAGAGACTGGCCCCGGCATCGAGCCGCAGTTCGCGGAACTCGATCTGCTCCGGAAGGCAGACGGCGCCGGCGCGGAGGTCGAGCCGGTGCCATGCGACGATCCGGCCGCCCTCCACCCGGCTGGAAAGATCGACGATGGCGGCGCGGATCTCCCCCGACCGCACCACGCCGCCCGCCGTGAGCCGGACGGTCCCGGCCGTGGAGATGGTACCGGTGAAGTCAATGTCCACCGTGTAGTCGACGATGTCGATCTTCTTCCGGCATTTCGGACAGACGGCGTAGGTCTGGCGTCCCATGACATGGGATTCCCAACCGCAATCCGGACAGGCGATCTCGCGCCGGGAGGGCAGCGCCACGCTTCCGGCCGGCGGGGGACGGGGTGCCGGCGCGGGGGAGGCCGCCGCGGGAGCACTCCCCGTCCGGCGGTTGCCCAGAGACTGGACGACGTCGAACCCGCTGACAATGCTGACCTTGCGGGACCCCGCCACGAGTCGCTCCCGGAAATGCCGGGCGCGACGGCGCCCGCCCGGCGGGCGGCCGACGCGCGGCGGCAGTCTCCCATCCTAGCGCTTCGCGAACATCCCGGGCCGCGGCGCCTCGGCGGCGGGCGACGCCTGGGAGGGAGCGGCGGGGGGCGCGGCGGGAGCGGCCGCGGGCGTACCCGAGGCGCTGACCTCGGAGCGGCCGATGAACGTGACGCCGTCCTCCACCACGAGTCGTTTCGCCTTGATATCCCCGGTGAGGCGGGCCGACGACTTCAGTTCGATGCGATCACGGGCCACGATGTTGCCGTTCACCGTGCCTTCGACAACGGCGGACGAGACATTCAGATTGCCTTTCACCGTGGCCGACTTGCCCACGAGGGCGTCCTTCTCGCAGTGAAGTTCCCCGTCCATCTTCCCGTCGATGCGGACCGTTCCGGCACTCTTGATCGTGCCGGTGATCTCGGTGTCCGCTGCGATGACCGTCTGCGCGCTCACATTGTCCATGGTCCAACTCCTCCGCGTCCGCCCGTCGGGGCGGCCCGGCCACTCTGGCCTAACGGGGGGATCGCCTACAAGCCCAAACCTCGGCCGGATGCGTCGCGCGGGGCCTCCGGGCCCCCTCAAGGGTCTTCCCTCCATCCCCGAACATGTTAGGATGCGTCGGTGGTCGCGGGGTACGCATGGATCTGCGAAAAAAAGCATCGCTGGTCGTCCTGCTGATGACGCTGAGCATCATGCTCGCGCTGCTGGGTCTGTCCGACCGGACGATGCTGCAGGGTTTCCTTCAGATCGAGGCGGGGACGGTTCGGGACCGGATGGCGAACCTGGCCACGGTCCTCCATCGCGAGGCGGAAACGCTCGCCGCCTTCGTCCGGGACTACGCCATCTGGGACGAAACCACCGCGTACCTCGAGGGCACCAACCCGAAGTTCGCCGAAGCCCACCTGTCCAGCGCCACGTTCGACCAGATCGACGGCTTCTTTCTCTTCGATCCCGCCCTTGAGCCGCGGATCGCCCTGACTCGGGATGCCCAGCGCTCGGTCGTCGCGGCTGCGCAGGACGATATCGCACGCGCGGCGCGCCTGGCCGCCTCCGCCATGGAATCCACGCAGGGCACGGCGATTGCAAGGTCGGTCCGGGACCACCGCCTGGTGCTGGCCGCCGCGTGCACCGTCCGTCCCACATCCGGCGATGGCCCCGCGCGGGGCGCGGTGGTGCATACACGGTCCTTCAGCGTCGCCGACCTCGACACGCTGCTGCACAGCGTCGATCTTCAGATCAGCGTGCATGCCCCCGACGAGGAGGGTCCCGAGGACCTGGCGGAGGCCGCCGCGCGTCTTTCGGACCGCACGCCGACCTGGTCCATGCCGCGGGACGACAACACGATCGCCGGCTACCTGCTCCTGACCGGGAGCGGCGGCACCACCGAGGGGATCCTGCGGGTGAAGGCCGCGCGGTCGCTGATCACCCACGGGCGGAGGTCCCTGCACGTCTTCCTCGCCGCGCTCGTCGCGACGTGCGCCCTCTTCGGCATCCCCGCGGCGTGGCTGGTCGACCGCCTGGTCCGCACCGGTCTCGCCCAGCGCGAGGGCGAGGAACGGTTCCGCGCCGTCACGGAATCGGCCCGCGACGCGATCTTCGCCGTCCGCAACGACCGGATCGTGTCATGGAACCGCGGCGCGCGCAGGATCTTCGGCCACGATCCCGGGGAGATCCTCGGCCGCTCGCCCTCGATGCTCTTTCCCCCGGAGCCCCATGACGCCCCTTCCGAGGGGCTCAACGCCATCCGCACGCCGGCCACCGATCCGATGCTCGGGGTTCCCCGCGAGATCCGGGCCCTTCGGAAGAACGGCGAGGAGTTCCCCGCCGAGGTTTCGGTCGGCGCATGGAACACGAGCGACGGCGAGTTCCGCAGCGTGATCCTGCGCGACATCACCGACCGCCGATCCAACGAGGCCGCCCTGCGGGCGTCGGAGACCAAGTACCGGATCATCTCGGAGCACACGTCGGATTGGGAGCTGTGGAACGCGCCCGACGGGCGGCTGCTCTACACCTCGCCCTCCTGCGAGCAAATCACGGGCCGGCCCATGCGCGCCTTTCTCGACGACCCCGACCTCGTCCGCAGCATCGTGCATCCGGACGACCTGCCGCTGTACACGGGACACTGCGGACGCGACGGCGACACCGACCGCAGCAGGGAGATCGAGTTCCGCATCCTCCATCGCGACGGCAGCCTGCGGTGGGTGGCCCATACGTGCCTCCGCGTCTACGACGACGAGGGGACCTACCTCGGCATCCGCACCAGCAACCGCGATGTCACCGCCCGCCGACTGGCGGAGGAGGAGAAGGTCCGGCTCGAGGAGCAGGTCCGCAGCGCGCAGAAATTGGAGAGTCTCGGCGTCCTGGCGGGCGGCATCGCCCACGATTTCAACAACCTGCTCGTCGGCATCCTGGGCAATGTCGAAATGGCGCTGGATGCCGACCTTCCACCGCCCGTGAGGGAGTCCCTCGACGGCATCCGCACCGCGGGCAGCCGCGCGGCCGACCTCGTGCGGCAGATGCTGGCCTACTCCGGACGGACGACCGTCGCTCTGCGGCCGATCGACCTGGGCGACACCCTGCGGGCCTCCGTCCCCCTCCTTCGCGCGGCGATCAGCCACCGGATCGATTTCGGCCTGGATCTCCCCCCGGGGCTCCCCCTTGTGAAGGCCGACCCGGCCCAGATCCGGCAGGTCGTCATGAACCTGATCGTGAACGCCGCCGAGGCGATCGGGGACCGGACCGGAAGCGTGCGCATCGGCGTGCGGACGGTGGACGCGGGCCCCGGCTTCTTCGAGGGCGCCAGCCTGACCGACAATCTCGCCCCGGGCGCCTACGTGGCGGTCGAGGTCACGGATGACGGCCCCGGCATCCCCGACGAAATCCTGCCGAAGATCTTCGATCCGTTCTTCAGCACGAAGTTCACCGGGCGCGGCCTCGGTCTTCCCGTCGTGCTGGGCATCATGCGCGCCCACCGCGGGAGCATCCGCATCCGCACGTCGCCGGACCTCGGCACCACGGTCACCGTCTACTTCCCGGCCTGCGATCTCCCCGCACCCACGCTTCCCCCCGCCCCGCCCGCCGAGACTCCCGCGTGGAAGGGAACGGGCCGGGTGCTGGTGATCGACGACGAGGCCCTCGTGCGCGATGTCGCCACGCGGATGATCGCGCGGCTCGGCTTC
>CAYODK010000014.1:0-49849 GCA_964402695.1 uncultured Verrucomicrobiota bacterium
TGAGCACGTCCAAGGTTCTCACGCGGAGCGGGGTCAACGCTCAGGTGGGGGGGGGTGCGGAGATCATCTACCCGACCGCGTACCGGCACTCGGCATTTGCCGGTCGTCCCGAGGACCCCTGCCCCGCGACGCGGGCGTCTCCGCCCCGCAAGATGCAGACCCGCGAAGTCGGGTCGATCCTCAACGTCACTCCGACCGTCGGGCCGGACGGCCATACGATCGATCTATCGTTGGTGCCGGAACTGGCCGAGCTCGCGGGCTGGGACGATGTCGGAATTGGCGGAACCACCGCCGATGGGAAGAAAGTGGGCAGCCACATGCGCCAGCCCCGCTTCCGCTCGCGCAACCTGTCGACGTCGATCGTCCTCCGGGACGGCGGGACGGTCGTGCTGGGCGGTTTCCGGGGCGAGGACGGGGAGGAGACGGTTTACGCCTTCATCTCGGCCCGGCTTGTGAACCCCGCCGGCCGTCCGGCCGACGACAACCCCGCTTCCGGCCGGCTTGGCGGGCCACTTCGAGCTTCCTCGGGTGAAGAGATGGAGTAGAGTAGCCGTATGAGCATCGATCAAATCGCCCCGGAAGCCTTGAAGCTCCCGGCCCGGGAGCGCGCGCTTCTTGCGGCGTCCCTCTGGGAGAGCGTCGAGGATCCGTTCCATCTGGCCGTCGGCCGTGGCGATGACGAGGCGATCTCGCTGGCGCTTTCCCGTGATGCCGAGCTGGATGCGGGGTCCGTCTCGCCCCTCGGCCACGAGGAGTTGATGCGGCGTCTGCGCGCATGAGGATCGAGTACCATCCGGCGCTGGCCGGCGAACTGGTCGTGGTGAAGCACGAGCGGAGGCATCCCGCCTACGGCGTCACACGCCGGTGATCCAGCCGGCCCGGCAGCAGCGCCTCCATCCGAGCGACGCTGTCGCTCAGGCCGCCGGGGCGGTTGCGGAGGAGCCACAGGCGCCGATGCTCGTCCGCGGCGGCGCGCAGGCCCGGCTCGATTGTCACGCGCGTACCGGCGTCGGGACGTCCCTCGCAGAGCGCCGCGCCGCGTTCCGCGCCGAGGCGCATGAGGCTCGCGGCCTGGGCGAATTCGTCGCGCACCTGCGCCGCGTCGTCGCGCCGCAGGCTCAGCCGCGACAGCCGCGTGGCGATCGCGTTGATCTGCTCCCCGGCCGCGCGGATGCGGGCGGGACCGAGGCCGGCCCGCATCGCCTCGGGCACGTCCGGCTGGAGCCACTTGAAGAGCAGGCTGGCGTTGTCCGGCTCGCGGCCGGGCAGGCGATACGCGTCGGCGAGGTCGCGGGCGACCGTCGCGGCCCCGCCGGCCTCGTCGCGGAAGATGTGCACATCGGCGGCGCGCAGGAGGTTCGGCTCCGCGGGCGGCGCGCCGTTCCACGCGCACGCGGCGGCCGCGGCGAGGGGCAGCCAGCTTGCGGGCCAGGGCTGCCAGTGGCCGCCGTCGCCCCAGTCGGTGACAAGGTAGCCCCGCGCGCCGCGCGCGAGGCCGGCGCGGGCCGCCGCGGCGAGGTTGCCGAGCGCGTTGGTCCAGCGGCCGGCGACGGAGTTCCACGTCGACGTGCCGGGGCAGACGAGGAACGGAACGCCCGCGGCGGCGAAGCGCGCGCAGCGGCCGTCGAAGTCGTGCGCGGCCTCGTAGCCCCACTCGAGCATCGCCAGATCGCGCGGCAGCTCCGGGATCAGGTCGGGGTGCTGGTGGACGATGTCGCCCCACGCCTGCACGGCGAAGCCGCGGGCGCGGACGTCGGCGTGGAGGGCGAGCAGGAAGTCGAGGTAGACGCGGCCGCGTCCGGCGGCCTCGCAGCGCGAGCGGCTGCGGCCCTGGCCCAGCTCCCACGTCTCGTCGCAGTTGAGGTTGAAGGTGCGGCTCGTGAAGCAGGGGAGCAGTTCGTCGTAGAGGCCGCGGACGAGGTCCAGCGACGCCGGATTCGCCGGATCGAGGGTGGACGGTCCGCGGCGCGGCCCGCCCCACGGCGGCACCCAGCCATCCGGCGCCTCGGCGAGCGGGGCGTAGCGGGGATGCTTGAGCCAGCGCTCCATGTGGCCGAAGGAGTTCTGGTTCGGGACGAGCTCGATCCCCGCGTCGCGGCACCAGCCGTCGAGCGTGCGGACCTCGTCCGGCGTGACCGGGCTGGCCTCGGCCCAGACCTCCGGGTGCGCGCGGTAGGCGAAGGTGTGCTCGGTGTAGAGCTCGAGCCGGTTGAACTTCAGTTCCGCGAGGAGGTCGACGATGCCGCGGAGCGTGTCCATCGTCGGCACCTTGTCGCGGCTGATGTCGAGGAGGACGCCGCGGACGGGGAAGGCGGGGGCGTCGTCGATCTCCGCGCATGGCAGCGCGCGGCCGGAGGCGCGGACGATCTGCCGCAGCGTCGCGGCAGCGCGAAGGAGGCCGGCCTCGTCCGGCGCGGCGGCGCGGACGCCGTCCGGTGCGATGACGACTCGGTAGCCTTCCGGGGAGGCCGAAGCGGCGGGATCAAGTGAGAGCGTCGCCGCGGCGGGCCCGGTGGGTTTCCAATCCTTGGAAGCCACGGTGCCGGGTTCTTCCAAGGCTTGGACGAACGCGTCGTGCGCGCGGGTGCAGCCATCGGGCGCGTCGACGCGCGGCCGGTCCGGAACGCGGAACACGCCGCCGCCGGGGCGCACCCGGCGCGGCGCGGGCAGCAGGACGGGGAACGCAGTCGTCACGGGGGTCAGCATGGCGTGTTCGTCCTCCGGGCACAACCCCCGGCGGGGAGGGATGAAGGATGAAACCTGAAACCTGAAAGAGGACGCCACCGGATCCTGTCCTCATTCGCTTGCCCCCATTCGGTTGTCATCGTTCGGACCAACGCCCGCCAGGTCGGCATTGAGCGTTGGGTGTTCGATGCTGGCGGTTGGATGTTGCCGCCGCGTCCGCGCCCCGAGGTCAGGATCCGGCAAGCGGCGGCCAGTCGGCGCCATGACAGCAAGCGCGCGTTCGGACATACTGGCGGTCGGGCGGAGCGGGCCGTTCCGCGGCGGAGGTGAGCGCATGAACCGGATGCACGGATGGGCGGCGGGGTTGGTGGCGGCGGGGCTGGCGACCTGGGCTGCTGCCGCGGCGGACATCGTCCTTGCCGACTTCGAAGGGAAGGACTACGGCGCGTGGACCGCAACGGGAGAGGCCTTCGGACCGGGCCCGGCGAAGGGCACGCTGCCGCGCCAGATGGAGGTCTCCGGCTTCCGCGGCAACGGGCTCGTCAACTCGTTCTTCGGCGGCGACCGGACGACCGGGGCGCTGGTCTCGGCGGAGTTCACCCTCCAGCGCCCACACATGAACTTCCTGATCGGCGGCGGCGGGTGGTCCAACAAGACCTGCATGAACCTCGTCATCGACGGGAAAGTTGTCCGCACCGCCGTCGGCCCGAACGTCGTGCCCGGCGGCAGCGAGGAGCTGGCGCCGTCCGGCTGGGACGTGCGGGAGTTCTCCGGCCGCACCGCGCGGATCGAAATCGTCGACGCGGCGACCGGCGGCTGGGGCCACATCAATGTCGACCACATCGTCCAGAGTGAATCGCCACCGCCGCCTGCGCCGAAGCCGGTCACGCGGGAGCGGACCGTCCTCCTCGACAGGGCGTACCTGCTGCTCCCGGTGCGCAACGGTGGGCGGAAGGGGCAGAAGACGAAGGGTGCGCTCGTGATCGACGGCGCGGCCGTCCGCGAGTTCGACATCGATCTCACCGACTCGCCCGAGTGGTTCGCGCACCTCGACGTCCGCGCGTGGCGGGGGAGGACGGCGGTCGTCCGCGTCGAACGGATCCCGGACGACTCGAAGGCCCTCGACCTCGTCGCCACATCCGATGCGATCTGGAAGACGGACGAGGTCTACCGCGAGCCGCTGCGCGGGCAGCTCCGGTTCTCGTCGCGCCGCGGCTGGAACAACGATCCGAACGGCATGGTCTTCGCGGACGGCGAGTACCACCTCTACTACCAGCACAACCCGTACGGCTGGCCGTGGGGCAACATGCACTGGGGGCACGCGGTCAGCGCAGACATGGTCCACTGGCGCGAGGAACCGATCGCGATCTTCCCGGTCCGGCACGGCGACTGGGTCTACAGCGGCAGCGCGGTGGTCGACCGCGACAACACCAGCGGCTGGCGCGACGGGACGAACCAGCTCATCGTCGCCGCCTTCACCAGCACCGGCCGCGGCGAATGCATTGTGTACTCCAACGACCGGGGCCGGACCTTCCGCGAGTTCGAGGGCAATCCGGTCGTCGTGCACAAGGGCCGCGACCCGCGGCTGCTGTGGTACGCGCCATCGAACCACTGGGTCATGGCCCTCTACACCGAGGTCGACGGCACGCGCTGCATCGCGTTCCACACGTCGCCCGACCTGAAGGCCTGGACCTTCCGCAGCCGGATCGAGGGCTTCTACGAGTGCCCGGACCTCTTCAAGCTGGGCGGCAAGTGGGTGCTCACGGCGGCCAACAGCGAGTACATGATCGGCGACTTCGACGGCGCGGTGTTCACGCCGGCAACGCCGAAGCTCCCCGGGCACCGCGGCCGCGGCTACTACGCGGCGCAGACCTTCTCGCACGAACCGAAGGGCCGTGTCGTGCAGATCGGCTGGTTCCAGACGGCGACGCCGGGCATGCCGTTCAACCAGTCGATGAGCCTGCCGAACGAGCTGCGTCTCGTCGAAACGGCGGAGGGGCCGCGGATGACATGGACGCCGGTCGGGGAACTGGAGCCGCTGCGCGCGACGACGCACCGGATCGGCCCGGTGACGCTCAAGGAGGGCGGCGCGAACCCGCTGGACGGCCTCTCCGCGGGGCTGGTCGAGCTGCGCGCGGAGATCGAACCGGGCGACGCGGCGGAGATCGCCTTCACGCTGCGCGGCCTGACGGTCGTCTACGAGCCGGCGAAGGCCGAGCTGGTCGTCAACGGCCATCGCGCCCCCGCGCCGCTGCGGGACGGAAAGCTGCGCCTCGCGGTCTTCGTCGACCGCAACGGTTCGGAGGTCTACGCCTCCGACGGCCTGGCGTTCGTCCCGATGCCGTTCGCGCCGAAGGCGGACGACCGGTCGCTCGCGGTCGCGGTGAAGGGCGGGACGGCGCGGATCGCCGTGCTCGACGTCCACGAACTGCGCGGCATCTGGCCGCGGTAGGGGGACGGCGCCGCCCGACCCCTCGGCCCTTGCCTTTGCGTCCGACTTCTGGCATGGCGTTCCGCATGAAGCCGCCTCCCAGGGCCGCTGCCGCCGGACCGTCGCCCGCGCCGGCCGGCGCCCGGGATTCCGTGGCCTATTTCGACCACAACGCGACGACCCCCATGCACCGCGAGGTGCTCGACGCGATGCTCCCGTTCCTCACCTCGGACTTCGGCAACGCCTCGAGCCTCCACGGCCCCGGCCGCGCCGCCCGCGACGCGGTGGAGGCGGCGCGCGCCGCTGTCGCGAGGCTCATCGGGGCGTCGGCCGACGAGGTGGTCTTCACGGGGAGCGGCACGGAATCGGACAACCTCGCCATCCTGGGCGCCTGCCGGGCCGCCCGTGCGCGCGGCCACCATGTGATCTGTTCCGCGATCGAGCACCACGCGGTGCTGGGATGCGTGGAGCCGCTCCGGGGGGAGGGCTTCCACGTCACGGTGCTCCCGGTGGCCCCGGACGGCCGGCTGGAGGTCGGGACTCTGGCCGCCGCGATCACGCCGCAGACCGTCCTCGTCAGCGTCATGCATGCCAACAACGAAACCGGGGTCCTGCAACCCGTCCCGGAGATCGGCGCCCTGGTCCGGCCCCGCGGGATCCTCCTCCACACCGACGCGGTGCAGTCGGTGGGGAAGATCCCCGTGGACGTCCGATCGATGCAGGTCGATCTCCTCAGCCTGTCCGGTCACAAGATCCACGGTCCGAAGGGGGTCGGGGCGCTGTACATCCGCTCCGGCACCCCGATGCAGCGCATCCTGCACGGGGGCGGCCAGGAGGAGGGGCGCCGGCCCGGCACCTACAACGTCGCGGGGATCGTCGGGCTCGGCCACGCCGCGGAACTTGCCCGGCGGAGCCTGGGCGAGGACGCCGGGTACGTCGCATCGCTTACGGACCGGCTGGCGGAAGGGCTTCGGCGCCGCGTCGACGGGGTCGTCATCCTGGGCGGGTCCGCCGGCCGGCTTCCCAACACGCTGCTTGTCTGCTTCCCCGGCAGCGACAACGGCGGGCTGATCGCCAACCTCGACCTGCAGGGCATCGCGGTCTCGTCGGGCGCCGCGTGCAACGCGGGGCAGTCCGCGCCGTCCCACGTGCTCCGCGCGATGGGCGTCCCGGAGGACCTGGCCCGGGGCGCCGTGCGGTTCTCCCTCGGCAGCGGGAACACGGCGGAGGAGGTCGACCGGCTCCTCGAGGCGGTCGAGGCCCTGGTCGCGCGGCGGCCGGGCTGGACGGGGCGGGTCGGCCGCGGCCTGGCGCGGGCGTTTCGCCGGGAGGGAGACGGATCATGACGGAGCGGCATGCCAACCTGTGCATGATGTTCTCGGGCGGGACCGACACGACGCTCGCCGCGGCGCGGCTGCTGGACGAGAACGCCTGCGACCGGCTCCATCTCCTGACCTTCTGCAACGGGATCTGCGTGCGGGTGGACAACTCGCGCATCCACGCCGACGAACTCAAGCGCATGTACGGCGACGGGCGGATCACCCACGAGATCATCTACGTCACGGACATGTTCCACGCCATCCGCTCGCCGCTGGGCGAGCTGATCCGGACGTACAACTCGACGCTCGTCTACGACCTCTGCTGCAGGCTGTCGATGGAGAGCGCGGCGATCCTCTACGCCGTCGAAAACGGCATCTCCGGGATCTGCGACGGCACGAACGTCGACCAGGGCAGGCTGTTCCTCGAGCGCCCGGAGTATCTCCGCGTCAGCAAGGCCTTCTTCGCCGAGTACGGCATCGACTACTTCAGCCCCGTCTACGCGAAGTCCGGCGGGCGCGTCGGCCGGCGCGCGGAGCTCGTGCGCCGCGGCTTCACGACCGGCCCGAGGTTCCTCGAACGGCTGAACATCACGTCCTGCCTGTTCACGCAGCCCTTCTGCATGATGGCCTTCCACACGTTCTTCTTCACCTCGTTCCTGCGGAACGTGCCGGGGCTGCGCGGGTTCATCGCGCGCCACAACCTTTCGGTGGAGAAGGCCATCGAGCTGCGGCTGGACCGCCAGCACGTTGCGCGACGGCTCATCCGGGAGCGGCTGGAGTTCCAGCGGCTCGCCTCGTCCGGTGCCGACGTCCGCATCCAGGAGCACTTCTGCACGACCAAGCTGTGCGGCGTCAACGCGGTCGAGATCGCGTTCCCGCGCGGCACGCGGATCGATCTCGACGCGCTGGCGGCCCTCTGGACGGGGAAGGGCGTCGCGTCGGTCCGGGACGGGGACATCCTCCGGACGGCGGCCGACGGTGTCGACCTTCGCGTGCATCCGAACGGGAGGATCGTCCTCCAGGGCACGCGGAGCCGCGACCATGCGGTCGCCCTGTTCGAGCGCCTGGTCGCGCCGCACGACGTGTTCCGGACGGGGGAGGCCGCGGAGGCGCCGAAGGCCGGTTAGTCCGTGCCCGAGTCCGCAGGAGGAGCCATGTCCATGAAGCAGATCCCCGTGATCCTCGTGGCCGGTCTCGCCCTGGCCGCGCCGGCGGCCGTCGATCCGCGGGAGGTGTTCAAGGATGCCGTCGCGGCCTGGCATCTCGGCGATCTCGCGTCGGCCGACGGGCGGAGCCCGCTGGCCGCGAAGGGCGGTGTGAAGGCGGGCGTCGAGCTGCCCGGGGAGGATCGCGCGGCTTCGCTGGCACGCGGCGGCGACGGGAAGGTCGCGGAGATCGACGGCGGATTTCTTGACGCCGGCCAGGGCGGCGGCGGGTGCCTGAACCTCCGGGGCGGCGCGATGACGATGCTGGTGCGCCTGAAGAACCCGTCGGGCCGCTGGTCGCCGGGCGAGCTCTTCTGCAAGCACGGAGGCCACGACCGCCTCGTCTACAACCTCTTCGTCAACGGCGACAACCTCGGCTTCGAGTTCGGGGCGGAGGGCGTCGGCCGGCTGGCGGGGCAGGTGGCGGTGACGGCCTCCTCGCTCGATCCGAAGCTCTGGCATGACCTCGTCGTCACATACGACGGCAGCAACCTGGTGATGTACGTCGACGGCTTCGCGGCGGCGAGATCGAAGGCGACGGGCCTGCTGCGGCAGGGCAACGACCAGCCCGTTCTGATCGGCCGGCGCGGGTTCCAGGGGGCGGTCGACCATGCGGCGCTGTGGTCGCGCGCGTTGGGCGAGGCGGAGATCGTCGCGCTCAGCGGGGGCGAGGCGGCGCTCGCGGGGCGGCGCGAGGCCCGGGCCCGCCAGATCGAGGGGAAGATCGGGCGCGAGGACCTCACGCTCGCGGACCAGCTTCGCGGCGCGCGGGAGCTCCGGCAGCGGCTCTGGAACGACCCGCACCGCCCGCGCTACCACCTGCTGCCGCCGGACGGATTCTGGAACGACATCAACGGGACGATCTTCTGGAAGGGGCGCTATCACGTCTTCTTCCTCGGGCGCCTCGCGCCGGACCGCGATACGATCCTGTCCGGGAAGGACACCGACCATGCGCGCGAGACGTGGCTGCATGCATCCAGCCGGGACCTCGTCCACTGGGTCCACCACCCGCCCGCGCTCGTCCCCGTCTTCGACGGCTCGATGCCGCGCGGCCTCTACAGCGGCGACATGATGAACAACATGCCCGTGCCGACGATCATCGTCCATGTGCCGGGGCAGGGGACCTGCCTTTTCACGGCGGAGGACGACGACCTCATCCGGTGGATGCCGCATCCCGGCAACCCCGTGATCCCGGCGGCCGGCGCCCCGCCCGAGGCGGTCATCTTCGACCCGTGCGGGTGGAAGGAGGGCGACATCCACTACGTGCTCGTCGGGAACAAGAACAAGCGGCCGGGCTTCGAGGGCGACTCGACCAGCGTCTTCCGGTCCCGCGACCTTGCGTCGTGGGACTACGTCGGGCCGTTTTACAAGTCCGACCGGGCATGGACCGATGAGATCGAGGACTGCGCGTGTCCCGACTTCTTCCCGCTCGGCGACCGGCACATGCTGCTGATGCACACGCACCGCCCGTACGGACAGTGCCAGTACTACCTCGGTCGCTACGCCGACGGCCGTTTCACGCCGGAGGTCCACGGCCGCATGAGCTGGCCCGGCGGCCAGATCTGCGCGCCGGAGACGCTGCTCGACGACCGGGGCCGCCGGATCTTCTGGGGCTGGGTCCGCGAGGCGGCGCCCGCGACGAACGGCTGGGGCTCGGTCGCGAGCCTGCCGCGCGTCCTGTCGCTCGCGCCGGACGGCACGCTGCGGATCGAACCGGCGCCGGAACTCGAGGTCCTGCGGTGCGAGCCGCGTGTGCGGGCGACGATCGACATCCCGGCCGGCGGTGAGATGGTGCTCGACGACGTCCGTGGCGACTGCCTCGAAATGGATCTGACGGTCGAGCCCGGCGCCGCGACGGAGTTCGGGCTCAAGATCCGCCGATCGCCCGACGGCGCCGAGGAGACCGCGATCTCCTGCGTGCCCGGGCGGAAGGTCCTCCGGACGAACCTGGCGAAGTCGACCCTGAACCCGGCGATCCGCTACCCGGCGATGGACGGCCGGATCGCGGACGAGCGCGGCGTGCCCGGGTCGCAGCGCTTCACGACCGAGCAGGCCGCCCCGTTCGAGCTGGCGGCCGGCGAGCCGCTCAGGCTCCGCGTGTTCGTGGACCGGTCCATCGTCGAGGTCTTCGCCAACGGGCGGCAGTGCCTGACGCAGCGCATCTACCCGGCGCGTCCGGACAGCCTCGGGGTCTCCCTGTTCGCCGCCGGCGCTCCGGTCAGGGTCCGGGAGCTGAAGGCCTGGCGCATGGCGCCCACCGTTTCGCCTTGAACGGGGGTGGGTGACCTGTAACCCCGCCTCGCCGCCGATCGTAAGGGACAGGTGAAGGGCGCGTGAGGCGCCCGATGAGGAGTCGATGGCAATGAACCGATGGATTCCGGTGGCAGTGGCGGCCGTGGCGTCGACCGCGGCATGGACGGCGCCCTTCAACCCGGCGGATGTTCCGGCCGAGGTGAAGTGGTTCGCCCACGTGGATGTGGACCAGCTCAAGGCGACGCAGGTCGGCAAGGCCATGCTCGAGCAGCTGACCACGGACGCGGCCAACAAGAAGCTGGCCGCGCTCCAGGCGGTCTTCGGTTTCGATCCACGCAAGGACCTGTTCGGGCTGACGGCCTGCGGCGTCGGCGCGCGATCCGCCGTCATCGTCCGCGGCCGGTTCGACGCCGAGCGGCTGGTCACCCTGCTTCGTGCGAACGACGGATACGAGGAGGTCACGATCGAGGGCCATGCGATCCACTCCTGGATCGACGAGGGCAAGGCCAAGAAGCAGGGCGCGGACAAGGCCCGCATGTACGGCGCGTTCCACTCCAGCGGCGCGGCCGTGCTTTCGGAGCAGGCCGACACGGTCGGCCACGTGCTCGCCGTGCTCAACGGCACGAAGCCCGCCACCGCCGCGCGGCCGCCGGCGCCGGGCGATCTGCCGCCGGTCATGGTCGGCGTGGTGGAGGATCTGGCCGGCGCGGATCCGAAGAACGCGGCGCTCAAGCTCGCCCGCGGCGGCACGGTGGTCCTCGGCGAGGCCGCCGGGAAGGTGAAGGGCCGCGTGGCGCTCGAGACCGTGGACTCCGCGACGGCGGCGAACCTCCTCAAGGTTGCCGAGGGCATGAAGTCGGCCCTTCTCCTCAACGCGGAGAAGGACCCCCGGGCCGCGACGCTGGCGGAGTCCGCGGCGGTGGCGCTGGAGGGAACCACGGTCTCCATGAGGATGGAGATGCCGGTCGACGACATCGTCAAGGCGATCCGCGAGGAGGCCGCCAAGAAGATGGAGAAGAAGGCGGAGTAGTCGGCGTGACGGACCCGGTGCATGCGGCGGACGAAGTCTTCGCCCGCGCGGCGGCGGACGGCTCGACCGATGCCTTCGGCGAGCTGGTCCGCCGTCACGGCGGGCGGATCTTCGCCTACTGCCAGCGGCGGGCGCGGGATCCGGCCGCCGCGGAGGACCTGGCCCAGCAGGTCTTCCTGGCCGCCTTCCGGAGGATCGGCGGCTACGACCCGACGCGGCCGTTCCTGCCCTGGCTCTACACGGTGGCCCGGTGCGTGGCCATCGATGAGTCCCGTCGCGCGCGGCGGATGCCGTGGCCGGTCGATGTGCCGGACGAACGCGTGGATGCCGCGACGCCGTCGGACACGATGTCGGCGCGGGAGGCGGAGCAGGGCCTCTGGGCCCGGGCGCGGCGGACGCTGTCCACGCGCCAGTTCGAAGCCTTGGAGCTGAGGGTGCGCGCGGACCTCGATATTGCCGCGATCGCCGCGGCGATGGGATTGACGCCGACGCACGTGAAGGTGCTGCTGTTCCGTGCCCGCCGCGCGCTGATCGAGGCCGGCGCCGATGCGGAGTTGCGCGAGTCCGTCGCAGGCCGTGCCGCCACCCCGGCGGCCGCCGTGGCGGCCGCGGGAGGGCGGATGTCATGAGGACGTGCACGATTCATCTGGGGTTGTGGAGCCGGGCCCGCGATGCGGGACGGCCTGTGCCGGCCGTGGCCGGGCGGCATCTTGCGCGCTGCGCCGCGTGTCGCGCCGCCGTCGCCGCCACGGAACGGCTGGAGGGCGCGCTGCGCGCCGGCCGGGCGCCGGCCGAGGCGCCCTCGGGCTTCGAGATCCGCGTGATGGCCGCCGTTCGCGGGGCGGCTGCGTCGGAGGGACGCCCCGTGCGTTCGCCCACGCCGGCCCGGCTTCGCGCCGCATGGGCGGCCGCGGTCGCCTGTGTGCTGGTTGCCGCCGCGCACTGGGGCCGGGTCCGGGTGGAGACGCGGGCGGTGGCGCAGGCCGAGGCCCGCGCCGCGATGTCCGCGACGGTGGCCGCGTCGGACTGGATCGCCGCGTGGGGCGCCGCCGCCCCGGACCATCTCACGTCGCCGATGCGGGCGGAGGTCGACAACCTGCTCGACGACGCCCGCCGCGCCGCGACCGTCCTGCTCGCCGGGCTGGACTGACGCTACCGGCCTACTTCGACCACGCGGGCAGGTCGGAGAAATCGGGCATGGGGGCCGACCGCGCGGCATCGATCCAGGCCGGGTCGCCGTAGACGCCCGCGCGCACCTCGAAGGGCTTGAAGCCGACCGCGTGGGCGGGCGAGTCCGCCGCGAGGGCCAAGGCGCGGCGGGCCGGGTCGGCGCATTTCGGGTCGGCGACGACCGAGCCCAGGTCCTTTCCCGCCGCCTGCCACGCGGCCAGCGTCCTGCCGGCGAAGTTCGTCGCGCCGCCGTCGAGCCGCCACCAGAGGTTGCTTCGGGACTCGTAGCGGAGCCTGTCGAAGGGGCCGCGGAGCGCCTCGCCGGTCTCCCACAGGATGACGTTCCGCTCCAGCGTGAACGAGAGGTGCTCTTCCACCCTGGTCGCGCGGACCTGGCATTCGCGGCTGAAGGCCAGCAGGTTGTTGCGGATCACGTTCTCGCGGCCGTAGTGCTGGTGGAACGAGGCGTCCTTCGTGTCGTGCACGAGGTTGTTCTCGAAGACGATCTGCGTGCTGCCCTCGTCGGTGTAGAGGCCCCAGCCGCCGTAGGTGTGCGCCCAGATGTGGTGGAACCAGTTGTCGTGGACGCGCGTGCCTTCGGACCGCCCGAGCGTGTAGATGCCGCCCATGTCGCTGAGCCAGCCCATGCCGAGGTGATGGACATGGTTGAACCCGATGTCGTTCGCCTTCGCGACGCTGGTCCCGTAGCCCCAGACCCAGCCGGCGGAGATGCCGGTGTAGAAGAAGTCGCCGATGTCGTTGTGCGTGACGGCGTTCGTGCCGCTGTGGCCGATCCAGACGCCGACGGCGCAGGGGAAGTGCCGGCCGCCGTGCTGCAGGATGTTGTTGTCGGCCGTGATCCGCCAGGTCTCCTCCTCCGGTTTCGCGGGCGGGCGAAGGTCGCCGATGCGGAGGGCGCTGCCCCCCAGGTCCGTGATGCGGCAGCGGTCGATCCGGCAGTCGCGGCAGCCGCGGCGGAACCACACCGCGTGCGCGCCCGTGTGGGCGACCGTGCAGTTGGTGAGGATCACGCCGCGCGCGCCGTCGGCCATGACCGCCGCCTCGATGCCGGCCGCCGCCTGCATCGCCTCGAAGCCGCCGCGCGAGTCGGCATGCTGGAACGAGAGCCCCTCCAGCGTCACGCCCTCGACCCGCGCGCCGGCCGCGGGGTCGCCGCGGAAGACCAGGAGCTTCTCCGCGCGAGGCGCCCAGGCCTCGGCGGCGTCCGGCGTCTCGCCGGGCCGCGGGCGGTAGGCCAGCACACCCCCGCGGTCGAGGAACCACTCGCCCGGCGCGTTGGCGCCGCCGGGGACGTTCTCAAAGTACGCGATGCAGCCCTTGCTCATCGGGTTCCACGGCTTCATCTGCTGGCCGCGCGTGGTGACGGTCCCGGCCGCCGGGTCGACCGCGAGGACGGCGCGGCGCGTGTGGTCCCACTTGTGGTGCACGACGACCTGCACGGCCTTCAGAGACTCCGCGTCCAACCCCGCCAGCGGCGCAAGCTGGTCCGGCGAGAACCGGAGCGTGACGGTCGAGTCGCCCGAACGGTTCCGTCCCTCGGGCTTCGGATCCTCCTTCACCTCCAGCAGCGTGAACGCCCCGGCGTCGGGATGCCGCGCCCGGGTCGCGCGCCGTCCGTTGACGAAGAGATGCTCGAAGCCGCCCGCGAGGGCCGGCGGCGCCTTGGCGCGCCAGGCGCCGTCCGCCCCGGCGGCGAACCCGCCGATGCGGACGCCCCCCGAGAAGACCGGCGTCTCGCCGGGCCACGCCGCGTAGACGACCCGGCGCCCCGCGGGCGCGGAGTCGGCGGGGGAGAAGATGACGGGCTCCACGAGCTCGTAGACGCCGCCCCGGACGACGACGCGGACATCGGCGGTCCGGCCCGCCGCGAAGGCTTCACGGACCGCGGCCTGCGCGCGGGCGAAGGTTGCGAACGGCTGCTGTGCGGTGCCGGCGTCCGTGTCGCGGCCGCCCGGGGCCACGACGAAGTCGGCGGCCGGTCCCGGCGCCGACGGTCCGGCCCCCACGCACCCCGCCAGCCCCAGTCCCGCCACCATCGCCAGGAAACGTCTCACGTCCGGTCCTCCATCCGCGGCGGTCAGCGTCGGGGTTCCGGCCGGTTCGATCAAGCCGAAACGCGGGACCGGCCGCATCGCGCTGGACGGGCGATTGCGCCGGGAGTAAACTCATCGCAGGGCGGACAGAAACCCGAGCAAGGGAGGATCTTCCCATGCCGTTTGCGCAAACGCGGGATGTGATCGAGAAGGCCCGGGCCTTTCACCGCGATATGGCCGCGTTCTACCATCGGATCGAGGCCGTCGTGGAGAAGGAACGGGTGAAGATGGTCCTCGACTGGCTCGCCTCGCATGAGGAGCGGATGGAGCTGAAGCTCGCCGAAGTCGAGTCATCGACGGCCAAACGCATGCTGGACTCCTGGTACCAGTATCCTCCGGACGCCGACGTGCAGCAGGCCGTCGCCCGCATCGAGGTCCGGCCGGACATGCGGGCGCAGGACGTCATCTGCATGGCGCTGCAACTGGACGAGACTCTGCTGCGGCTCTACAAGCGTGCCGCCGACACCGCCCCGATGAACGAGGTGCGCGAGGTGTTCGAAAGTCTGCTCGAAGAGGGCAAACAGGAGCGGTCGAAGCTCGTGCTGGACTTGTTCGAGCCGGAACTGTAGGGGCAGGCACGAAATCCTAATTCCGAAGCACGAAACAAGCACAAAGCACGGAAATGCGGAGAACCCCAAACAGGATGGGCTGTTTTGCCGGTTGAAATTTCGGATTTGTTTCGCGCTTCGGGATTTCGGTTTTGTGCTTCCCGCCCTCGCTATGCGAGGCCGGCGCGGCGAACCAGCTTGAGACGCTGCTCCCGCGCGTCGCGCCGGACACGATCGATGTCGAGGGTGGCGAACTCCCCATTCTCGTAGAGGATTCGTCCGGCCGCCATCGTCATGGCGACCGCGCCCGGATGGGCGGCGTAGACGACCGAGGCCGCGGGGTCGTCGCCCGGCAGGATCGAGAGGTCGTCCGTGTCGATCAGCACCAGGTCGGCCCGGCGGCCGGGTTCGAGAATGCCCGTCTCGCCGCCCCAGCCAAGCGCGGCGGCGCCGCCCTGCGTCGCCATGCGCACGATGTCCCGCGCCGGAAGGGCGTCCGGCCCGAGCCGGACCTTCTGGATGAGGCCGGCCAGGCGCATCTCGGCGAAGATATCGAGGCGGTTGTTGCATGCGGCCCCGTCGGCCCCGAGACCGACCGTGACGCCGGCATCGAGAAGCTCCGGCACCGGCGCGAGGCCGGAGCCGAGCTTCAGGTTCGCGCCGGGGCAGTGGAGGACGCGCGTGCCGGCCTCCGCCAGCAGCGCGCGCTCGCGGAGGTCGACCTGCACGCAGTGCGCCAGGCAGACGTCCGGCCCCGAGAGCCCGCACTCGTGCAGGTAGCGGACGTTGTCCATGCCCGTCCGCGCGCGGATCCACTCGATCTCGGAGGTCTGTTCCGACGCATGCGTGTGGAGAAGGTGGCCGCGGCTCCGCGCGAAGTCCGCCGCTTCGCGGAGGTTGTCGGCGCTGCAGGAGAGGGCGAACCGGGGGGCGACGGCGAGCCGGAGGTTCGGCGTTCCGCGGAGGCTGTCGGCCAGCACGTCGCACTCGGCCAGCGCGTCGTCGATGTCCACGGCGAGCGGCGGGTAGCCCCCGGTCTCGTCCATCAGGCAATGGCCGACCACGCCCGGAAGCCCGCAGTCCGCGACGGCGTCGAGGATGGCGTCGGTGCCGCGGACGGTCTCCATGGACAGGAACGACGTCGTTCCGCCGCGGATCATCTCGGCGCAGGCCAGCCGGGCCGAGGCCGTCAGCGAGGCGCGGTCGTGGGCGGCCTCCATCGGCCAGACGACCTTGCGGAGCCACGGCAGCAGCGGGAGGTCCTCGCCCAGGCCGCGGAACAGCGTCTGGCACAGGTGGACGTGGGCCTGGACGAAGCCGGGCATCGCGAGGGCGCCGCCGGCGTCGATCTGGGTGCGGGCGCGGGCGTGGAACCGGCCGACCTTCTCGATGCGGCCGTCGCGGACAAGGACGGAGCCGTTCTCGATCACCGGCGAGTCCGCGGAGGGCCACACCCATGCATTGCGGACCAGGATGGAGGTGTCGCCGGCCATGGCCTCCTCCGCCGTCAGCCGCCGTCGACGGCGGTCTCCGCGGAAGGGTCGCCCGCCGCGGGTTCCTTCGCGGACGGCGGCGCCTCGAAGCAGTAGAGGTCCGGGAAGTGCTGCCGCATGTAGGCCTCGACCGTCTGGATCGTCGGCCCGTACCCGTCCTTGTAGATGTAGTACTCGAGCGCGCGCGCCATCGCGCTCGTCTCCTGGAACCGGCGTGCCGGGTCGGGATCGAGGGCGGTGCGCAGGAGGTCGACCACCTCCGGGCCGGTCTCGCGGGGCAGCATCGACCAGGGCACCGGGATCCCGGCGAACGGCGTGCGCCGGGGGTCGGCGTCGTGCGGACGGACCGTGTCGTGCGCGAGCAGTTCGAACAGCACCGCGCCGAGCGAGTAGATGTCGGAGCGGAAGTCGACCTTCTCCCGGGCCGCCTGCTCGGGGGACATGTAGCGGATCTTGCCGGTCAGCCAGTCGTCGCCGATGATCTGCATGGGCAGCGCCTTCGCGATGCCGAAGTCGGTCAGCTTCGCGAGGCCCTCGGTGGTGACCAGGATGTTGCCCAGGCAGACGTCGCGGTGGACGATGTGCAGGCAGCGTCCGCACCGGTCGTGGAACGTGTGCGCGTAGGCCAGCCCCCGGGCGATGCGGCTGACGATGTGCACGGCCAGCGGCTCGGGGATCCGCTTCCCCAGCTCGATGTGGCGGTCGAGGAACTTCCGCAGCGGCAGTCCGTCGACGAACTCCATGACGATGTAGTAGCCGCCCGACGCGCGCCGGCCCAGCTGGTAGATCTGGACGATGTTCTCGTGGACGAGGTCGCAGACGAGCTTGGCTTCCGCGACGAACAGCTTCATGAACCGCGCGTCGTTGCTCCACCGGTCGAGGAGGGTCTTCACCGCCACCTTCTTCGCGAAGCCCTCGGCGCCCCTGAGGCGGCCCTCGTAGATGGCGCCCATGCCGCCCTGCGCGACCTTGCGCGTGAGCGTGATGCTCCAGCGGTCGGCGATCTCCTCCAGTTCGTCGGACATCGGGATCGGGTCTCCGCCGCCTATGTACGCCCGCGGCCCGCCGCAGGCAAGGCCGGACGTCGTCCCGGCGGGACCCGTCCTTCGCGCTTTCCGATCGCGGGCCGGGCCTGTAGGCTTCCCGCATGAACTGTGCAGCCCGTGCAGCCGTGTGCCTCGGCCTCCTGCTCGCGGCCGCCGGCCTTGCCGGCGCGATGGAGCGCATCCGCGTTGCCGACGACGGTTCGAAGTTCGTGACCGAACCGTCGCGCGCCGCGTTCACCCCCTGGGGCTTCAACTACGACCACGATCACGCCGGGCGGCTGATCGAGGATTACTGGGATGCGGAGTGGGGCGCGGTCGAGGAGGACTTCCGGGAGATGCGGGATCTGGGCGCGAACGTGGTCCGCGTCCACCTGCAGACGGCGAAGTTCGTCCGCTCGCCGACGGAGACGGATCCGGCGGCCCTCGCGCGGCTCGCGAGCCTGCTCCGCCTGGCGGAGACGAACGGCCTTTACCTCGACCTGACGGGGCTGGGCTGCTACCACAAACGGGACGTGCCCGCGTGGTACGACGCGATGGACGAGGCCGGCCGGTGGGGCGTCCACGAGCTCTTCTGGGAGGCGGTCGCGAAGACCTGCGCGACCCGTCCCGCCGTCTTCTGTTACGACCTGATGAACGAGCCGATCCTGCCCGGCGCGAAGCCGGAGACGAACTGGCTGGGCGGGGCCCTGGGCGACAAGCACTTCGTCCAGCGCATCACGCTCGACCTGGCGGGCCGGACGCGGGAGCAGGTGGCGAAGGCATGGATCGCGCGGCTCGCCGGCGCGATCCGCCGGCACGACACGAACGGGCTCGTCACGGTGGGGGTGATTCCCTGGGCGCTGTCGTTCCCCGGCGCGAAGCCGGTCTTCTACTCGCCCGAGGCCCGGGGGCCGCTCTCGTTCACCAGCGTCCACTTCTATCCGAAGAAGGGCGAGGGGGCGAAGGCGCTGGCGGCGCTGGCGGTCTACGACACCGGCATGCCGCTCGTGATCGAGGAGATGTTCCCGCTCGCGTGCGGGATCGACGAGTTGGACGCGTTCATCGACGGTTCGCGAAGGATCGCGGAGGGGTGGATCGGGTTCTACTGGGGCCGGACGCCGGCGGAGTACGCCGCCGGGAAGCCGGACATCGCCGCCGCGATCATGAAGGGCTGGCTGGACTACTTCCGCCGCAAGGGGCCGTCGATGACCGGCGCGGCGTCCGCCCCGCGCTGACCGCGGGCCCGGGGCCGGACGAACTCCATGCCGCACCATTCGCCATCGCCGTCGCGGACGGTCTCCGACAGTCCCTCGGCGGCGTAGGCCCCGGCCACGGCGTCCGCCTCGATCTCACGGATCCCGCTGAGGATCAGGACGTGCCGGGTGACGGCGGCCAGGGCGCGCGCGGATTCCAGCAGCAGGGGGCCGTACAGGTTCGCGCACACGAGATCGAACCGTCCGCGCGGCGCCCCGGCAAGGATGTCGGCCTCGACGAACCGGACCCGGGCCGCGGCGCGGTTGCGCCGGGCGTTCTGCCGTGCGGCGGCGAGGGCCTGGCCGTCGTTGTCCGTCGCCGTCACCCCGGCGGCGCCGAGCCGGACGGCGGCGATCGCGAGGATGCCGCTCCCCGTTCCGGCGTCGAGCATGCTGCGCGGGCGTCCGCGCCGGCAGTGGACGGCGAGCCGCTCGAGGCAGAAGCGCGTCGTGAAATGGGTTCCGGTGCCGAAGCTCAGACCCGGCTCGAGGCGGAGGTCCTTCACGCCGCGCGGCGGCTTCCCGACGCGCGACCATTCCGGCACGATCCGGAGGCGCGCGCCGACGGTCAGCACAGGAAAGTGCTTTCTCCAGAACCGCTGCCAGTCGCGCGGCCGGCAGATGCGCACCGAACGGCCGAGGACGAGCCGCTGTGATTCCGACGCCCTCAGGAACCGGCGCGCGTCCGCGGGGTCGTCGAAGTAGAGGTCGAGCCAGGCCCGGGTGTCGCGGGGTTTCAGCAGCTGCACCGGCTCGACGCCCGCGGTCTCGCGGGCCCAGGCGGCCAGCGTCTCGGCGCGGTCGGCTCCGGTCAGCAGCGTGACGACGGTCCATGAGGCGGCGGCGGGGGATGGGGATGTCATGAGGGGAACTCCGAACACCGAACATCGAACACCGAACATCGAAGTCCGGAGTCAACAGCCAACAGCCAACAACCAACATGGGACGGGGAACCCCGAACCTGTGAACCTGCGAACCTCCGGACCTGTGAACCCCGCAATCGCCTCATTTCGACTCCCCTTTAGCGCCGCCGCTCCTGTCGGTCGCCGGCAGCAGGTCCTTCGGCATGTTCCGCGGGATCCACTGCGGGGCGGTGAGGCTCCCCGTGAGGTCGTACTCGAGCAGCTTGGTGACGGGCAGGGTCAGCAGCCGGACCACCTCGGCGACCAGCCCCTCGCGGAGCAGCTTGGCTTCGACGACGAAATCCAGGCTGCGGTCGAACCCGTAGGCGCCGCGGGCCTGCATGGTCAGGAGGGCGCCCTGCAGCTCGGCCTGTTCCGTGACGGCCCGGCCCCCGGCGATGCGGAAGACGGAATGGAAGTCGCTCTGCGAGGTGAAGGCCACCCCGGGGATGATGCGGGCGATGTGGCGCGAGAATCCACCGAAGATCGGGATCTCGAGCAGCCGGCCGTCCTCGATGTGGATGCTTCCGCGGCCCGTCGCCGTGTGCCCCTGGCCGACCCCGACGAAGCCGGTCAGGTCGGCGGTTCCGGAGAGGCGGCCCTCGTGGGACTGCTCGATCCGGTCGGTGACGGCGCGGAGCACCGCGGTGAAGTCGGTGTTGTCGAACCGGCCCTTCACCCGGTAGCGCGTCCGCGCCTCCTGCCCGTCCGGGAGATCGAACGCGGCGTCCCCCTCGAACGTGCCGCCGTAGACGGTCCCGCTGGCGTTCGAGATCGCGACGTGGCGTCCGAGCACGCGGCCGCGGAACTCGCAGCCGTCCAGGAGCAGCCATCCCATGCCGGCGGACCGCGCCTTCACGAAGAACGTCACATCGTTGTCCCTTCGCTCCCCGTAGTCGGCCTGTCCCCGGGCCTGGATGCGCGCCGGTCCTTCGGTGCGGAGGTGCGAGACGAACCGGTGGGGGGCCGGTCCGCACAGGCGGGCGGCGGCGGACGGGTCGATCGAGCTGTCGATGTCGAACCGGAGGATGCGGCGCCGGAAATCCTGTTCGAACCAGCCCGACAGCGTGCCGTCGGGGCGGCTGGCGCGCACGTCGCTCATGCGCATGACCTGGTTGCTGACCTGCAGGCGGGCGGTGGCCGACGCGAGCAGCGCGCCGTTGTAGAGGAAGTCCCGCGCCTCGATCGTGCCGTCCAGCACGAGGCGTCCGATGTCCCCGATCCGGCCGCTGACCGTGGCGGCGCACGAGGGCGGGACGGACCGGAACGCGAGGGCGCCGACATGGACCGACTGGCCTGGATCGAGCCACGGCATCAGGGCGCGGGGGTTGAAGCCCGTGCGGGCGCGGCCCTGGTACTCGCCGGACGGGAGGTCGAGGCTGCCGTCGAGGTGCACGGGGCCGGCCAGGGCGTCGCGCCCCGCGATTCCGTCGACCGACGTCAGGCGCAGCGACGGGCCGTCCCGGTCAAAGGCGACGGAGAGCGACTCGAGCCACACGCCGAGAAGTTCCGTCCGCGAGACCGAGACGCGGCCCCGGACGCGGTGGACGAGCGAGGTCCAGGGCCCCGGTCCCAGCGTGACGTCGAGGCGGAGCGGGTCGGCCGACCTCAGGCCCAGGCCGGCGCGGATGTTCGCGGCCTTCGGCGGCAGCGGCAGGACGGCCACGTGGGTGCCCGGCACCGCCCCGTGGATGCGGACCTCCGCGGAGGCGTCGGCCGGCGAGAAGGATCCCGAGACGGCCAGGCGCTCGGCGCCGGCGAGAACGGCCGCCTCGTCCACGACCAGACCCCGGCCGGCCAGCCGGGCCGAGAGGGACCACCCGTCGAACGGGACGCCCCGCCACTGCAGCGGTCCGCCCTCGCCGCGCAGGCTGATCGTGGCGCGGTCGGGCGCGGCGGCGTCGAGGTCGATGCGCGCCTCGATCTGCCCGCCGCCCGGGAAGACGAGCGGGAGCCGGGCGGGATCGAAGGGTGCGGCCCCTTCGGCCCGTCGGTCGCGGGGCGGCAGGAGCGCGGGCGGAACCAAGCGTCCGTCCGCGCCGCGCGCCATGACGATGCGCCCGAGGGCGCGGATGGAGATGCCCCGCCATACGCCGGACATCGCGCCCACGTCGAGGGTCTCGCCGCGCAGCCGGAGGTCGGCGCGGATGCCGGTGATGAACTCGCCGCCGGAGCCCTCGTCCGGGCCGAGCAGCAGCGTGCCGTCGCGGATCTCGAGTCCGCCGAGGGCCGGCCGTCGCCGGAGCAGGTCCATCCAGCGGATGCCGATCCGGACGAGGGCGGCCTCCACGCGGGGGCGGCGGGAGGCGGTCCCCTCGAACACGCGAACCTCGGACGCCTCGACGCCGTTCGGAAGGTCGAGGCGGAGGCCGGTGAAGTCGACATCCAGGCCGGCGGCCCGGATGGCCGCGTGAAGCCGGTCGCGGGCGAAGACCGGGAGGCCGCGCCGGTCGAGCCAGACCAC
This sequence comes from uncultured Verrucomicrobiota bacterium, assembly GCA_964402695.1. GTDB lineage: Bacteria > Verrucomicrobiota > Kiritimatiellia > PWTM01 > PWTM01 > VGWF01. The sequence continues at coordinate 21,893 of CAYODK010000014.1, forward strand.
CGTGAGCGCGAGGGCCGCGACCAGAACCAGGACGATGCGGGCGACGACGCGCCCGATGCGCCCGCGTCGTCGGCGTCTCACCGGGGAGCCTCCGGGGCGCGGTTGGTCGGGATGCCGGCCGGCGCCGGCGCCGGCCGGGCGTACAGGTCGGCCTGCAGCGTGCCGGCGATCACGGGGTCGAGCAGGAAGACCAGGTCCTGGCCCCGGATGGCGGCATGCACGCCCCCGGGAACGGATCGTCCGAAGAGGAGGCTTCGCGTCAGCCCGGCCCCGCCGCGCAACGTCACGGTCAGCGTGGCGGCCGGCGGGTCGAGACCGTACGTGATCATCTCCGCGGGGTTCTCGGCCACGAGGGCGCTGGCCCGCAGCGCCGCGAGGATCCGCAGCTTGGCCGCCACGGCCGCGCCGGGGACCGGATCGCCCTCGGCGGTGACGAACTCGTTGGTCGCCCCGCGCACGACGCGCTGTTCAAAGCCCGGGCGGGAGAGGATGACGCCGCCGACCTCCTCCGCGGGAATGGCCAGGACGGCCGGGTCGCGGAAGCGGAGGGCGTCCGGCGAGAGAAGCCCGGGCCCCTTGGTCCGGATGAGGACGGTGGCGGTCCCCTCCGCGTCGGCCACCCGGACGGGGGTCATGTCGAGCGGCGTCTCGCGGAACGACAGCGTGAGGGCGGGGGCCGCGTTCGTGGCGCCCGCCGACACGGAAATGTTCGTCGAGCCCGCGTCGGCGACGCGCCGGTAGAGGAGGATCCTCGTTTCTCCGCCGCCGGCCGCGGGCACGGCGGGCAACGGGGGGGCGAACTCCTCCACGCGGGTGCCGGTCCACTCCTGGAGGAACGAGCGGACGCGCGTCTCGTCGGCGGCCGCGGCGACAGGCTCGGCGATCCGCCAGGCGTCCCCCTCGCGCACGAGCCGGAGGCGCCGGTCGGCCCGTTCGATCGCGAAGGAGCCGACATCCTCCGGCAGCAGCGGAACCAGCCGCCGGTCGCGGAGTTCGTCCAGCGGGGTGGCGAGCAGCCGCGCGGTGCCGACGGGCAGCGTGAAGACCGTGTCGGTTCCTGCCCGTCGCGCGTAGACGGATCCCGGCTTCCGGTCCTGGACGTTCCCCACCTGCAGCGTGACGGGCGGCACGTCTTCCCGGTCGTAGTCGAGGGTGAGTTCCATCGCCGTCTCGTCCAACCCGAACGGCGCCCCTTCCGCGACGCCGTCCTGCACGAACTCGGCGATGCGGGCCGACAGCAGACCCTCGAGAAGCCGGGCCACGGCGGCGCGGTCCGCGCGGCCCGCGGCCGGCTGAAGGGTCCGCCAGCCCCCGCCGTCGCCCCGGGCCAGATGCACGAACCCGTCGGGCCGCCGAATCCGGACCTGCCGGACCTCGGCCGCCACGGGGGGGAACAGCGTCCGGTTCCGGAGCGCGGACAGGGAGGGGGGGAGGACGCCGAGGAAGTTGGTCCCGGTTGCGAGGATGTCCCCGCCGGGAAGGCTCCGGAGGTAGAGCTGGCCGAGGACGGTCGGCTCCCCGATCTCGATCCGGAGGTCGATGTCGGGGCCCGACAGCGAGACCCGGGCGCGCGGCCGGTCGAGGCCGTAGTCGCGCACCGAGGCGGCGCGTCCGCCGACCTCCGCCGCGGGGATCGCGGCCACGCGGGGCGTCGCCTGGATCCCGTGGAGGATGCGGGCGATCTCGGTGGCGTCGGCGGGGGCGCGGACGGGGTCGACGATCCACCACAGGTCGTCCTCGCGTTCGGCGGCGACCGTGAAGGCGGGCGTCTCGATCCGGAGCGAGGCGACGCGCTCCGGCGCGAACGCAAAGGCCCGGCGCTGGCGGTCGAGCCGCACGTCGGTCGAGTCCCGCCGCCGCTCGACCCCGACGATGAACGCCGCGAGGGCGGCGGCGGCGGCGAACAGGATGAGGTTGGTCCGTGCGTTCATCACCGTCACGACCTGCGCCGCAGCCACACGAGGAAGCCGACCGCGGCCACGAGACCCGGGATGCCCGCGATGACGGCGATGCCGAGATGCCGCAGGCGGGCGCGGGAGATGTCGATGCGGGTGTCGCGGATCGCCCGCGAGGGGATGGCCACGCGGTCCCGCCGGTCCAGCAGCCAGTTCAACGCGCCGATGAACAGGTCGCCGTTCCCGCTGACGATGGCGCCGTTGGCGACGAACGCGGAGTCGCCGAACGCCACCAGGCGCGTGGGGCGGATCCGCACGTCGACGCCGCCCGCGGTGCCGCGTTCGACGGCGGCGGCCACGGTGACGGGCCCGGGGCGGTCGCGGTCCTCGTCGAACTTGGGCGGGCGCTGCTCCGGGTCCGCCTCGGCCCAGCCGCGTTCGCTGGTCGTCGCCAGCCGCGTGACGCGCGGCCGGTCCGCGCCGGCCTGGGGCCCGGCCGTCGCGGGGTCCGGCTCGATGGACCGCGGGGTGTAGAGGACGCAGGCCAGGTCCCGGATGCCCGCGGTGGCGCCGTGCTGGAAGAACCGGCTGATCACGAGCCCGCCGCTCAGCGCGCGGCCCTCGTCCACCGCGACATCCTCGCCGACGCGGAGGCCCCAGCGCCGCAGGAGGCCCTCGAAGCCCGTGGAGGTTCCCGCGTCGAGCAGGACCATGAGGCGCCCGTTGCGTTCCAGGAACGCGTGGATCGCGTCGAGCTCCGGCTGCGGCACGCGGGCGCGCGGGCCGGCGACGAGCAGGACGTCGGCGTCGGCGGGGACCCCCGTCTCCTCGTCGATCAGCAGCGGTCGGAGCTCGATGCCCTCCTGCCGGATCAGCCGGGCGGCCTGGGCGAACCCCTGGCCCCGGTCCGTGCCCTCCAGGGGGCGCTCGCCGTGGCCGGTGAGCGCGTAGACGACCGGCGTGCGCGAGCGGCAGACCTCGTGGATCGCCGAGGTCAGCGCCTGCTCGCCGCGGAACGCGCGCCGGATCCGGTCGACGCCCTGCGCGCCGATGCGACGCTCGAATTCGGACAGGTCGGCGGATCCAAGGATCCGAACGCGCCCGCCCGATTCGACGATGACGGCGTTGACCTCGGTCATCGGCCTCGTCTGCGCCAGCTCCTTGAGCCGCGCGATGTCCCGGTCCGGGTCGATGCGCGTGACGTTCACGCGCGGCGAGGCGGCCTGGTATTCGGCGAGCAGCCGCGTGAGGTCGTGGAGCTCGTCGCCGTTGCGGAAGACGACCGTCACGTCGACGGAGTTCGTGAGCCCCTCGAGCATCCGAAGGGTGGTGTCCGACAGCGCGTAGAACTGGTCGCGGCTGAAATCGCGGCGCACGTAGTGCCGCTGGGCGAGGTAGTGGAGCATGCCGGCGATGACGGCGGCCAGCGTCAGCGCCAGGGCCGCGCCCGCGCCCGCGCCCAGGGCCCGCCGGCGCTGGTGCCCGATGCCGCGCCTCGCCTCCGTGCGATCGGGATGCCCCGCGCCGTTCATCGCCACCGCCTCGATTCGAGGACGCGGACCGTCGCGAACAGGACCCAGGCGGTTCCGATGGCGTAGAAGGCCGGCGGCCGCGTGTCGAAGACGCCCCGCGAGAAGTCCGCCATGTGGGCGACCGGCGAGAGGTAGGCGCCGAGGCGGTCCGCGGTCGCCGTGTGCCAGACATAGGGCAGCATCCCGCCGAGCAGGAACAGCGCGATGGCCGCGAAGGCCAGCAGCCCGGCCGCGATCTGGGAGCGGGTGAGGGCCGACGCCAGCAGGCCGATCGCCAGGAGGAAGGACCCGACCAGCAGGGCGCCGGTGTAGACGCCGGCCAGCGCGGCGGGGTCCGCGGGGGGCGGGACCGCCGCCGCGGCCCGCAGCAGCGGTCCGTAGGCCAGCGTCGGGAGCAGCATCACCGCGAAGAACGCGACGGCGCCCGCGTATTTCGCCAGCACCACCTCCACGTCGCGCACGGGCGCGGTCATCAACGTCTCGAACGTGCCGGACCGCCGCTCCTCGGCGAACAGGCGCATCGTCAGCAGCGGCGCCGCCACGAGCAGCGTCAGCAGGAAGACCCAGCCGAGCAGCTCGGTCGCCCCGGCGGCCGACCCCGGGCCGGCGGCGAGCGCCGCGACGAGCACCCAGAACCCGGCGCCGGTCACCGCGAGGAACAGCACCATGACGAGGTAGGCCGTCGGCGAAAGGGCGTAGGCCAGCAGCTCCCGGCGCCACAGCACGAGCAACGTCCTCATGCGCCGTCCTCCCCGCGGGGCGCCTGCCCGCCCGTCAGGGCCAGGAAGACCTCCTCGAGGCTCTGCGCCTCGCGCCGCAGTTCCCGGAGCGGCCAGTTGCGGCGCGCGGCCGCCGCGGCGACCTCGGGCCGGGGATCCTCCTCGCCGGCCGCCTCGAACCGCACCTCGGTCCATTCGCCGGCGGATTCGACCGACAGCCGCCCCTCGACGGCGAGGGGCGCCAGCGCCTCGCGCGCCGCGTCGGCCGGCGCCAGCAGTTGCGCCACGATCCGCGCGTTGCAGTGCAGGCGCCGCGCGAGCGTGCGCACCGGCTCGGAGGCCAGCAGGCGGCCGCGGTGCAGGATGATCACCCGGCCGCAGGTCATCTCGACCTCGGGCAGGATGTGGCTCGACAGCAGCACGGTGTGCCGCTCGGCGAGGCCGCGGACCAGGTCGCGCGCCTGCCGGATCTGGCTGGGGTCGAGGCCCAGCGTCGGCTCGTCGAGGATCAGCAGCTCCGGTTCGTGGACCAGCGCGTCGGCCAGCGCCACGCGCTGCCGGTAGCCCTTGGAGAGGTGGCCGATCGTGCGGTTCAGCACCGGACCGATGCCGCACAGGTCGGCGGCCTCCCCGACGCGGCGGCGGACGCGCCGCACCGGGACCCCCTTGAGCGCGGCGCGGTAGCGCAGGTACTCGGCAACCCGCATCTCGGGGTAGAGCGCCGCGTGCTCCGGCATGTAGCCCGTGCGGCGGCGCACTCCCATCGAGTCGTCCTGCACGGACCGCCCGCCGACCGAGATCGTCCCGCCCGTCGGCCGCAGGAACCCGGCGATCATGCGCAGCGTGGTCGTCTTGCCCGCGCCGTTCGGGCCGAGCACGCCGACGACCTCGCCGCGCGCGACCTCGAACGAGAGGTCGTCCACGGCGGTGATGCCGCCGAATCGCTTCGTCACATGCTCGACACGCACCATGCCCGATCGTCCTAGTTCGCCGTCAGTTCCGCCGTCGCCGTCCGCGCGATCAGGAACCCCTCCCGCCGCTCGATCGCCGCCACCGACACCGCCACCCGGTCGCCCGCCGCCAGCGGCTCGAGCAGCGAGCCCACATCGTCCAGCGACCCCACGCCCTGCCCCGCGATCCGGGTCAGGCGCATGCCCGGCTGGATGCCGGCCAGCCCCGCGGGTCCGCCGGTCCGCACGGACTTCACCACCAGCCCCCCGCGGACCGGGTCCGACGGGTCGGGCGGGGCGAGTTCGATCCCCAGCCGGGCCCCCGCCAGGGCCGTGCCGTCGGGTTTCGGAATGGCCTCGAGCCGGAAGGAGGCCAGCTTGGCCTCGCCCGCGTGCTCGCAGGCCATGCGGACCTCGTCCCCGGCGCCGAGACCGAGCAGCGCGCGGTGGTAGTCGAGCTGCGAGGAGACCGCCAGCCCGTTGACCCCGATGACCGCGTCGCCGGCGCGGAGACCGGAGGCGGCGGCCGGCCCGTCCGGCTCCACCCCGGCCACGAGCAGGCGGCCGTCGCGCTCCGCCAGGTCGAGGCCGGTCCGCAGGCGCCCCAGGGAGCGCGGGGACAGCCACGAGGTCAGGAGGGCCCGCGCCCGGTTCACGGGCACCGCGAACCCGATGTTCTGCCCCTCCTGGTGGATCGACACGTTCACGCCGATCAGCTCGCCGTCGATGTTGATCAGGGGCCCGCCGGAACTGCCCGGGTTGACGGCGGCGTCCGTCTGCAGGATGTCCCGGAACAGCGTCTGGTTGCCGCTCCGCGCCTCCCGGTTCCGGGCGGAGAGCACGCCGACCGTCACCGAGTGCGCAAGGCCGAACGGGTTGCCGAGCGCGATCACCGTCTCGCCCAGCAGCAGGTCGCCGTCGCGCGCGAACCGGACCGCGGCGAGCGGGTGGGGGGGGTCGATCTTGATCAGCGCCAGGTCGTTCAGCTCGTCGCCCGCCACCAGCCGCGCCGTGAAGGGCCGGCCGTCGACCAGCGTCACGCGGATCGCCGTCGCCCGCTCGATCACGTGGAAGTTGGTCAGGATGTAGCCCGACGGATCGATCAGCACGCCCGAGCCGAGGGAGTGCTTCACCTGGTAGCCCGGCGGCATCGCCTGCTGGAAGAACTCGCCGAACATCCGGTCGAAGAGCTCGCCCCGGAAGCGCTGGAGCGGGTCGCTGCGCACCACCTGCACGAGCTGTTCCGTGCCGATGTTCACCACCGACGGCAGGGCCTTCTCCACCGCTTCGACCACCGGGGTCCGGCGCGCCGTCGAGGCAGAACCCGGCAGGGCCAGCGCCAGCGCCAGCCCGGCGGCCGCCCGTGCGGCCCCCCCCCGTATGGTCCCTGTGGTTCTCACTCCGCGGTTGTCCATTATGGCCGCCGCCGAACCCGACGGCAACCCTGCCGTGGGGGCGCCCGCCTGATGCGGCCCCATGCATCGACCATGCGCCCCGGCGGGCCCCCGGAACCTCCGAACCCCTGAACCTTCGAACCTTTGGACCTCCACCCCCCCCCCGCCCCCGCCCAGGTTCCGGTGGCCAAGGCCGCGCGGCCGAGGTATATGAGGAAGCAAGAGCGGAGGACGCGGCATGAAGACTCGGATCGGACAGGTGGCGCTGGCGGCGGCGGGCCTCTGGGCGGGCGGGGCGGCGGCGCAGGACGCGCTCGCGGCGCGGGACCTCGTCGTCGATCGCATCGACGGCGCCAGGCCGCGGAATGCCATCCTCATCCTCGCCGACGACCACCGCTACGACGCGCTCGGCTTCATGAACCACCCCTTCCTGAAGACGCCGCACCTCGACTCGCTGGCCCGGAACGGCGCGCACCTGAGGAACGCGATGGTGACCACGGCGCTCTGCTCGCCCAGCCGCGCCTCGATCCTGACCGGCCTCTACACGCACCGCCACCGCGTCATCGACAACAACCGCCCGGTCCCGCCGGGCGTGCGCTTCTTCCCCGAGTACCTGCAGAAGGCCGGCTACGAGACCGCGTTCATCGGCAAGTGGCACATGGGCGGCGAGAGCGACGACCCGCGGCCCGGGTTCGACCGCTGGGTGAGCTTCCGCGGCCAGGGCACCTACCGGCCGACCCCCGCCGGCCTCAACGTCGACGGGCGGCGCGTCCCGCAGAAGGGCTACATCACGGACGAACTCACCGACTACGCGATCGAGTGGCTCGACGGCCGCCGCGGCGACAAGCCGTTCTTCCTCTACCTGTCCCACAAGGCCGTCCATGCCGAGTTTGTTCCGGCCGACCGCCACGCCGGCTGCTACTCGAACGCTCCGTGGGCGATGCCCGCCAACGCCGCCGGGGCCTACGCCGGCTACGGCAGCCAGCCGCGCTGGATGCGCGACCAGATCAACTCGTGGCACGGGATGGACTTCCCGTACCACAGCGAACTCGACATCGGCACCTACTACCGCAGCTACTGCGAGACCCTGCGCGGTGTCGACGACAGCGTCGGCCGGTTGCTCGCGTGGCTGAAGGGGAGGGGGCTGCTCGATTCGACGCTCGTGCTCTACATGGGCGACAACGGCTTCCTCTTCGGCGAGCACGGGCTGATCGACAAGCGCGTCGCCTACGAGGAGTCCATGCGCGTGCCGATGCTGATGCAGTGCCCCGAGATCATCCCCGGCGGCACCGTCGTCACGCAGGTCGTCGCGAACATCGACGTCGGCCCGACCCTCCTCGAGGCCGCCGGCGTCCGGACGCCCGCCCATATGGACGGCGCCAGCTTCCTGCCGCTCGCGCGGGGGAAGCCAGCGCCGTGGCGAAACGAGTTCCTCTACGTGTACTACTGGGAGAAGAACTTCCCGCAGTCGCCCACCGTCTTCGCCCTGCGCGAGGACCGGTTCAAGTACGTCACCTACTACGGCCTCTGGGACTGCGACGAGCTCTACGACCTCCAGGCCGACCCGGGCGAGACCGTCAACCTGATCGACCGCCCGGAGCACAAGGCCACGGTGCGCCGGATGGAGGACCGCCTCTACGCCATGCTCGGCGAGAAGGGCGGCATGTTCATCCCGCTCAACCAGCCCATGGGCGGTTCGATGAACAAGCGGCTCGGCCCGCGCGACGGCACGAAGGCGGCGGACTTCCCGCCGTCGCTCGTCGTCCCCGCGCCGCTCAACCGGGGCGCGAAGTAGGCCGGCTGCCCCGTGTCCCGCCGCGGGCGATGTCCCCGATCCCCCGCCGATCACCATGTGTAACATTATCGAGTGCGACCGCACTCGATAATGTTACACTTTGAAGACACGATTGATTCCCTCAAGGGAGAGGATCGGCCCGCGAGGGCGGGGATGGCCGCCGGTTGACACGGGAACCACGCCGCCGGACACTCGCGCCCATGATGACCGTCGGGCAGGCTGGCCCCGCGCCGCGCCGGAGACGATTCGTGTGGTCGCTTGCGACCGTGGTCCTCGGGTGCGTTGCCATGCAGATGGCGAGACCCGCACCGCCTGTTGAAGACGCCCGCGAGGCGTTCATCGCCAGGCTCGAAGCGGTCACGTTGACCGACGTCAACCTGATGCACATGCGGCTTCCCGAGGCGTTGCGGCGGCTGGAGGCCGACATCGCACGCCACTGGACCGGCAGCCCGCCCCCGAGGATCGTCCTCAACCCGGACGTCGCCGGCGTGACCTACACGAATCACGTGCGCGGGTTCGAGAAGGAGGTCGAGGCCACCAAGCGCGAGATCGAGCGCTACTGGAGGTTCAACACGAACGCCGTCGCCGACCGCGAGGTGGTCTTCAGCGCCGGCAGGATCTCCGCCATGCACGCGCTCCAGAACGCCAGGGAGACATCGGATACCTTCTTTCGCTTGCACGATGGATGGATCGAGTTCAACCCTCCGGGTCCGCGCGTAGTCGTCACCGCCTACCGGTTCCCGATCCGGGACATTCTGGACGAGAAAGGACTGTCCCCCGGCGCGATCAACGCGACCAAGTTCTTCACCGACGGAGGTCCCGGGGCCTTCATGTTCTACGGACGGGACCGGCTCTTCGTCGCCGTGCCCGAAGACGAACTCGCGCAGTTCCGCGCCGTCCTGGACGCGCTGAACATCCGCACGAACGGCGTCCCGGTGAAGCCGGTTCCGCTGACCGGTCCATGAGCCGTCGCGGGGCGCGCCGCCCCTCCCCGGCCCGTTCCGCGCGGGTCACAAGTGTAACATTATCGAGTGCGACCGCATTCGATAATGTTACACCTCGGATGCGGGGGGGGGCTGCGGATGAGGTCGTTCGAAGGGGGCGGATGTCGAGTCCACGCCGGTGTCACGGGTTCGCGTCCGACGTTTGGACCCCCCCTGCGGGCCGGTGTCCAAGGATTGGAAGACCCGTGGCCCCGCCGGACGGCCTCAGGCGATGCGGCCGTCGCGGAGGGTGAGGACGCGGTCGCAGCGGGCGGCGATCTCGGGATTGTGGGTGACCATCACGACGGTCCGCTCGCCGCCGCCGACGAGGGCGAAGAGGCTGTCGAGGACCTGCTCGCCGGAGGCGGAGTCGAGGTTTCCGGTCGGCTCGTCGGCAAAGAGGATGTCCGGCTCGTTCATCAGCGCCCGCGCGATCGCCGCGCGCTGCTGCTCGCCGCCGGACAGCTCGTCCGGCCGGTGGGAGGCGCGGTCGGCCAGGCCGACCCTCTCGATCAGCTCCGCGGCGCGCCGCCGCGCCGCGCCGCCGCCGCCGAAGCCCTCCCACCGCACGCGGGCGGGGAGGTGGACGTTGTCGAACAGCGTCAGCTCCGGCAGCAGGTGGTAGGCCTGGAACACGAAGCCGATCCGGCGGGCGCGCATCGCGGTCCGCTCGCGGACGGGCATCGAGTAGAGATCGCGGCCATCGATCCGGATGGTCCCACCGGACGGCCGGTCGAGACCGCTGAGGACGTTCAGCAGCGTGCTCTTGCCCGAGCCGCTCGCGCCGACGATCGCCAGCTTCTCGCCCGGGCGGACCGCGACCGACGCGCCGTGGAGCACCTCGACCACGCGCGGCCCGGCGCGGTAGGCCTTGTGGACATCGAGGGCCTCGATGCGCGGAGGGGGTTGGAGGGATGGGTTCACAGGTGTCAGGTGTCAGGTGTCAGGAGGAGGTTCGGAGGTTTCAAAGTTCGGAGGTTCCGCGTTCCGGGTTCCGCGTCTCCGGCCTGACACCTGAAACCTGACACCTGAAACCTCATTCGTACCTCAGCGCCCTGGCCGGGTCGAGCTGCGCGGCCCGCCAGGCCGGGATCAGGCCGGCGAGAAGGCAGATGACGAGCACGACGCCCGCGATCAGGCCCAGGTCCGTTCCGGTCGTCACGGACGGGATCTCGGCCAGCTGGTAGAACTCCGGCGGCAGCAGTTCGAGGCCGAAACGGCGGTTCAGCGCGCGGAGCAGGTCGTTGCGGTAGTGCAGCGCGACGAGGCCCGTCCCGATGCCCGCCACCGTGCCGATCACGCCCGCCACGGCGCCCTGCCAGAGGAAGATGCCCATGATGCCCCACGGCTGGAAGCCGAGCGCCTTCATGACGCCGATCTCGCGCGTCTTCTGGACCGTCACCGTGATCAGCGTGTTCGTGATGCCGAAGGCCGCGACGACGGTGATGAAGATGAGCAGGAAGAACATCATGTTCTTCTCGGCCTGCAGCACGCCGAAGAGCTGGCGGTTGATCTCCATCCATGTCCGCGCCTCGAGGTCCAGGCCGATCGTGTCGCGCAGGCGCGCGGCGACCTCCGGGGCGCGGTCGGGATCCGCCGTCATCACCTGCACGCCATGCACGCCGCCGGCCATGCCGAACAGCTCGCGCGCGGTGCCGAGCGAGGCGATCGCGTAGCCGGCGTCGAGGTCGTACATGCCGACGTCGAAGACGCCCGCGACGGTCATCTCCTCCGGCAGCCGCAGCGAGTCGGCCTTCGCGAAGCTCTGCGGCGAGTAGACGAGGACGGTGTCGCCCGGGCCCAGCCCGAGCTTGCGGGCGAGGTCCCGGCCGAGGACGAGTTCGTTGCGCCCGAGCGAGAACCGCCCCTCGACGATGCAGGAGGGGATGCGGCTGACGCGGCCCTCGCGCGCGGAGTCGACGCCGCGCAGCAGCGCGCTGTGGACGTCGTCGCCGCGGGCGAGGAACGCGAGCCCCTGCACGTACGGCGCCGCCCCCGTGACGCCCCCGACCTTCTCCACGCCCTCGAGGAACTCGCGGTCGGCCTCCATCTGCCGGATGCCGCTGATGGTGATGTGCGCGTTGAAGCCGAGGATCTTGTCGCGCCACATCAGGTCGAAGCCCGTCATGACCGAGATCACGACCACCAGCACCGCCACCCCCAGCAGCACGCCCAGGACCGAGAGCACCGTGACGACCGAGAAGAACGTCCGCTTCGGCCGCAGGTACTTCAGGGCGAGGAACAGGGAGAAGGGCAATGTCATGCGCCGTCAATCCCTCGGCTTCATCTGGGGGAAGAGGACGACGTCGCGGATCGATTCCTGGCCGGTGAGGATCATCACGAGCCGGTCGATGCCGACGCCCATGCCGCCGGCGGGAGGCATGCCGTACTCGAGGGCCTCGAGGAAGTCCTCGTCGATCCGCTGCGCCTCGCCCGCGGCCTGATGCTCGAGACGGCGGCGCTGCTCGATCGGGTCGTTGAGCTCGGAGTAGGCCGGGGCGACCTCCTTGCCGTCGATGACCAGTTCGAAGACGTCGACGCACGACGGGTCGTCCGCGCAGCGCTTCGCCAGCGGGATCAGCTCGGCCGGCACGCGCAGGACGAACGTCGGGTTGCGCAGCGACTTCTCCACCAGCTTCTCGTAGACCTCGTGAGTGATCTCCAGCTTGCCCCACGCCGGGTCGATCTCGAGCCCGAGCGCGGCGGCCTTCGCCCGCGCCGCGGGGACGTCCAGCGTGTCCCAGTCGGCGCCGGCGGTCTCGCGGACCAGCTCCGCGTAGGTCGCCTCCCGCCACGGGGGCGTGAGGTCGATGGGCCGCTCCGGCGTGCCCACCTTCAGTGTCCCCATCACCTCCTGCGCGACCGTGACGATGAGATCCTGGATCAGCGCCTTCATCGAGCGCACGTCGCCGTAGGCCTCGTAGATCTCGAGCATCGTGAACTCGGGGTTGTGCGAACGGTCGAGCCCCTCGTTGCGGAAGTTCCGGTTCAGCTCGAAGACCTTGTCCATGCCGCCGACCATCAGCCGTTTCAGGTACAGCTCCGGTGCGATTCGAAGGAACATCTTGCAGTCGAGAGCATTGTAGAATGTCTCGAACGGCCGCGCCGCCGCGCCCCCGGGGACCGGCTGCATCATCGGCGTCTCGACCTCCTCGAAGCCGCGGCCGGCGAGGAAAGCGCGGATGCCGCGGACGAGGGCGGCCCGCTGGCGGAAGACCGCGCAGACGTCGGGGTTGGCGATCAGGTCGAGATAGCGCTTGCGGTAGCGCAACTCGACGTCGGTCAGGCCGTGCCACTTCTCCGGGGGGACGAGCAGGGCCTTGCCGAGGAGGGTCCACGAGGCGACCTTGAGCGTGGGCTCGCCGGTGCGGGTGGTGAAGCACTCCCCCTCGACGCCGACGTGGTCGCCGAGGTCGACGAAACGGAAGGCGTCGAAGACGGCCTCGGGGACGGCGTCCTTCTTGAGGTAGACCTGGAACTTCCCGGAGGCGTCCTGGATGTGGCCGAAGACGCTCTTCCCCATGTCGCGCTTGGCGACGAGCCGCCCGGCGGCGCGCAGGGTCTTCCCCTCGGCGAACGCGGCGCGGACGTCGGCGATCCGTCCGTCGCGAGCGAAGGCCTGTCCGTAGGGCGCAAGCCCGCGCGCCTCGAGCTCCTTCAGGTTCGCGAGCCGCTGCTGCCGGTATTCGTTGTCGAGATGAGAATCCATGCGAATCTCCCGGGGAATCCGCGGGAGCCTACGGGCGGCCCGGAGGCAAGTCAACCCGCGGCGCGGATTGCGGTGGGGGCCGCCCGGGGATAGGATGAATCGCATGAACACCCGTTCCCTGCTCGTGGCGATCCTCTGCGGCGTCTGCGTCTCCCTCGCGGCGGTGGTGGTCTGGCAGAAGGAGAAGCTGGACCGGGCCGGGGCGGGATCCGGTCCGGCCGGATCGTCGATCGTGCTGCCGCCGGCCGCGTCGCCCCTGGGCGAGATGCCGTCCCCGCCCCCGCCGGCCACGCCCCCGCCCGCCGTCGAGCCGCCCGCGGCCGCTGCGCCGGCGGAGCCCGTGGCGCCGCCGGCCCCGCCGGCGGCGGAGAAGGCGCCCGCGCAGCAGTTCATGGCCGCGCTGGCGAAGATGGTGCAGGATCCAAAGATGAAGGACATGCTGCGCGCGCAGCAGCAGATGGCGATCGAGACCGGCTACGGCCCGCTCCTGAAATACCTCACGTCCCGCCCCGAATCGGTCGCGGCCTTCAAGGACCTTCTGCTCGAGCGCCAGATGGCGATGATGGACCTGGGCCTCGGCGTCATCGCCGCGAAGTCGAAGGAGGAGCGGGAGGCCGACGCGAAGAAGATCCAGGAGGCGCAGAAGGACTTCGACACGAAGGCGCAGGGTTTGCTCAGCGCGGATGACTACGCGATGTACAAGGAATACGAGGAGACCCAGCCGGAGCGCATGCAGGTGACGGCCTTCGGCCAGGGCCTGGGCGGTTCGGACGCGCTGACCGAGGCGCAGCAGCACGACCTGATCCGGGCCATGTACGAGGAACGGAAGGCGTTCAAGTTCTCCGTCCCCGCCGGCGCCGGCGCGGATCCGGCCGCGGTGCTCGCCCCCGGCGCGGCGGCCCGCCATGCCCAGGACATGGAGGCGCTGCAGGCCCGGTACATGGAGCGCGCGCAGGCCATCCTGTCGCCCGCCCAGACCGAAGCGTTCCGCAAGGCGCAGGACCAGCAGCGCCAGATGCAGGCGATGGGGATCCAGATGGCCGTGCAGGTGATGGGAACGTCGGAGGAGAAGTAAGCCATGCCGTGCATTCTCGTGGTCGTCGCCCTGGTCCTCGTCCCCCTGCTGTGGCTGATCGGGACCTACAACGGTCTCGTCCGCCTGCGGAACCACTGCCGCGAGGCGTGGGCGGGGATCGACACGGAGCTCAAGCGCCGCTACGACCTGATCCCGAACCTGGTGGAGACCGTCAAGGGATACGCGCAGCACGAGCGGGAGGTGCTGGAAGGCGTCGTCCGCGCCCGCCAGCAGGCCGTCAACTCGACGGGCTCGCCGGAGAGCCAGGCCCGGGATGAGAACGCGCTCGTTCACTCGCTCAACCGCCTCTTCGCGCTCTCCGAGGCCTATCCCGACCTGAAGGCCAACCAGAACTTCCTCCAGTTGCAGAACGAGCTGGTGAACACGGAGGACCGGATCCAGGCGGCGCGCCGGTTCTACAACGCGAACGTCCGGGATCTGAACACCCGAACCGAGACCTTCCCGTCGAACATCGTCGCGTCGATGTTCGGCTTCCAGCGCATGGAGTTCTTCGAGGTCGAGGAGGCCGCGGTCCGCGCGCCGGTGAAGGTCAGCTTCGGGTGAACGCCGAACACCGAACGCCGAACATCGAACACGGAAGTGCGGACAGGCAGCGGCCGCCGGGAGAACACCCCGTGTTCGATGTTCGATGTTCCCTCCGGTCTGTTCCGCCATGAGATCCGCGTCTCCATCCTATGCGCCGGTCTTCCTCCTCTGCACCGCCGGCATGGGGGCGATCGCGATCGCGGCCAATCTCCCGCCGGTCATCCTGACGGCGCTCGGGGCGGATCTCGGCGGGGCCGCGGGCCTCACCTACGAGCAGCGCGGGCGCCTCCTTGCCGCCCTCTTCACCGGCGTGGTCTCCGCCCTGGTGCTCACCGGGCCCGCCGCCGACCGGACCGGGCCGCGGCCGTTCGCCGTCGGAGGCAGCCTGCTGGTCGCGGCGGGCCTGGTCCTGGTCGGCCAGGCCCGGGCCTACGCCCACGCCGTGGCCGGCGCCTTCGCGCTGGGCTTCGGATCCGGCACGCTGGACATGGTCCTCAGCCCCCTCGTCGCGGCGCTCCGGCCGGAGCGCCGGGCGACGGACCTGAACCGGATCCACGCCGTCTACTGCGTCGGGGCCATCGCGGTCACGTCGCTGGCCGCCCTGCTGCTGAGGTCCGGAACCGGCTGGCGCTGGATCGCCACCCTCTTCGCCGCGGCACCCCTCCTCACGGCCGCCGGCTTCGCCCGCGTGGCCCTGCCTCCGCTCGTCACGCACGGCGCGGCGCGGATGCGCCTGCGGCGTCTGCTGGCCCGGCCGCGCTTCCTGGCGCTGCTCGGCCTGATGCTCGGCGTGGGCGGATCGATGGCGGGGATCGCCCAGTGGCTGCCCGCGTTCACCCAGCAGACGCTGGGGCTGACCGCCGCCGCCGGCGGCGCGGCGCTCTCCGGCTTCGCGGCGGGCATGGGGGCCAGCCGCGTCGTCGCCGGCTGGATCGGCCATCGCCTCCCGCCGTCCCTCCTGATCGGCGTGTCGGCCGGCTCGACGGCCGCGCTGGTGCTGACCGCCTCACTTGCGCCCTGGCCTCCGGTCGCCCTCGCCGCCTGCGTGCTGGTCGGGTTCAGCGGCGGGGCCATCTGGCCGACGACGCTGGCCGCGGCGGCGGACCGGTTCCCCCACGGGGGCGGATCGATGTTCGGCCTGCTCGCCGCGGTGGGCAACCTCGGCTGCATGTCCGGCGCCTGGGCCGTGGGCGCTGTCGCCGACGCCGCCGGCCTGCGGACGGGGCTGGCGGTCTGCGCGATCCCCGCCCTCCTGATGCTCGGCCTGCTGGGCGCCGTCCGCCCGTCCGGGTTGAGTGCGGCCGCAGATGCCCCTACAGTATCCTGACACATCGGAAGGGAGATTCATGCGATGAGAACTGCGATCGCGGGACTGGTGGCGGCGGGACTGGCGGGCGCGGCGATGGCGGCGGACGACGGCTGGGTGAACCTGTTCGACGGCAAGTCGCTCGACGGATGGATCCAGAAGAACGGCACCGCGACCTACCGCGTCGAGAACGGCACGGTCGTCGGGACGACCACCGAGGGCAGCCCGAATTCATTCCTCTGCACCGAGAAGTCCTACGGCGACTTCGAACTCGAGTTCGAGGTGAAGTTCGACGCCGCCCTCAACTCCGGCGTGCAGATCCGCTCGCAGACCGCCGAACTGAAGCCCGGCTCCACCGAGAAGTTCGGCCGCGTCAACGGCCCGCAGGTCGAGATCGAGGCCGGCGGCGCCAAGGGCTCCGTCGCAGGCTACGTCTACGGCGAGGCCACCGGCCGCGGCTGGCTCACGGCGGACGCCAAGCGCGTCCCGCACCCGAACCTCAAGAAGGACGACTGGAACCAGTACCGCATCGTCGCCAAGGGACCGCGCATCCAGACCTGGATCAACGGGCAGCCCGTCGACGACCTCACCGACGAGCCGATCTTCAAGACCCACCCGAAGGGCTTCATCGGCCTCCAGGTCCACGGCATCAAGAAGGGCACCGGCCCCTTCCAGGTGGCGTGGCGGAACATCCGCATCCGCGAGCTGAAGTAGGGCGGAGGGGTTCCGAGGTTCGGGGTTCCGCGTTCCCGGGTCGAATGCGGAACCTGACCTGTCCTGACGATTTGGAGGTTCCGACGGGATTACAGGATGAACGGGATGAGGGGGGCGGAGGCCACGGGCTTCCCATCCTGTCCATCCTGTTATCCCGTCAAACTCCTTCGGAACCCGGAACGTCGAACCCGGGACCACCTATCTCCGCATCTCCCACCCGACATCATAGTCCTTGTTGTCGACGCTGCGGCGCCGCCCGCCGTCGTCCTTCGCGTTCTTCGCGAACCCGTAGACCTGCACGCCGGCCGCGGACGGTCGGTAGACGAGCGGCTTCGCGGTGAAGGGGTCCGTCGGAATGCCGCCGGGCATCTGCAGTTCGTCCAGTGAGGCCGGGTAGGCGCCCTTCGCCAGCCTGTGCTTCTCCAGCGCGAGGCCGACGCGGGCGGCGTCGAGCGTGCACTCCATCTCCGCCGCCTTCACGAAGACGCTGTCCAGCGCCGGCAGGATCATCGCGGAGAAGATCGCCCACCGCGGCATGGACTCGCAGCGGCGGGCGATCGATCCCACGGAGGCGGGATCGAACGGCTTCCCGGCGACCTCGCGCATCTCGCCGAGGACCGTCACGTAGAAGGCGTAGTCCTGCTTGAACATCGGTCGCAGTGGGTTGGCGTAGGCCCACAGCAGTCCGCGCGGCGCGGGCGGACCACCGAGGACGCTCGCGTTCAGCGTCCCGTTGAGGATGCCCTCGAACGCCCACCCGCCGAGCGCGATGCGCTCCCCGTCGAGGCAGTGGACGAGCGCGGGTTTGAATCCCTCGCGCGTCCGGATCAGGTCGCCGGCAAGGCCGTCGAGATCGCCCGCCGTGACCGTTCCGGCCGGTGCGATGGCCAGAACGTGCGGGAGGGTGTCGAGCACGTACTGGGTTCCGGCGAAGGAAATGAGCACGCTGATCAGCACGCGGTCCTCCGCCGCCATCCGCGACAGGATGAGCCCGGACCGGAGATCCTTCAGCGCGCCGGGGATGTCGCCGTCCCGCGCCTCCGCCCACGCCTTCAGACACAGCAGCCGGACCGCGTTCCGGCTCGGGCTTACGTGCGGGAGCAGCAGCGCGGCGCCCTGCTCGTACTTGAGGTCGAAGTTGCAGGCCGGCCGCGCGGCCGCCTCGCGGAGCAGGCCGAGCACCTCGGCGACCGGCGGCGCGGCGAGCTTCGCCTTCACGTCCGCCGCGAGCGCCGCATCGGTGCGAAGCAGCTCGAAGAGGTTGGTCGCATCCTTCCAGACCTTGGAAAGGTCCTCGAACGGTTCGTCCAGGGGTTGGAACTCCGTGCGGCCCCCGGCCATCCGGAGGAAGGCGCGGTTGAGCAACGGCGCGGCGTTGTCCGCCTCGGGCACGGCGGGCGGCCGGAACTGCCCGACGGTCATGGGTGCCCCCTTCGCCTCGACGGCGGCGAGGGCGCGCCGGAGTTCCGCGCCGGCGCGGGCGTTCCAGATCGTCCACGCGATCGCAGGCGCGAGCAGCAGGACGACGAACAGGATGAGGGCGATACGGGCTCCACGGTTCATGGCCGGTTCTCCTGTTGTGAAAGACTCCCGTCGCTACGGATCTGGAGGGCCGCGCTCCGTCGCGGCCGCTGGCTGGACCTTCGGACCCCCATCGATGTCATAGCACAAGTCCCGTTCTCAACGCCCCCCACGAGGCGGGGCCCGACAGGTCGGGCGCGGCGACGGACCACAGCCGCGCGTAGGCGCCATTCAGGCCGGCCTCACGCAGGATTTCGACCGCGCCGTCCCGCCGCGGCGACGACACCGCTGGCCGGGACGCGACGAGCGCACGCGATGTGAGCGCGTCTTCGCGGAGGGAGACGCCGATGCAGAACGCCCACACGGCCGCGACCGCCGCGGCCCAGCGCCAGGCCGCGGCGCGGAAGGCGCGGCGCGCGGCGGAGCGGCGCGTCCACTCGTCGCGCGCGACGGCGAGGATCCGCGTCCGCAGGCCGGGGGAGGGCGGCGCGGCGCGCAGTCGGGCGAGGCCCTCCTCGATGCGGTCAGGGCTCATGGCTCGCCTCCCCCGCGAGGGCCGCGCGGAGCTTCTCCAGCGCGTAGCGCCAGCGGCTGGCGGCGGTGTTGAGGGAGACGCCGAGGCGCGTCGCGATGTCCGCGAATGTGAGACCCTCGAAGGCCTTCAGGACGACCACCTCGCGCTGGTCCTCCGGCAGGCGGTTGACGGCTGCCGCAAGGGCCGCGTCGTCCGCCGTCGCCGGGACGGACCGCGGCGCCAGGTCCATCCAGTCGGGAAGCGGACCGGACTCCAGCGCAACGGCGCGCCCCGCCTCCCGTGCGCGGACGCGCAGGCGGTCGGTCGAAAGATTCCGCGCCTTGGTGAAAAGCCACGGTTCCAGGTCGCGGACGCCCAGCAGTTGCCGTGGCCGGCGGGCGAGGTCGTGGAAGAGCTGCTGCAGGGCGTCCTCGGCATCCGCCCGGCTGCGGAGGCGTGACAGGAGGAACGCCAGCAGCGAGGGCGCGAAGGCGTCGTACAGCGCCTCCAGCGCCGCGGGATCGTCGCCGCGCACGAGGTCCCGCACCCGCCGCTGGATCGCGTCCGCCGTCATGACGCCCCCATTCTATCCGATTTCCGCTCATGGCCTCACCCGGGATGACGACGGGGGCGGGTTCATTTGTCTACGGTGGGATTCGACAGGATAACAGGATGAACGGGATGGAGGTGGAGCCGCAGGCCCTCCATCCTGTCGATCCTGTTATCCTGTCCAGCTCCTCCGGAACGCGGAACGCCGAACCCGGAATCTCCCAGCCCCGCCTTTGGGCTTGGAAGCCGGGGGGGCGATTTGCTACATATGGACCCCTATGGACCCCATGATCATGGTGATGGCGGGCGGCTCGATGCTGCTGCTCTCGGTCGGCGCGGGCTACGTCCTCGGCTGGGCGAACAAGACGTTTCACGTCGAGGTGGACCCGCGCGTCGACGCGGTCAACGGGGCGCTGCCGGGCGCCAACTGTGGCGGCTGCGGCTACGTCGGATGCGCCAGCTACGCCGAGGCGGTGGTGCTCAAGGGCGAAGCGGCGGACAAATGCCCCGTCGGCGGTCCCTCCTGCGCCGCCAAGATCGCCTCCATCCTGGGCGTCGAGGTCAAGCAGTCGTGGCCCAAGCGGCCGGTCGTCCATTGCCGCGCCTCCCTCGAGCAGCGCCTCCAGCGCACGGCCTACACCGGCGAGAAGTCCTGCTCGGCGGCGAACATCCTGTCCGGCGTCCAGGGCTGCACCTACGGCTGCCTCGGCCTCGGCGACTGCGTCCGCGCCTGCACCTTCGATGCGATCCACATCACCAACGGCCTCGCGACCGTCGACTACGAGAAGTGCACCGGCTGCAGCGCCTGCGCCCGCGTCTGCCCGCGCAACATCATCACGATGGTGCCGTTCAAGCAGGAACGCATGCTGGTGGTCGGCTGCTCGAACAAGGACTTCGGCAAGGAGGTCAAGGACGTCTGCACCATCGGCTGCATCGGCTGCAAGGCCTGCGCCAAGCGCAGCCCCGTCTTCACCTTCGGCGCCGACAACCTGCCGGTGATCAACTACGACGAGTACGACCCCTCCAAGATGGAGGCCACGGAGCTGGCGATCGAAAAGTGCCCGATGAAGGGCCTCGTCTACGTCGGCAAGCCGCCCAAGGCCGGCGCGGCCGATCCCGACGACGGCGAGGTGCCGACGCTCGTCACGGCGGACTTCAAGACGACCGTCGACGACACCGAGTGGCAGGGCTGAACGCGGATTCCGCGTCCGACGCGGAATCCGTACGGGGAGGCCGGGCCGTGCTCCCCCGCCCGCGAGGGATCTTGAATCGGAGGTCGCCAATGTCCACCCGTGAGCCCGTCGGCGGATTTCGATTCCTCTGGGCGCTGGCCCTGGGGCTTGCCGCCTCGGCGCCGGGCCGGGCCGGCGATCCGCCGCCGGGCCCGGAACTCGTGTGGGCGGGCGACGTGCCGCAGGACCTCGCGCCCGTCCGCGACCGGGCGCTGGCGCTGTGCCGAGAGAAGCTCCCGCTGCTGATGCAGCACCTCGACGCGCCGGGCTGGGTGCCGCCGAAGCGGGCCGCAATCCGGTTCGACGCCTCGCTCGACATCCCCGCCTGCGCCTCGTCCGAAGGCGTGCGCCTCGGCGTGAAGTGGTTCCGCGCCCACCCCGGCGACATCGGCGCGGCGGTCCACGAGCTGGTGCACGTGCTGCAGGCCTATCCCGAGCCGAAGCGGACGGCCCCGGGCGCGGCGGTGAGACACGCGAAGCCCGGCTGGCTCGTCGAAGGGATTGCCGACTACCTGCGCTGGGTCGTCTGCTGCCCCGAGCCCGGCGCGCTGCCGGAGCACTTCGCGAAGCGCAGCTAC
The DNA here is from genome assembly GCA_964402695.1 of uncultured Verrucomicrobiota bacterium. Lineage (GTDB taxonomy): Bacteria > Verrucomicrobiota > Kiritimatiellia > PWTM01 > PWTM01 > VGWF01. Next base: position 42,905 of record CAYODK010000014.1, read on the forward strand.
CGCGAGAGCTACCGCACCGCCGCCGTCTTCCTCGACTGGATCGCGAAGCGCAGCGGTCCGCAGGTGCTGCGCGACTGGAACGACGCCCTCCGCCGCGGCGTTTTCCACGAGGGCCTGATCGAGACCGCCACAGGCCAGGCCCTCGACCCGCTGTGGGCCGAGTTCCAGGCGGCCCGCCCGTGAACCGGCGCGCGTTCCTTGCGGCCTGCGCGGCCGCTTCGGCGGGCGCTGCCATGGCGCGCCGTGCGGCGTGCGCCCCGGCCCCGGCGCCCGTGCTTCCGGCTCTCGGCCGGAGATTCACGAGCCCGGTCCGCATCGAATCGGTGGACCTCCTGCGCGACGGCGACCGGTGGATCGTCCGCGTGCGCGCGGCCGGTGGCGCGACCGGCCACGCCGTGCCGAACGAACGTATCGGGTACCTTCACCCGATCCTGGTCCAGCGCGTCGCTCCCTTCTTCACCGGGAAGGATGCACGGGACATCGAGGCCCTTGTCGACGGCGTCTACACCCACGGATCCAACTACAAACTCGCCGGTCTCGCCCTCTGGAACTGCGTCGGCTGGGTCGAGTTCGCCGTTTTCGATCTGCTCGGGCGGATCGCCGGGGTGCCGGTCTTCGACCTGCTCGGCGGACCGGGGCGCCGCACGGTTCCCGTCTACCTGTCCAGCCTGCGCCGGGACACGACGCCGGAGCAGGAGGTCGAGTGGATCGGCCGCCGCCTGGCCGAGACCGGCGCGAAGGCGGTGAAGATCAAGGTCGGCGGCCGCATGAGCCGCAACGCCGACGCCTCGCCCGGCCGCACGGACCGGCTCGTCCCCCTCGCGCGCAAGACCTGGGGCGACGGCGTCGCGCTGATGGCCGACGCCAACGGTTCCTACGATGCGGAGGAGGGGATCCGCGTCGGCCGCCTCCTCGAGGCGCACGGCTATCGGTTCTACGAGGAACCGTGCCCGTTCGAGGACTTCGAGGCGACGGCGAAGGTCGCGCAGGAGCTGACGATGCCGGTCGCCGGAGGGGAGCAGGACACGAGCCTCGAGAAATTCGCCTGGTATGTCCGGACCCGCGGGCTGGATGTGCTGCAGCCCGACGTCAACTACAACGGCGGGTTCATCCGCACGCTCCGCGTCGCGCGTCTGGCGGCCGCCGCCGGCCTCGAGATCACGCCCCACGCGCCCCAGGCGGGATTCAGCACGGCCTACATGCTCCACTTCATCGCCGCGGTGCCCAACGCAGGACCCTTCCAGGAGTTCAACGGCGCGCCGCGGAAGCCCGGGGAGTGGTTCTCGCCGGGTCCGGTGGTGAAGGACGGCGCCCTTCCTGTGCCCGCCGGTCCGGGGCTGGGCCTGACCATCGACCCGGATGTGATCGCCCGCGCGCGACCCGTCGGCGACCGGGCCGGGTCATGAGACCGCCCGGCGAGTCTCCTCTGCGTCGGAGAACTCAGTCTCGGAATCACTGACGACGCGACCGCGGCCCGCCGTTCTAAGCCCTTGGCTCGCGCCCCCGGGCTTCTCCCTTGATCCCGCCATGCGCCGGGAGCACCATCCCCTTCAAGGTGAACCGATGGAGGGACAAGAGACCAAGCTGGAGCGGCACGGACCCGCGAAAAGCGACCGGTCGTACAATATACGCGAGCCAAAGAAGTGAGATGAAAAGGGCACTTGAAAGAGCGGACACCGCTTCGATGCTGAAAGCTGTTCAGGAATATGTGCCGGAGACAACTCTCACGTTCCCATCTATTGCCGCCGCTATCTCGCGGGACATTCCATGGTACGCCAAAGGCTGGTGCGCGGTCCTCCTTGGTCGCGTCGCCGGGGCGCGTGATGACCTTCTCCGCATACTGGGGTCGGCACTGTCTCACCCGGAGCCGTATGTCCGTGAATGTGCAATCGGGGCGCTGGCGCAGAGTTCGACGACAGCAGGGCTTCCGCGTCTAGTGGCGATGTCTGCTGACCAGAGGGAGAAGGGAAAGGTGCGCAACGCCGCGTTGAGGGCCGTCAGAAAACTGACCGAAGCGGCCAAAGCGCCGCACCTCCCGCCTTCGGTCCCGCAAACAGGGCCTTCGGAGGGTGCGCGCTGACGTTCGTCCAGAAGAGATGCTGCTCTTCCAGGTCATCAGCCAGCGCTACGAACGCGGGTCCATCGTGCTCACATCGAGCAAGGCGTACAAACACTGGCCCGAGATCTTCCACAACGACAGCGTCCTGGCCACCGCCGTCCTCGACCGCCTCCTCCATCACGCCGAAACCGTGACCCTCCCCTCGCGGGCGCAGTAGGCCGCCACCGTCTCCCCGCTTCCGGCTTGCGCCTGCACGTGCACCGCCCACCGTGCCGCCCCCGCCTCCCGCGTATCCCCCGTCCCCGCCTTCGACTCGATCATCGCCGTGTCTCCTTTCACGACACGACTCTCGCGCCCTCATCCCGGTGCGCGCCAGACGGGGTTCGCCGGACGCTTACGAAGGAAACGCACAGAGCCGGGTCACTTGCGCCTCAGCCCGGACGTTCGAACAAAAGAGGGAGATTGACGTCAACTCCAGAAAAGGTATAGTATGTATACCGTTATGGACTTCGAATTCGACGAGGCAAAGAGCAAGGCGAACAAGACGAAACACGGCGTAGATTTCGTCGAGGCCCAAGCGCTCTGGCAAGACGTCGATCTGCTGGAGATCCCGGCCAGAACGGAAGATGAGCCAAGGGCCATCGTGATAGGCAGGATCGGAGAGAAGCATTGGTCTGCCATCATCTCTCATCGGAACGAGAGGATCAGGATCATCTCGGTCAGACGATCGCGAACGGAAGAGAGGGACCTCTATGAAAGCTAAGGAACTCGACAGGAGATTCGCCGCGGGCGAGGACATCTCCAAGGTCCTCGATCTCTCGCGATCCAAACGCACGAACCAAGAACCCCGACGGGTGAACGTGGACTTCCCCTCCTGGATGATTCATTCCCTCGACAAAGAGGCTGATCGGCTTGGGGTGACCCGCCAGTCCATCATCAAGGTGTGGATTTCCGAGCGGTTGAAGGAGAAGACCGCCTGAGAAACAAGGGGTTCGAACAGACTAAGGACTCTCACGGCACGCGATAGCGTGACGTGAAGTCTCCTCCTCCGCGCTGCGCTACGGCGTGGCGGCCGGCCTTCGCCCTTCGGACTCCGGCCTGGCAAGCTGTGTTGAACTGAGCCCGCTGCGCGCTGCGGGACTTGCCGGGCCGAACGAGAACGCGTCGGGGGCGCGGACCGTGAAGGCGATGGTCTCGCCGGTCACGCCGGGATGGCCGCCCCAGCCGAGGCGGATCGCGGCGATGCGCGAGGGGTCGAGCCGGTCGGGGCCCGGCTTGGACCAGCTTGTGCGGTCGAAGTCGGCGAAGGCGATGTGCGACGTGACCGCCCCGGGCGCGCCGAGGGAACGGCCCGTCCCCGTGATGTAGTCGACGCCGTCCGTCGTGCGGATGATGGCCAGCAGCTCGGGGCCTCCGTCCGCCCCCGCGGCGACGGTGGACTCCACGACCAGTCCCTCCGCCGCGCCGAGGTCGAGCGCCTTCGGGTAGTCGAACGACACGAAGAGATGCGTGTCGGGGAGATTCGTCGTCGCGGTGGACGTCGCGCACCAGCCGGCGGCGGCATCGCCCGAAAACGCGGTCCGCGTTCCGGCGCCATGCCCGAGCGCCGGCGTCGCGGGCGGCAGGGCCGAGCGGGCGAGGGCGGGAACGGCGCCGGCCGCGCCGCGCAGCCGGCGCGGCGCGTCGATGGAAGGCGCGCGGAACAGCATGCCGCCGTAGGGGCCGAGCTTCAGAGACACCGCCGTGCCGTCCGTCAGCGCGGTCTTGGCGCCTGTGGCGGGGTCCCACATCTCGGCCGCGCCGCGGCCGGGGAAGCGGAGCGTGCCCTCCCAGGGCGTGGCGCCGTCGTTGATCGCGAAGTAGACGTCGTGGTCTGCGACCCGCCGGCGCGTGGTGCGGACCGGCGAGTTCGGAGCATCCGCCGCGGCGTCGCGTTCGATCAGGGTGTCGAGCATGCGCGGCAGCAGGGACACGAGGCCGTCGGGCAGGACCACGCCCGCGCCGCCGGCCGCGTTGCCCGACACCGACGGCCCGCCGCCGCCGCCGAACATTGCGGACGCGAGGGCCTGGACGCGCGGGTCGGGGAGGGCGGTGTCGCTGTTCGCCGGCCGCGCGCCGACGGAGACCACGACGCCGCCCCCGCGCTGGAACGCCGCGAGGTTCTCCCACGCGGCCATCGGCAGCGTGTCGGCGCCCGGCAGTACGACGACGCGCCAGCGGAGCTTCCCGTGCACGAGCGCATCGCCCTCGACCTTCGCCTCGGCGAGGGCTCGCGCGTCGACGAACGCGAAATCGCGGTTCGCGGTGTAGAGCGCGGTGCGGACCGAGCGCAGCACGGCTTCGATGCGGCGGATGTCCGGCACGTCGGTCGCGCCGCGCAGGGCCGGGACGAACCGGGGCCACAGGCTTTCGACCGGGTAGAGCACGGCGATGTCGGCGACCTGGTGCCCGCCGGCGAGCAGCGTCGAGCAGCGGCCGACCCAGCGGTTGAGCTCGCGGAGCTGGTCGTCGGTCAGGTCCTGGAAGCGGTAGTAGCTGGTGAAGACGCCGATGCCGCCCCAGAGCTGGCGGTTGAGGGAGCCGCGGATCTCGTCCGCCGTGACGATCCGCACCGGCCGCTTGTCGCCCTCGCCGCGGTAGCGCTGCGAGTGGTCCGAGGCCTCCGACATCGTCACGGTGCGCCCCTCGAGGCCGGCGATGCTGTCGATCATGCGCGCGACGTACCACGGCACTTCCGACGGGAGGCTGGTGAGGCAGTCCATGCTCGGCGCGTCGAGGCGGCGCGCGCAGCGGAAGAAGCAGCCGTAGAGCGGCACGTGGCCCGCGAGGCTCTCCTCCATCAGCAGGTGCCCGCCGGACGCGAAGCCGTGGGCGCGGCACCACGCCTGGATCTGGCCGAAGTAGTTCTCCGAGACGAGGTCGGCGACCGTGTCCCAGAAGTCGTAGCGCGCCTTCGCGCCGCGCGGGCCGGCCTCGACGACGAGCGCGGGCAGCAGGGGTGCCAGGTCCGCGCCGCGGCGCTTCCGGAACTCGCCCGGCAGGTTGGCGGACCACGGCAGCACGCGGTACGGCATCGGGCGGAACCACAGGTTCATCAGCGACGGCTCGTCCGTGAACGTGGCGACAAACCACTTCCCGAGATCCGGGCCGAGGCGGGCGGCGTAGCGCTCGTGCGTGACCTCGAGGAACCGCGCCGTGGTCTCGGGCATCAGCAGGTTGATGCAGGGTTTCTTGAACGCGAGACTGACCGCGGCGTGGGTGCCCTCGTAGATCAGGTCGTCGGTCATCGCGAGGACGGCCCAGTCGCCCGCGGGCGCGGTCCAGCGGAGGCGGCGTTCGGCGATGGCCGCGGCGAGATCGCGGGCCTGGTCGAGCTGTGCGACGCCGTCGCGCACGGGCAGGGCGACGGCCGAGACCAGCGCGCCCGGCGGAAGGTCGAGTGCGATCTCGCCGCCGGAGGTGTTGGTCATGGCGACGAGCAGGCCGCGGGCGGCCCATTCGGGATGGCCGGCGAGGGTCAGGTCGCGCGCGCTGCCGGACGGGTAACCGCACTCGTCGTAGAGCCACAGCGACATGCCCGAGGCCTTCGCCATGCGGACGCCGCGGAGGAAGGCGGGCCACTTCGTCTCGTCGTCGACATAGCCGTTGAACGACACGTTGCCCGCGAAGCCGCCGAAGCCCTGCGCGGCGAGCTGCCCGAGTTGCCGGTCCTGCGCGGCGGGGTCGTCCGCCTGGCTGTGCAGGATCCGCAGGATGCGCGACGAGGCCGCCGGCTCCGCGAAGCGCGCCTCGAGCGGGCGGCCTTCGGCCGGCTGCGGGGGGAGGGCGGTGTCGTTCGTCGTTCCGGCCCCTGTTGCCGCGCGGGCCAGCATGGCGACCAGGGTCATCGTCGGGATCGTCGGGTTCATGTCTCCCTTGTTCCAGACCTCGGGCTCCGGCGCAAGCGCATCCGGGGGAGGGCGTGGTACACTCCACCAAGCTGCGGCCATCACAGCATGGGATGCCGATCCAGGTGAAGGAACGGTTCGTCTCGGAGGAAATCAAGCCGATGCCCGGGGAATTCGACTTTCCGCGGGCAGCGCCCGGCGAGCCGGCGATCCCGCGCCGGTTCCGGTGGCGGGGGGCGATCCTCGAGGTCGCCGATGTGAAAGGTCAATGGAAAGATACCGCGCCCTGCACCCACGGGAGCGGCGAGCGGTACGTCCGGCGGCACTGGTACGACATCGTCACGTCGGATGGGCGCGCCATGCGCCTGTACTTCGAGCGGAAGGTGCGCTCGCCACGGGAGGCGAAGCGGCGCTGGTGGATCTTCAGCGAGACCGCCGGGCCGGACGAGGGATGACCGGAGGCAGGTGCGGGACCGCCTGGCGCGCCGACCGTCAACGAGGGGATGTCCTGTCCGGCCGTTCGATCCGGAAGAGATCCCGGAGTTGCTTCTCGTCCGCCGCGCCGCGGGGCGCGCGGGCCCCGGCGCGGGCGACCAACGCCGCTTCCGCGAGGCCCTCGGTCACCGGCCACGGCGCCCGGTCGCTCTCCGTGGCGGCGAAGACGATCCGCGGGCGCGGCGAGGGCAGGGGCGCGGGCCCGCCAGGCGGGCGCGGAGGGACTCCGCACAGGACGACCGCGACGGCCCGGTCCGATCGGCGCGCGATCCACGCACGGAAAGCCTCGTAGTCCGGCGGCTGGGGGACCAGGTCGGCGGCGGAGCCCGGCGCGGGGTCAGGCTCGTCGGGCTGGAGGCCTGCCTGGCGGGCCGCCTCCACAAACGCCAGGGCGACCGGGTCCGGCCCGGAGCCGGCCGGTCGGGCCGGCGAGAGGATCGCGACCGTGGCGCCGGGTCCTCTGAGGTGGGCGGCAGCCTCGGCCAGCAGCCCGGCCACGGCCCG
>CAYODK010000015.1:0-49535 GCA_964402695.1 uncultured Verrucomicrobiota bacterium
CGCGCCGGCCCCATCCGGCGCGGCGGGGTTTTCCTTCTTGCCAAGAAACGGGCAAGAATGCGCCCCGGGGGGACTTGTTGCGCGGAGGCCTCTCGTGTATAGTGATGCGCCCTTTTTCGGGCAAGGAGATGACCATGAGCAAGGTTTTGAAGACGAAGACGACCAAGGCCTCCGCCAAGAAGCCCGTCACCAAGCCCGCGCCGAAGGCGGCCCCGGAGGCACCGGCTGCGCCGGCCCCGATCGTGACGCCCCCCCTCAAGCCCTCCGCGCCCCCCGTCACGAAGGCGTCGAAGGACGAGCGCCACCGCATGGTGGCCGAGGCGGCGTACTACATCTCCCTGAAGAAGGGCCCGACGAGTTCCCCGCAGGCGAACTGGACGGAGGCCGAGCAGCAGATCGACGCGCAGCTGAAGCGCGAAGGCCGGCTGTAGCGCCCCGCCCCCTTCCCGGGGGACGGCCGCGGCGGCGGGAACCTACTCGATCGGCGTCAGCACGAGGTTGCGGAACTCCATTTCCGCGCCCTCGGACTGCAGGCAGATCCACCCGGGCGTCTCCCAGCACTCCGTTGCGGAGTTCTGGAGCAGCCCGTTGACGCGGATCTCGAGATCCCCCCGGTTGAGGACGATCTCGTAGGTGTTCCATTCGCCCATCGGCTTCTCGTTCGACGCCGCGAGTTTCTGCGTGCGCCGGCCGCCCGTGCGCGCCGGATCCGTCTTCATCGGGAACTGGTCGATGTTCCAGATGTCGCCGACGTTCGCGACCATGCCCTGGCACTCGATGCTGCGGGGCCAGACCTTGTCCGGCGCCTGCGCGCGCAGCAGCACGCCGCCGTTGCCCTTGGAGAGGTGCCGGAACTCGAGGCTGATCTTGAAGTTCGTGTAGGTCTTCTCCGTGCGGATGTAGCCGCCGGGCTTGCCGGCGTTGTGCATCACGCCGTCCTTCACGCTCCACGCGGCCTTCACCGCGTCGCCCGAGAAGGCCCAGCCGGACAGGTCCTTCCCGTTGAAGAGCGGAACCGGAGCCCCGAACTTCGGCTCCGCCGCCCAGGCCGCTCCCGCCATCGCAGCCACGACCGCCGCCAGCATCGCGAACCTCGACTTCATCGCAGATCCTCCGCCATGGCTTCCCATCCCCTCATCCACCCATCCAGCCCGCCTCATCCACCCACCTTCCCACCCCTGCCCTTCCTGCCATCCTTCTCCGCCCGCTTCTCACACGTCGCAGATCCGGATCGCCTGCTCGAGCGAGGCGATCGGATCGCGTTTCGGGATGAATTCCTGGCCGACAAAGCCCTTGTAGCCGCCCTTCACGAGCGCCTGCATGATGGCCGGGTAGTAGAGCTCCTGCGTCTCGTCGATCTCGTTGCGCCCCGGCACGCCGCCGGTGTGAACGTGGCCGATGTAGGGCAGGAACTTCTGGATCGTCGCGATGACGTCCCCCTCCATGATCTGCATGTGGTAGATGTCGTACAGGAGCTTCATGTTCGGCGAGCCGACCCGTTTGCAGACCTCGACGCCCCACGCGGTCCGGTCGCACTGGTAGTCCTTGTGGTTGACCTTGCTGTTGAGCAGCTCCATGCACAGCGTGACCTTCTTCTCCTCCGCGAAACCGATGATCTGCTTGAGCGCCTCGACGCAGTTCTTCAGACCCTCCTCGTCGTCGATGCCGTCGCGGTTGCCGGAGAAGCAGATCGTGTTCGGGAAGCCCGCGGCGGAGGTCGCCTCGATCGCCGGGCGGAGCTTCGCCAGGCATTCGGCGTGGTTCTCGCGGTGGTTCAGCCCCTTCGGCAGGCTGTGGCTGTTGACCATCGCGCAGACGAGCCCGTGCTTCTGAAGGATCGGGAAATCGTTCGGTCCCAGCAGCTCGACGGACTGGATGCCGATGCGCTTGCAGTGGCCGCAGAACTCGTCGAACGGGATCTTGTTGTAGCACCAGCGGCTGACCGAATGGCGGATGTTGCCTTTCAGGCCGGCCGGAGCCGCCTGGGCGCGCGCGGTCGTCCCGCGGATCGCCGTGGCCGCGACGACCCCCCCGGCAACCTTGAGCATGGACCGGCGGCTGACAGGGGCGGAATGGGTCTTCGTCATGGGGTTCCTCCGGTTCGCGTTTCGTCGTCGGCTGGCCATGTCCGCGGACGATACGCCCGCCCCCGGCCAGCGTCAACGGGCGGCGCCTGCGGTCTTGATGCCGCCGGGCGGAGCTGGTTCAATCCGCCCGTGACGGGCGACGACCAGCGCCCCGGGGCCCCGCGGGAAGCCCTGCCGTCCGCGGGCGCAGACGGCGCGGATGCGGGCGATGCGCCTCCCGCGGCCGCGCCACCGGACTGGGCGGACGCGGACGATTCCGCGCTGCTGCGGATCCGCGTGTGCGACCTGCGCGTCGGCATCGAGGGATCGGGGGTCGAACGGCGGATCGGACGGCTCTACCGCGAGCTGGTCACCCGGGGCTTCACGTTCCTTCCGTCCTGCTACCTCGCCACCGAGTGGCTGTGCCCGGACCTCGTCCCGCTGATCGGCATCCCCTTCTGTCTCGCCCACCCGCGGCTCATGCGACTCGAGAAGACCATGATGCTCGAGGTCGAGGGCGAGACCGAGGCCGAGTGCATGAAGCTCCTCCGCCACGAGTGCGGCCACGCCGTGAACTACGCCTACCGGCTCTACCGGCGCTCGCGGTGGCGCGAGCTGTTCGGACCGATGCACGCCGCGTACGATCCGCACGAGTACGACATGCGGCCGTACAGCCGCCAGTTCGTCGTCCACCTCCGCGACAACTACGCGCAGGCCCACCCGGACGAGGACTTCGCCGAGACCTTCGCCGTGTGGCTCACGCCGGGGCTGGACTGGCGGGCGCGCTACCGCGACTGGGGCGCGCTGGCCAAGCTCGAGTACGTCGACCACCTCATGCGCGGGATCGCGGACCAGCCCCCCGTCGTCACCGGCGGCCCCCGCCACTTCGCGGCCTCGACCACGCGCGCGACGCTCGCCACCTACTTCGCGCGGAAGCAGAAGGAGTTCTCGCAGGGCTACGTCGGCTTCTACGACTCGATGCTCCGCCGCCTCTTCGCCGCCACGCCCGCGCCCGACCGCCTCCCCGCCCGCCGGTTCCTCACCGTCCACCGGCGCGCGCTGGTGGACACGGTCGCCGACTGGACCCGCGCGCCGAAGTACGCGGCGGACCGCCTCGTGCGACGCCTGGCCCAGCGCGCCGGCGAGCTCGACCTGCACCTGCGCACCCCCGAGGCCGCGGCGCTGCTGCCCGTGGGGTCCTGCCTGACGTCGCTCGTGCTCGCGGCCCGCCACCACGACCTGCGCGGGCTGCGGGACGGGGAGGACGGGCCGTGAACCTCGTCGTGCTCATCGATCGCGAGGCGGTGATCCCGGAGGACCCGTCCTTCGAAGGCCTGACGGAGGACTCCCGCCGGACCATGGAGCACCAGGTGACCCGGGCCCTCCGCGACTCGGGCCACGCGGTGGAGGTGCTGCCATTCGAGACGGACGTCATCCGCACCATGACGATCCTGCGGGAGAAGTCACCCGAGGTCGTCTTCAACCTGACCGAGCACTTCGGAGGCGACCGCCGCAAGGACGCCCACGTTGCCGCGATGCTCGACCTCCTCGGCCTCGCCTCCACCGGCGCGTCGACGGCGGGGCTGATGCTCTGCCGCGACAAGGCGGCCTGCAAACGCGTGCTCGGCTACCACCGCATCCGCCAGCCCCTGTTCCACGAGGTGCCGGTGGGCCGGACGCGGCCGTCGGGCCGGCTGGCGTTCCCGATGATCGTCAAGCCGCTCTTCGAGGACGGGTCCGACGGCATCGCGCTCGCGTCCGTCGTCCGCACCGTCGAGGAGCTCGACGAGCGCGTCGCCCTCGTGCACGGCAAGATGAAGCAGCCGGCGATCTGCGAGGAGTTCATCGAGGGCCGCGAGATCTACGTCGCCGTGCTCGGCGGCGAACGCCTCCGGGCGCTCCCGCCGCGCGAGCTGATCTTCGGCCCCCGCGAGGACGGCGGCCCGACCATTGCCACCGCGCGGGTCAAGTTCAACGAGGACTACCGGAAGAAGTGGGGCATCGAGTACCGCCACGCGGAGCTCGACCCGGCCCTGGAGCGGCAGATCGCCCGCCTCGGCAAGCGCATCTTCCGCCTGCTGGGCATGCGCGACTACGGTCGCGTCGACCTGCGCGTCACGCCGGCCGGCGAGGTCGTGTTCCTCGAGGCCAACCCCAATCCCGCGCTCGGCACGGAGGATGACGTCGCCGAGTCCGCCCGCCGCGCGGGCATCGAGTACCCGCAGCTCATCGAGCGCATCGTCCAGTGCGCCGCCCGGCGGAGAACCTGAGATCGCTGCCCCAAGGCGGCGAGACCGTCGTCCGGCCGGAAGGTGTCAGGTTTCAGGCGTCAGGGGGGAGGAGGAGTTTCAAGTTCCAGGTTTCAGGTTTCAAGTTCGGGCGGACCTTCGACTTCTGACCTTGGTCCGCTCCACGCTCCTGGCTCTCCGCTCTCGGCTAGGGCCCGCGCAGGTCGTAGCACAGCAGCCGGCGGCCGGTGCCGCGGAAGGGGTCGCGCTCGTTCTGGCAGACGTAGAGCAGGCCGCGGCTGACGACCGGCGGGGTCCAGGTCTGCTGTGCAGCGAAGAGCCACGCACGCGACAGCTCGCGGTACCCGGTGGGATTCAGGTCAAGCCAGAGCAGGTGGCCGATCTCGCCGAGGCACAGCGCGCGGCCGTCCGCCGCGAGCATCGAGCAGCGGATCGTCCCGGCCGTGATCTCGCGCGGGCCCTCGGGCGTCGCGACCGTCTCCTTCCAGCGCGGCTTGGCACGCCAGATCTCGCGGCCGTCCGCCGCGTCGACGCACACGAGGAACGCGTCGCCCGGGCCGTGCCCGTCGACGCCGTAGAGCCGGCCCTCCTTCACCACCGGCGCCATGAAATGCAGGCCGAAGCTCTCGTTGGTCCACACCGGCCGGCAGCCGCCGGACGGCTCCACCTGCAGCATGACACCGCCCGCGCCGTAGCATTCCGAGACGAAGACGCGGTCGCCGAGGACGACCGGCGGCGCCGCGTTGACCGACTCGCGCCGTTTCCCGCGCCACGGGAACTCGAACGCGACGCGGCCATCCGCCGCATCGACCGCGAGCAGCCCGCCGACGGGCGGAACGCTCTCGCCGCCGGCGAAGACCAGGATCAGCCGGCGACCGTGGATGGTCGCGGCGACCGGCGTCGAGTAGCCCGGCCCCCACGCCGTGCCCGCGCCCCACGTCATCCGGCCGGTCGCGCCGTCGAAGGCCGCCACGCACGGCCCGCCGGGCGCGCCGACGTTCACCACGAGGTTGCTGCCTTCCACGAGCGGCGTTGCGCCGACGCCGAAGAAGTTCTGGGTCAACCCGAACTCCCTGAGGATCTCGCGGCGCCACAGCACCGCGCCCGTCGCCAGGTCGAGCGCCTGGAGGAGCCCGTCCGCGCCGAACGTGAAGACGCGGCCGCCGGCGAGGACGGGACTGCAGCGCGGCCCGCCGTTGTAGCCGTAGCGGTCGGTGTAGTCGGTCGGCGTCGTGCGGCGCCAGAAGCGGCGTCCGTCCATCGCGTGCAGGCAGTCGACGACGGCCTCGTCTCCGACGCGGTGGAAGAGGATGACCCTGTCGCCCGCGACGGCGGGCGCCGCGTAGCCCTCGCCCTTCGCGACCTCCCACACCAGCGGCGGGCCGCCGGACGGAAGATCGCGCAGCAGCCTCGTCTCCGTCGAGACCAGCGTGCCGTCGGGCCCGAGGAACGAGATCCAGTCGCCCCCGCCCGCGCCGTTCGCACGTGGTTTCGGGGCGCGGTGGAAGGTCGCGTCGGGATTCGGCGCGGCGGCCGGTGGCGGTCCCTCCGGCGCCGGCGCAACGCGCGGCGGGGCCGGATCGGCGAATCCCGCCGCCACGACCGCCAGCACGCCCACGAAACCGGCCCAGAGCATGCGGCAGTTTCAGGGTCCGGGTCCCGCGTTTCAAGTTCAGAACGCCTGCGTGGTCCGTGCGCAAGGCGATCCGCGGCCGGTGGGCGCGGCTGCGGCAGCCCCGCGGAACTGCCCTGCGCCCCCCGCATGTTGCGCTTGCCTCCGCCGCCGCGTTCGCGCGACTCTTCCGGCATGAACCTCAACCGCAGGTCGTTTCTCCTCACGCTCGGCGGGGCCGCCGCCGGCCTGGGCGCGGCATCGTGGACCTCGGGCTGCGCCGGGCTAGGACGGGGCGCCGGCACCAGGGACCTCCCGCGCAGCACCCCGGAGGCCGAGGGCATCTCGTCCGCCGGCCTCCTCGCCTTCCTGGATGCGGCGGCACAGGGCGGCTACGAGATGCACAGCCTGATGGTCCTCCGCCACGGCCGCGTCGTGGCCGGGGGCTGGTGGGCGCCCTACGGCCCGCGGCTCAACCACACCCTCTACTCGCTGAGCAAGAGCTTCACGTCGACCGCGGTCGGCTTCGCCGTCGCCGAAGGCCGGCTGTCGGTCGACGACAAGGTGCTGCCCTTCTTCCCCGAGGCGCGCCCGGCCTCGGTGAACGAACACCTCGCCGCGCTGCGCGTGCGGGACCTGCTGTGCATGGCCTCCGGCCACGACAAGGATCCGACCCATCCCATCGTGAAGGAGGAGGACTGGGTCCGCGCCTTCCTCGGCTCCGCGTTCGCGCACCCGCCGGGCTCGCGGTTCGTCTACAACAGCGAGGCGACCTACATGTGCTCGGCGATCGTCCAGCGCCTGACGGGACAGCGGATCGTCGACTACCTGCGGCCGCGCCTGTTTGATCCGCTCGGCATCGAGGGCATGACGTGGGAGGTCTGCCCGCGCGGCATCAACACCGGCGGCTGGGGGCTGAGCGTGCCGACCGAGGCCATCGCGAAGTTCGGCGAACTCCTGCGCAGGCGCGGCGAGTGGCAGGGCCGCCGGCTCCTGCCCGCCGCCTGGGTCGACGAGGCGACGTCGTTCAAGATCCAGCAACCCGTCCCCGCCAACGGCGAGCGCAAGGACTGGCACCAGGGCTACGGCTACCAGTTCTGGCGTTGCCGGCACAACGCCTTCCGCGGCGACGGCGCCTTCGGCCAGTTCATGGTCATCCTGCCGGAGCAGGAGGCGGTGGTCGCCATCACGGCGGAGAACAAGAACCTCCAGGGCGAGCTCGACCTTGTCTGGGATCACATCCTCCCCGCCCTGAAGCCGCAGCCGCTGCCTGCCGACCCGCGCGCACATGGCCGGTTGCAGGAGCGCCTCGCCGGCCTGGCCCTGCCCCTGCCCGCCGGCACGGCGGCCGCGCCGGACTCAGCAACCGTCCGGGGGCGGGTGTTCCGTCTTGAGCCCAACGAGGCCGGGCTGCGGTCCGCGCGGTTCGACCTCGGAAACGGCGGCGGCCGCATCACGCTGTCGGAGGAGGGGCGCGATCACGCGATCGACTTCGGCTTCGGCCGGTGGCGGCTCGGCGAAACCGCCCTGCCCGGCACGCCGCCCCGGCTGATTTCCGGTGGCGCTCCGAAACCCGGCACGCCGTCCAAGGTCGCCGCGGCGGCCGCGTGGAGGGACGAACGCACGCTGGAGCTGGTCGTGCGCTACATCGAGACCCCGCACCGCGACACCGTCACGTGTCGCTTCGACGGCGACGCCCTCCGGATCTCGTTCTTGAACAGCATCGCAGCGATGGCCCCGAAACCGAAGGACCCCCGGCCGGACCTGGTCGGCCGGGTGTGACCGGCGTCCGGAACGGCGCCGGGAGAGGAGGCGGCATGAGCGACACCGTGAAGATCGCTGTCCTCGACAGCCTCGTCGAGGCGCAGAGCCTGGAGTCCGCCCTCCGGGATCTCGACATTTCGCACATCATTCGCAGCTACGAGGACCTGGTCCTCGACGGGCTCTTCCAGGGCAGCAAAGGCTGGGGTCACGTCGAGGCGGCCGGGGAGCACCGCGCGGCAATCCTCGCCGTGCTGGAGGATCTCCGGGCCGCGGGCGATCCGGGCGGCCCGCCCGCCTGATTCATGCGTCCGCCGGACCGCGGGCCAGCAGCGCCGCGTGCCGGCGCAGCCAGCGCCGGTGCACCGGGTAGCCCGGGCAGTGGGCGTGGACCAGCATCCAGAACGCCGTCGAGTGGTTCGGATGCACCATGTGGGCCAGCTCGTGGACCACCACGTAATCGAGGACCTCCGGCGGGGCCTGGACCAGGCGCCAGTTGAACGAGAGCCGGCCCGCGCGCGAGCAGCTCCCCCAGCGCGTCCGCTGCGCGCGGACCTGCATCCCGGCGGGACGCACGCCCATCCGCAACGCGTGCCGCGCGACCGCCGCCCCGAGGGCCTCCCGCGCCCGCGCCCGCAATGCGGATTCGAGCGCCCCGCCCTGCGGCAACTCGTGACGGGGCACGTGACGCCCCTCCAGGAGCACGGTGCCGTCCGGACCCTGGACGGCGGCCCGCGCCGCTGCGGTCCGCCGCACCTGCGCGGCCACCCACGCGGCGTGTTCGTGCAGCAGCCGCAGGGCGGCTCGCTCGCCGACCCGGCGCGGACGGACCAGCGTCACGCCGTCCGGCCCGACCTGGATCCTGCACCGCCGCGCGCGGTCCGACACGCGCACCTGCACCGTCGCCCCGAGGCCCGCGAGGCCGGTCTCGACCGGGTTCATCGTCATCACGGTCCCGCAGGCTCCGGCCACGCGGACGCGAGTTCGTCCACCGTCAGCGACACGATCCGCGCCTCGCCGCCACGCGCGGCCAGCTCCGGCGCCAGCGGCGCCCCGGCCTTGGGCGCGAGGGCGAACGCGCCGAAGGCCGTGCCGTCCCCCGCAAAGACCTCCGCCAGCCCGCGGTCGCTCAGCAGGCGGAAGCGCGCCCGGCCTCCGACGACCGGCAGCGGCATCGAGGCCTTGCCGCAGACCAGGCGCTGCCTCGCCACGTCCAGCACGAACTCCGTGCCGCGGAGATTCAGCACGATCCCGGCCGCCGTCCCGACGTCCAGGTCGGCGCGTAGGTCGAAGAACTCGGTTCGCACGTCCTTCAGCGGCGAGGAACCGGCACCCAGGGATCCGGCGGCCACGTCATGACGCTTCGCGTACAGCGTCTCGATCTCGCGCACCGGACGCCATGACAGCACCGGCCCGTCCGCCGTCGGCACGAGGTTCAGGTCGCACGGGATGTTCATCATCTGGCTGAAGGGCATGTCCTCGAAGACGGCGTCGCTCATCCGCGCCCAGCCGAGTTGCACGACGCGCCCCCCGGGCATGTCGCTGAAGGTCTGTCCGGCGTAGAACGCGCCGCCGTGGGGCCCGTGCAGGAAGCCGGAGGTCGGGCGGAAGGTGGCGCCGTCGAAATCGCCGACCCGGTAGTCCCCCGATCCGCCGTGCAGGATCCACTTCGTCTCGCCGGTGCCGTCGACCTTCATCGGAAACAGGTCGGGGCACTCGCGGAAGCCGTCGATGCGGCCGGCGGACGTCCACTGCTTCAGGTCCGGCGAGGTGAAGATGCCGATCGTTCCGGACCTGTCCTTCGAGCCCTCCGGCGCGTCCGGGAACTTCCGGCCGCGCGGGGTGCAGTGCAGCGCCATCACCCATCGCCGCGTCGGTTCGTGCCAGAAGACCCTCGGGTCGCGGTTGTTGAACTCCACCTCGGGCAGCACCGGGTTGCCCTCGTACTTCGTCCACGTGCGGCCCCGGTCGTTGCTGTAGGCCAGGCCCTGGGTGCGCGGCGGGCCGGTGGCGGTGAAGATAAGCACCAGCGGCGGCTCGCCTCCGCGACCGAAGCCTGTCGTATTCTTCCAGTCCACGACGCCCGACCCGGAGAACATCATGCCCTCGGCGCCCGGGTACAGCGCGATGGGCAGCTCCTGCCAGCGCACGAGGTCGCGGCTCACCGCGTGCCCCCAGTGCTTGCTGCCGCTCTTCGAACTGTAGGGGTGCAATTGGTAGAAGAGGTGGTACTCGCCATCGTAGTGCAGCAGGCCGTTCGGATCGTTCAGTCGTCCGCGCCGGGCGGTGAAATGGAACTGCGGCCGGAGCCGCTCGGTGTAGACCGGTTCGCCACGCCACGGCGGGATGCCGGATTCCGCCGCAACGGCGAGGGCGGCGGCGACGTCGTTGGCGAGGGGGAAGTCGATTCCCGCCTTCCACTGGCGGCGCAGACCCTCGGGCGTCTCGTCCTGGAAGTAGTTGATCCTCACGCCGGCGGCCCGCAACATCTTCACGATGTCGTCCGGGATCTCCCCCTTGCCGAGGATCTGGATGAAGTCGGCCTTCATGGCGATCGTGGCCTTCGCGTACTCGAGCGAGCCGCCCTGCCGCTCCATGTTGCAGATGAGGATGCCCGGCACGGCGGCACGCGCGCCGCGGGCGGCCTCGGAGGTGGCGGCGAGGAAGGCCTGGTGAAGCCGGCCCGCCCGGGCGATCGCCTGGGCGGCGGTCGCGCCGGTCGCCGCCCCGCCCTTGAGGTGGCAGTTCAGCCACACGTTGCGGGGCATGACGGCGAGGGCTTCCTCGAACGTGGGGACGCGGGTGCCGGCGAAGCGCGGGTCCTTCCGGATCCCGGCATCCAGCGCGCGGATCGTCTCGAAGGGAAGCTCGGAGACCTTGCCCTTGCCGTCGGTGGTCCGGTCCACGGTGGCGTCGTGCATCAGCACCATCACGCCGTCCGACGTCGGCTGGACGTCGAACTCGATCATGTGCGCGCCGAGCCGGATGGCCTCGGCAAAGGCCGGCAGCGTGTTCTCCGGATGGGTCGTCATCGCCCCGCGGTGCGCGCACACGCCCCGCCCGGGCATCCGGATCCCCCCGGCCCCGGCGGGACCGGTCCAGACGACGACACAGGCGAACAGGAGAACCCGGACGCCATGGCAGAAGTTCATGAGTTCATCCCCCGGCCCGATTCAGAACCGATCGTCGAAGAGGCTACCCGCCCTCCGGCTTCGTGTCATCCCGAACCCGACCCGTCATGGACCTGCGGGCCGAGGAGGCGGAAACCGCGGACGGAGGGCCGGGCAGGAGGCAGGGGCGGTGGAGACATCGAGGCGTTTCTGTGGCATGGTGGCGCCATGGTCCGATCGATCATCGGCGTGATCGTGGGAGCCCTGGCCGGCGGCGTGCTGGGCTACGCGCTCGGCTGCACGGGCGGCGGCTGACCCATCTGGAGCAGTCCCTGGTCAGGGGCTATTCTAGGCGGACTCCTCGGGCTGTCGCTCGCATCGTCTGGTGCTCGGGGGGGGACTTGAACCCCCACGCCTTTCGGCATACGCCCCTCAAACGTACGTGTCTGCCATTCCACCACCCGAGCAGCACGAAGACGAAGGACGGCGGGCGCGGGAGGACCGCGCGAACGCCGACCTGAAAGGTAGACTACCCGGCCGCGACCCCGTTCGCAAGCGGATTTCCGCCCGCCAGGCGGGCGAAGGCCGCGTCGAGATCCTCGCCGCGGTCGAGCGCCGCGACGAGCGCCGCCGGCGTGTGGGCGTCGCGCCGGAGGTCGGGCATCACGGCGGCCAGGTGCGCGCGAAGCGCGGCGCGGTCGTTCCACGCCTTCGTCACGTGCGCGGCGACGGCGTCGACGGAGAAGTCCTCGAAGCCCAGGCTCCGCTCCCGCAGGCCGATGCGGCTGTAGTAGTGGTGCACCTTCGGCTGGTAGGCCAGCCCGCACACCGGTGTCTCCTCGGACGAGCCGAGGATCATCGCATGCAGCCGCATGCCGAAGAGCAGGTCGACGCGCCGGAGCACACCCTTGATCTCGACGTGGTTGTGCTCGACGTTGGTCACGATCCCCGCCGGCCGGACCTTCTTCAGGCGCGCCATGAGCTCGCGCGTGATCGGCACGTCCGCGTGCTGCGTGCAGACGAAGACCATCCGCGCGCCGGTCGCCTCGCCGACACGGTCGAGAGCCTCCGCATGGATGCCGAGAAAGCGCTCGCGCGTCAGCGGCTCGCGCCCGGTGCCGGCCCACGAGTCGAGGTAGTGGTTGATGTTGACCGCCAGCAGCGGCGCCCCCGCGGCGGGATCGGCCCCGGCGGCGCGCAGGATCGCATCCGCCCGGGCGTCGTCGCAGGCCGGGGCGTTGATGGCGGCGTCGGCCGTGACGAGCAGCCGCGGGTTCTTCACGCCGATCTCGAGGAGCAGGTCGCGCGAGTCGGAATCGCGCACGGTGATGAAGTCCATGATCTCCATCAGTTCGCGCAGCATCCGGCGGCCGGCCGGCGTCGTCACCGGGCCGGTCCCGACGTTGTAGCACGCGATCCGCTTTCCGCGCCGCTTCGCCGCGGGCAGGAGGAGGCGGAGGGTCGACAGGAAGTTGAAAAGCGGATTATAAAGGGCGCGGTCGAACAGGATCGCGTCGAAGATCAGCGAGATGTCCGCCCGGCAGACCGAGCGCCACGTCGGAAGGCCGAGCATCTTGACCGACAGGTTCCACGGCAGCATGCCGACGGGGACGGCGCCCTCGGGGTAGTTGTTGCGGACGTAGGACGGGCAGATCGTCGGGATCTCGAAGCGCAGGGTGCGGCCGCAGGTCGCGTTGACGGACGCCTGGATGGCGGCCATGAGGGCGGCATCGCCGGCGTTCCGGCCGGACGACGAGCCCAGCAGCGTGACGGTGCGGATCGAGCCCCTGGAGTCGTTGGAATTCATGCGGCCGCATGCTATCGGCCCTCGGGAAGGAAGGCAATGGCGGAGACAACCACGGGGAGCGCCGGCCGATCCTGGCGCCGCATCGCGCTGGTGCTGGCCAACGTCGCCGTGACAGCGGCGATCTTCGGCTACCTCTTCCGCCACGTCCGGCCGGGCGAGGTGCTCGCCCTCCTCCGCAACCTGGACCTCCGCGCGGTGGCCATGTTCGTGGTCTTGTCCTTGGGCGCCAGCCTCTTCCGCTTGTGGCGCTATCGCATCCTTCTCCGCCTTTCGGGCTACGACGCCCCGCCGATGCCGCTCTTCCTGATGGTGCTCGTCCGCAACGCATTCTCGGACCTCCTGCCCGCGCGGCTGGGGACACTGATCGACGTCTACTTCTTCACCACGCGCCTCGGCGTCCCCTTCCCCGCCGCCGCCTCGTGCTTCTCGCTGACCTTCATCTTCGAGATCCTCGCCCTCGCGCCCCTGATCGCGCTCGCCGCGTGGCGGGCGGGCGCTGCCGGTTCGCTGCCGGCCGGCGGCCTGCTGCTCGGCGGCCTGATCCTGCTGGCGGTCACTGGCGGCATCGTCGCGCTGATGCCCTGGGGATTCGGCCTCGCGGCGCGGCTGGCGGAGCGCCTGCTGCCGGCGCGATGGGCGCTGCGGCGATGGGCGTCGGAAACGCTCGGCGCCATCGGCGGCGAGGTCCGGCGTGTGCAGGCCGCCGGCCTCTACGGCCGCGTCCTGGCGCTCTCGGTCATGCTGCGGATCGCGAAGTACGCCTCGCTCTACGTGTTTCTGTTCGCGCTGCTTGCGCCGATGGGTTACTCGTGGGCTCAGCTTGACGCGCCCCGCGTGTTCCTCGGCCTCTGCGCCTCGGAGCTGGCGGCCAGCCTGCCGGTCTCCGGCATCGCCGGCTTCGGAGCCTACGAGGGCGCGTGGGCGGCCGTGTTCCAGCTGCTCGGGTTTCCGAAGGACATCGCCCAGGTGACCAGCGTCGCGCACCACCTCTTCACGCAGGCCTACGGCTACGGCCTCGGCGGCCTCGCGATGGCCGCGCTGCTGCTGCCGGTCTGGCGCCGCCTGCGCGCCGCGCCGGCCGCGACGCCCGTGCGTGACCGTCCCGCGGCGTTCTACGCGAAGGTCGGCGCGACCGCGGCCCTCTTCGCCGCCGTCGAACTCGCCCTGGCGGTCCTGCCCGCGCCCCGCCCCCACGCAGGCGGAACGGCCGACCGCCCCGGCCCCGCCGACGCCGCGCGCCGCGCGGAGTTCGCCGCGGCCTTCGGGGGCGACGTGCTCTTCGACAGCACGCGATCAGGGACCTTCGGCGTCTGGCGCATGTCAGCCGACGGCCTCCGCGCGGCCGCCGTCGCCGACACACCGGCGCACGAGATGTATCCCGACCCCTCGCCCGACGGCCGCTGGATCGCCTACGCCCGCGCCGCGACCCTCTCCGCGAAGTCGCCGAGCGAGATCCGCGTCTGCCGAACGGACGGTTCGGAGGACCGCAAACTCGCCGACAACGGCACCTTCCCGACCTTCGGCCCCGACTCCGCCACCGTCTACTTCGAGCGCGACCGCCTGCGCGTGATGGCCGTCCGCCTCGACGGCGGCGAGCCCCGCGAGGTCTTCCCCGGACCCAACCGCGGCTGGCGCCATCACGTCGTGAAGCCGCGCGTCTCGCCCGACGGCCGCCGGGTCTCGTTCATCTCCAACCGCGGAAGCATGATCGGATGGAACGCATGGACGGCGGACCTCGGCACCGGCGAGGCGACCCGGATCGGCTCCGGCTGCCAGCCGGGCTGGTTCCCGGACGGGCGGCGCGTGGTCCACATCGTCGAGCGGGGCATGAAGGCCTCCACCGGAATCGTCGCGCGGGATCTGCCGGCCGGGCCGGCCGCCGTGCTGCAGGACGACGGCGACCCGCTCGGCCACGAGTACTTCCCCACCGTCACATCCGACGGTCGCTGGCTCCTGTGGGGCGCGTGTCGCCCCGGCCAGCACGACCACCTCAGCCCGAAGTCCAACTACCAGCTCTTCGCGCGGGCGCTGCCGGACGGCGCGGCGGTCCGCCTCACGTTCGACGGATGGAACAACCGGTGGCCGAAGCGCATCCCCGCGCCCGGCTCCGGGATGGAAACCAGCACGAAAGGGAGAGGACCATGAAGATGAAGCGGCGGGAGATCCTGACGGGCGCGGTGGGCGCGGCGGTGGCGGGCGCGGCGACGGCGGTCCGGGCGGCGGACGCGAAACCGGCGGCCCGGCTGCGGCATGTCGTGCTCTTCAAGTTCAAGGACGGCGCGGCCGAGGCCGACATCCGCGCGGTCGAGAACGCCTTCCGCGGCCTCGCGGTGAAGATCGACCTGATCCGCGAGTTCGAGTGGGGCACCAACAACAGCCCCGAGGGCCTCTCGCAGGGCTTCACGCACTGCTTCTTCGTCACCTTCGCGACCGCCGAGGCGCGCGACGCCTACCTGCCGCACCCCGACCACAAGGCCTTCGTCGACGTGCTCAAGCCCGTCCTCGACAAGGTCCTCGTCATCGACTACTGGGCGAAGCCATGATCCGCAGCGCCGCGATCCGCGGGGCGCGGGGGCGGGCCGCCGCCCTCGCGCTGGCTGTCTCGCTCTCCGCGGCGGCCTGTGCCGCCGCGCCGGCGAAGCCGAACATCCTGTTCATCTTCTCGGACGACCATTCGCTGCAGGCGATCGGCGCGTACGACACCTGGCTTTCGCCGTTCTGCCGCGAGCAGAAGGTGACGCCGAACATCGACCGCCTCGCCGACGAGGGCGCGCTGTTCCGGAACAGCTTCTGCGGAACCTCCATCTGCTCGCCCAGCCGTGCGGCGATCCTGACCGGGCTCCACGGCCACGCGAACGGCGTGCCGAACCTCGGCATGACCGTCTGGCCCGGCACCTGGATGTTCCCCGCCGCCGTGCGCGCGGCCGGCTACCAGACCGCCGTGATCGGCAAGTGGCACCTCGGCAACCTGCCCGAGGGCTTCGACCACTGGCGCGTCCTCCCGGGCCAGGGCGCCTACTGGAACCCCGACATGACCGGTCCCGACGGGCCGGAAAAGAACACCGGCTATGCGACCGATATCATCACCGACAAGGCCCTCGCGTGGCTCAAGGCGCGCGACCCGGCGAAGCCGTTCCTGCTGATGGTCCATCACAAGGCGCCGCACCGGAACTGGACGCCGCCGCCGCGACACTACGGCTGGCTCGCCGACGTGAAGATCCCCGAGCCGCCGACGTTGCTCGACGACTACGCGACCCGCGCCTCGCCGGCCCGCACCCAGAAGATGGAGATCGGCCGCGACATGACGCTCGAGAGCGACCTCAAGGTCGTCCCGCCCGACAGGGGCGCGCGGCGCGTGCCGGCCGAGGCCGCCGAGGCGTGGACCGCGGCCTTCGGTCCGCGCAACGAGGCGTTCCTCAGGAACCCGCCGACCGGCGAGGCGCTGACGCGCTGGAAGTACCAGGAGTACATGAAGGACTACCTCCGCTGCGTGAAGGCGGTGGACGAGAGCGTCGGACGCTGCCTCGACGCGCTGAAGGCGGAGGGGCTGGACCGGAACACGGTCGTGATCTACTCGTCGGACCAGGGCTTCTTCATGGGCGAGCACGGCTGGTTCGACAAGCGCTGGATCTACGAGGAGTCGATCCACATGCCCTTCATCGTCCGCTGGCCCGGCGTCGTGAAGCCCGGCAGCCGCCCGGACGCGATGATCCAGAACATCGACTACGCCGCCACGCTCGTCGAGATCGCCGGCGGCACGGTGCCGGAGGGCCTCCACGGCCGCTCGTTCCTGCCCATCCTCCGCGGCGAGACGCCCGCCGACTGGCGCACCAGCGTCTACTACCGCTACTTCGATCCCGGCCACGGCGTCGCCGCGCACTACGGCGTCCGCACCGCGCGCCACACGCTGGCCTATTACCCGAACACCGACGAGTGGGAGCTGTTCGACCTCGCGAAGGACCCGACCCAGGTGCGCAACATCGTCGCCGAGCCCCCGGCGGCCGCGACCGTGGCAGACCTCAAGGCCGAGCTCGCGCGACTGCGCGCGCACTACCGCGACGACGGCTCGATCCAGCCGCCGGCCGGAGCGGCAGCGGGCAAGGCGAAACGGACCGGGAAGAAGAAGTGAGAAACTCCAAACTCCAAGGAAGTGGGAAGTTGAACGGAGAAGAAGGGAGGAAGGCCGGGCGGTCCGTGGCCGAGAACCGCTCGCTGAAACACGGGTACCTTTCGGGACGTCCCCCGATCCGCACCCGAAGCCCCTCCGACTTCCCTCCCTTTCCCTTTGTACTTCCAACTTCCTTGGAGTTTGGAGTTTCCTTACTTTCCGGATCGATACCCCCGGCGCCCCGCGCTTTGCGGTCGACCGCATCGCTCCGGCTAAGGCCATGACATCGTTCTCCCCCACCCGTCGCGAGTTCCTCGGCTGCGCCGGCGCCGGCGCGGCGGGCGCCTGGCTGTCCGGCTGCCGCACGGCGGACGCGCCAGACGGCGCCGGGCGCGGCAAGGCGCCGTTCCGCGTCCTCTACGGCAACGACACGACGAACCTGACGTCGTGCGTGAGCCCCTACCACGCGAAGGGCGAGCCGTTCACGGAGGACCGGCTGCGCGCGTCGGTCGACGAGGCCCGCGCGGCGGACGCGCACCTTCTCCAGCCCGGGCTCGGCTGGATCCCGTGGTGGAAGTCCGACGTCGTCCCGGCGGCGGAGCACTACCG
The DNA here is from genome assembly GCA_964402695.1 of uncultured Verrucomicrobiota bacterium. Lineage (GTDB taxonomy): Bacteria > Verrucomicrobiota > Kiritimatiellia > PWTM01 > PWTM01 > VGWF01. The sequence continues at coordinate 17,323 of CAYODK010000015.1, forward strand.
CTGGCTCGAGCGCGAGCACCGCGTGAAGCCCGACTCCTTCGGCGAGTACATGCTCGGCGGCGGCGACCTTGTCGCGGCCTTCACCGCCCACTGCCGCAAGGTCGGCGTCGCGCCGTTCGTGTCCTACCGGCTCAACGACGGCCACCACGTCCGCGGCCTCGCCAACGCCCTCGCGCGCGGCCGGGCCGACCGCGGCATGTCGCGGTTCTACTGGGAGAACTACGCGCGCTACCGTCTCGGGCCCGACGCGACCGACTGGGGCCAGAGCGTCTTCAACTGGGCGATCCCCGAGGTCCGCGAGCACAAGTTCGCGCTGATCCGCGAGCTGTGCGAACGCCAGGACATCGAGGGCCTCGAACTCGACTTCCTGCGCCATCCGCCGTTCTTCCGGCCCGACGAGACGCCCGCTCCCGAGCGGCGCGCGATCATGGCGGGGTTCGTCCGGCGCGTGCGTGAGGCGCTCGACCGCACCGCGCGCGGCGGGCGGCGGCGGTGGCTGTGCGTGCGCGTGCCCGCGCTGATCGAGGCCCACGACGTGCCCGGCATCGACCTCGCCGCCTTCGTCGCGGCCGGCGTCGACATGGTCAACCTCTCGTCGAGCTACTTCACCTGCCAGGCGACCGACCTGCCCGCGGTGCGGCGGCTCGTGCCCGGCGCGACCGTCTACCTCGAGATGACCCACACGCCGATGACCGGCCGGCCGCTCGCCGGCAGCGGCACGCAGGTCTACCAGCGCACGACCGACGCGCAGTACTTCACCACCGCGCACCTCGCCTACGCGCAGGGCGCCGACGGCGTGAGCCTCTTCAACTTCGTCTACACCCGCGACCACGCGCATCCGGGCCTCGGCCCCTTCTGCGAGCCGCCGTTCCACGTGCTGCCGCGCCTGGCCGACCGCGACTGGCTCGCGCGCCAGGCGCAGTGGTACTTCCTCGCGGCGATCCGCGAGAAGTCGAAGCAGCCCGAGCGGCGGCTGCAGGCGACGCTCGAGCCCGGCGTGCCGCGCACATTTCTCCTCGCCGCCGCGCCGACCGCCCACCAGCGGCGCGACGGCCTGCTGCGGCTGCGGACGGAGAAGCCCGTGAAGGGCGCGACGTGGCAGGCGACGCTCAACGGCATTCCGCTCGTGCCCGCACCGTTCGTGCGCAAGCCGATCGATCATCCCTACGAGGCCTACCTCGGCGCCGAGGCCGACCACGCGTGCTTCGCGTGTCCACGGTCGGCGGTCCGCACCGGCGACAACCGCGTCGGCCTCACCCTCTCCGCCCCCGCCCCCGCAATGCTGATCTGGCTCGACCTCACGCTGCCGTGAGGCGGGCGGCGCCCGGAGAGATGGCAAGGAATGGGGGCCAACGAATCGCCGCGCACCGTGCCTGTCTCCGTCCCGGCCTCTGTCCTCACGGGCTTGATGAACGTCGGAGCGGAGTCGCTGCAACACGCGCGCGTTTCGGCGGTCAGCCCCAGCTCAAGGTTGAACTCCGTCCCCCATCTCTCGTTCGAGAATCACCTCGTAGTACTTCGCCTGTCCGTAGACGCCCATGGACGGGGCGAACACCTGCACGAGGCGCCAGCCGTCGCGTGCATGCTCGTGGATGATCTGTTGATATCCTCTCTCGGCGCCGCTCCTTGCGCCCATCAATCCCTCGCCAAGTCGCACGAATTTGTACTCGTACTTCTGTTTCATCGCGTTCCCCGTGGCTAACCCGACGTTGATCCGCGTGGGCGCGGGTCAGCGGTTGGGTTGAGACCGCTGTTCTGGGCCTCCATCATCTTCTGTTCCTCTTGGGTCAGTTCCCGGAACCTAACGTGTGAGACATCACCGGCGGATACCGTGCGCGTGAATCGCCGAGGTCGGTGGACGTCGAAGACGAGTATCGCAGGGCGCACAGTACGCATTCTGCCTGCATCAGCTTCCTGCCACCTTGCGCCCGCGAAGGGCCGCAACCGCCGGACCGTCGGTGGCCGCACATAGCCTGCTTCGTCTCCCCCATCCTTGTCCCTCCACCGTGGCCGGCGGCGGACCGGCCGCGGGTCGGCACGGGGTATACGCCCGCCGGCTCGGACCGGGCAAGCCGTTCGTGACCGCGCCCGGCGCACGGGCGCGCCGCGTCGCAGGCGGGGCGCCGCCGGGAAGCAGAGAGGCTCTACCCGCATCCCACTTCGTTTGCCGCCTTCTGCAACCGCCTGTCGAGCGTCCACAACCTGCAGTTCGAGACCTTGCAGGATGCGAGCAGGTGAACGTCCGTCAGGCCGAGACCCCGGCCGAACAGCCTGTGCTTCTCGACGAAGAACAGGACTTCATCGTCCGACACGCGCCCGGGGGCGGGCAGTGCATGGAGCAGCGAGAGGATCTCCTTTCGCTGCCCGAGGTTGCCGCACGCCAGTTCTCCGATGACCATCGGATGGCAGGCAACGATTTCGGTCGCCAGGAGTTCGGCAAGCCGGGCATTCCCCCGACGGAGGTGATCAACCCAGATCGATGTGTCCACCAAGATCATCTACGCGACCCGACGTCGACGGATCGGCGTCAGCCTCTTCTCGGTTCCCCCGAGCCTTGCCAAGCGCTCGGCGCTGGCCTTGGCGATCAGGGCATCGAGTCCCATGTGAACCAGTGCGGTCTTCTCCTTCACGCCCGTGAGCTCGGAGGCCTTCGCCAGCGTCTCATCCTTCAGGATCAACGTCGTTCGCATGCATATATGGATGCACGTTTGTTATGCATCTGTCAAGGACCTGCGGGGACCGGGAAGCCGGGATGATGGCGACGCGGGCGATGCCGGGTCGTTCCAAGCCTTGGAAACCGGACCGACCCCATCGTCCAAGCCTTGGAAGAACGCGGCGGGGCCGGGGGCGGTCCGGCGACGCGGTCAGTGGACGACGCCGTTGCTGCAGAAGCTGACGGCGATTTTCGCGTTCTTGGCCCTCTTGCCGCATGCCTCCAGCGCGTTTCGTTCGGCGTCCGCGCGGTTGCCGGCGTGGCCCCATCCGTAGACCCCCTTGTCATCGCCCAGGGCCAGCGCGAGCCAGCAGTCCTGGGCCTGTGCGATAACCCTGGCGTCCGGCGCGTTGCAGTATCGAACCGCCTTGTACGGGGCCTCGCGGCCCCCCCCGGTGGAGTATCCCCAGCGACCGGTGGACTCGGAGAAGGCGATCGCGCCGCCGGTCCGCGGCTGGCGGGAGTCGATGCTGTAGACGATCCGGGGTTTGGGCACCCCCTGCTTGACCGCCCCCTCGAGGGCGAACCGTTCGGCCGCGGCCTGGTCCGGCCCCCAGCCCACGCCCCAGTTGAAGTCCTTCGCCTCCTTCGGATCGCCCAGGGCCAGCGCGCACCAGCCGTTGGCGCAGAGGACCACGGTGCGCGCGTCCGGGGCGTTGCACTTGTCGCGGGCGGCACGGGACGCGGCGTCGAAGGCCATGTAGGCGCAACTGGCGGCGTACTTGCGCGTGGACGGCGAGACGGCGATGGCGGCCCAGTAGTCGGTCTTGTCCCAGTCGGAGGCGTCGCGCCGATTTCGGTCCGTCCACTCGACGTACCCATGTAACGGCCCGTCGGCCGGGGCGCGCCGATTCCAGACGTCGGCGGGCACGGCATTCTCGATGAGGTCGACGCCGGGCGCCGCGCCCGAGAGATTCCACATCCCCATGACGACCGGCAGGAGCCGTGTGTTCATGACCTGTCCCTCCTCCGCGGCGGGAGCCGTCCCGGCCCTGGCCCACTCTACTCCGTTTCCCGCCGCGACGAAACCGCGGGACATCGGGGGCGGAGATGACGCTGCCGCTGCCGTTGGCGCAGCCCCCGACCGCACGGTCCCGCCGCCCGTTCTGTTGCATGAAATGTAACGATCGCTACATTTCATGCAACACGGCGCGGACGCGTTCTCCGTCCCCTCGCCTGCCATCCTCCGGCCCTATCGCTCCGCGACATCCTCCGCCGGGGACTGTAGCCCGCGAAGGACCGCATGCAGGGCCGCGCGCGCGGCGGGGAACCGGCCCCAGAACTCCCGCGCATCGGCCTTGAGCATGCCGTGGACGACGGGACACCGGCTGGGGCTGGAAGTCTCCCATGTCAGGATCTCGACGACCCTCGCCTGCGTCGGCGGGGACGCGATGGACGCGAGATCGCGCCCGAGCAGCATGGCGCCGGCTCGGAGGAGGTCCCGATCGACAAGTCCGAGGATGTCCCCCGCCTCGGAAATCAGCCGGTCCCGATTGCCGGCAGCGAGGTAGTTGCAGAGGATGAACGCGAGGTCTCGCCCGTCCTTGTTGGCCCGGTCGTCCGGCCGGTCGTACACGGCGACGAGCTTCAACAGGAACTGCGCGGGGATCGATGCCACGGGAAACTCGACAGGAACGCCATCCGCCCCCGTCAACGGTAACCGGAGGGCGCTTCGGAATGCGTCCTCCAGCCCGATGACGCTCCACCGGCTGTTGTCCGCCGGCCACACGATCGCCTGGCCGTCCGCGGCGATCTCGCCGGAGGGCAACAGGTCCATCTCCAGCCGCGTCACTGGATCGACGAACTTCTCCTCGTGGGCCCCATGAGGATTCGTGAAGCCCGAGGCCCGCAGGGTTTGGCAGAAGCGGCGGTAGTCGTCCCACGTGCGCATCTGAACCGAGACGTCGACATCCATCGTGCGGCGGGCGATCGGCACACCGTGGGCGTGCTCGAACAGAATGTCCCGTGCGGTCGCGCCGAATAGCAGGATGGGGATTCCCTGACTCCCGGCCAGTTGCGCGAGGCGTGCCAGCAGGTCCGCCTTGGGCGGTTCAAGCGGCTTCGACAATCTGACGCAGGTACTGTTCATGGAGTCTGCGGGCGGTTTCCACATTGCGCGGGTCGGCATCGGCCAGAAGCTCGGCGTAGACGATCATCGGATGCACGCACCCCTTGGGACCGGCCGCGTCGCGCGTGCCCCAGAACGGAACGAGCCACTCCACCTCCCCCGCGGGATCGGGCCGGAGATCGGCCCGCACCAGCAGGCTGTCGGGGATCTCCGCCGCGTAGAAGGCGCCGCGCTCCGGCCGCAGGTAGCCGGTCAGTTCCGCGGCCGCCGTCTCGCCGCCCAGCAGAACGCCTGCCGGACGCGGCACGGAAGTCCATCCTTCCCCGGTCCCCGGATGGAACCGCCCGCGGACGAGCTTGGGCCGGAGCCGCTCCACATATTCCGTCGCCCACCGCTCCAATAGCGCCCCGCGGTTGATCAGAACCCTGCGGTCGCCGGTCTCGCGGGCGATGAAGCCCCTCGATTCAAGGTCCTTCACGATGGCGCCCACCGATCCCAGCGCAACTCCGGCCTCCGACGCCATCCTCCGGGCCGTCCCGTTCAGGGTCGACCGCCCTGGATCCGCATCCAGAAGCGGGTCGGATAGAACCGCGAACACAACCTTCAACCAATTTGCGTGCAAAGGCTTGGATCGATCTCCATCACGAGTGCCTGTATGCCGTCTGGACTTCGGTCCATGCAGACCATGGACAAGGATATGAATGCTCATTGTGTCAATATAAATATCTCCATCGGTGTCGGCGTACCAGTATCCCCGCTCCCGCAGAAGCCTGGCGTTCCCTTTGCCGATGCGGTCGGACAACACGATCAGAGGCGTATCCGACGGGGCCGCACGGCGGGCCAGGTCGAGATGGACGATGCCCGCCGGGCTGAGCCGCGACCTCACCGCGGCGCGTGCAACGACTTCCTGTCCTCGGAAGCGGATAACCGCCCGGCCGTCCCCGCCGTCCCCCTGCGGATCGGCCTCGAACCCGCCGATCTCCAACCCGGGAACCGCGTGGGCCCGTCCGATTCGCTCCAGTAGCATGTCAGGCCTCTTCATGGTCACACCTCATCCGCAGACATCCTCGCACGTTCATTAGCACTGAACAAGCCTGAACTTTGAACGCCATGCGAAGCATGTCAGAGGATTCACGCCTTCCCTTTGAATTTTCGTCCGAACCCAACCGCGAGTCCGCTCTGTTCAACTTCTCGCATCGTTCATTCCGGATGAACGATGCGACTCATACCCCTGGTGACGCGCGTGACATGCCACGCTCCGCGCTCCCGCCAGCGCATAGCGCGCAAACATGTTTGCGCGTCTTGAAGCACCGGGAATTGCTGGCATATCGGCACGAAAGGCCGCGCAAGACTCTTGCGTGCCCGTTTCGCCCGTTGTGGGCGGTCCCGCCAGCGCATAGCGTTACATGTAACGCTTGGAGCACCGGGAATGCTGGCATATAGGCGTGTCAACATGTTGATACGCTGTAATGGCGTCGTTATGAGCATGCGGCGGCGTCGGCCCTAAAAAAGCGCCCCGCCCCCCGGCGTGAACCGGAGAGCGGGGCAGTGTGCCTGCGGCGCTTACAGGCTGGCTTCATACAACCGAAAACCGTCCGGAGGCGGCCCTGCGGCTCTTGCCGCGAAAGCTGGCCCGGATATCGCGCCGGGCGTCGCGTCCCGAGTCTACGGGAATCCGGCCGGAAAATACGCCACGCATGGCGCTCAAGCCGACAACCGGGCGCCTCGGAGGCGCGCGGTCGGGTGCGCTAGTGCCCGTGGCGTTTTGCATGACGCGCCCGCCCAGCGCAAAGCGCTCCCAGTCTGTGCGGCGCGCTCCCGTGCCGCACTCACGTGCCGCCCGCACAGCGTCGGCTTGCGCTCGTGCCGCTCGCCGCGTCATCATAGATGAACGCCCATCAGTGATGAACTTTTCATCAGTGATGACTTTTTCATCTTGCGCCCGAACCGCCAAGGACGGCCGCGCCGAGCGCATTGCGGCCGCAAATTCACCGGGCGCATGGGGGACAGAGAAGCACCGGGACAACTGCTGGCATATCGGCACCTGGACTGGTAAGTACCTTACCAGTCGATTTCGCCCGTCACGGGCGGTCCCGCCAGCGCATAGTGCGCGAACATGTTAGCGCGACTGGAGCACCGGGAATTGCTGGCATATCGGCGTAGCAACATGTTGCTACGGCATCACGGCGGCATGATGCGAGAATGCGCGGAAAACCGCAAGTTTCCCGCCAAAGTCGCACAAGACTGCGAAAGTGCGCCGATTGACGCAAAGAGAGGCCCCGCCCCCCGGGGCGCATGGGGGACAGAGAAGCACCGGGACAAGCCTTGTCCCTGCTCGTCTGGCTGGCGCGGGGCTACGACCAGCGGCGCGCGGCCATGATCGCGTGTGCCCCGGCCCGCCACATCGCAGCCGTTGCGCCGCCATCCGACCTCCGGAATATAAATTGTAAGTAGTTGTATCCCAATTATTTGCATATACGCCACATCTCTCTGTCCCCTTCTCTTCCGCCGACCGTTCTGTTACATAAAATGTAACGATCGTTACATTTCATGCAACACGGAGCGGACGCGTTCTCCGTCCCGTCGCATCCCGCACCCGAACGGCGGGGCAGGGTCTCCGCATCCGCGGAGCGTGCGGCGTCCCTGATCCGCCTGCCCCGTTCGCGGGCCATCGGCCGGCCCTGTCTCTGTCCCCGCCTCCGCCGTGGCGGCGACGCCCCCGGTCGCCGGGTGTGGCCCCGACCTCTGCGCGGGGTCGGCACTCCTCCGTCCACGGCGTCGGCAACGCCCTTCCGCCGCGACTTCGGGGACGATTTGCGCTATAAGCACCCCGGGTGCGGGCGGGGGCCCGCGATGGAGCGAGGATCATGATCTCCGCCGAACTGGTCGCCACGGGCACGGAACTCCTCATCGGGCGCACGGTGAACACGCACGCGCAGCGGCTCGGACGCGCGCTGGCGCCGCTGGGGATCGCGCTGGAACGCGAGACGACGCTGCGCGACGACCGCGCCGCGATTGCCGCGGCGGTGCGCGCCGCGCTGGCGCGTTCGCAGATCGTATTCGTCACAGGCGGCCTCGGCCCCACGTGCGACGACATCACCCGCGAGGCGCTCGCCGAGGCGATGGGGCGGAAGATCGCACGCGACGCCGTGGCGCTCTCCCGGATCCGCGTTCGTTGCGAGCGCCTGGGCCAGTCGATGACCGACTCCCGCGCGCGCCAGGCCGACATCCTCGAGGGAGCGGCCGCCCTCTCCAACTCCGTCGGCGCCGCGCCGGGGCAGCGGATCGAGCTGGGCGGCAACCGGGTGGTCTTCGTCCTGCCCGGTCCCCCGCGCGAGTTCGAGGCGATCCTGGCCGAGCACGTCCTCCCGTGGCTGCGCGAGCACCTCCATGCCTCCGCGGCGCCGGAACGGATCCTGATGGTCTGCGGGCTGGGCGAGTCGGACGTCATCGAGCGCTTCGCGACGGCCGGGTTCGATCCCGCCCCGCTCGATCTGGCCTACTGCGCGGGCCCGGGCCAGCTCGAGGTGCGCCTCACCGGCGCGCCGGGCGCCGGGGCGGCCGTGGAGGCTGCGGCCGCGCGCGCGCGGGTGATCCTCGGCGACAACGTCTACGCGGAGTCCCGGGAGGACCTTGTCGTCGTCGTCGGCAGGCGCCTGAAGGATCTCGGCGCGACGGTGGCGACCGCGGAATCCTGCACCGGCGGACTCGTCGCCCAGGTCCTCACGTCCGTCCCCGGCAGCTCCGCGTGGTACCGGGGGTCGATCGTCGCGTACGCCAATGACGTGAAGACGGCGCTGCTCGGCGTGCCGGCGGACCTGATCGCGGCCCACGGCGCGGTCAGCGAGCCGGTCGCCCGTGCGATGGCCGAGGGCGCCCGGCGCGCGCTCGGGACCGACTTCGCCCTTGCGACAACCGGCGTCGCAGGGCCCGACGGCGCGACGCCGGAGAAGCCCGTCGGCCTCGTCTGGTGGGCGCTGGCCGACGCGAAGGGGACCATCACCCGCACGCGGCGCTTCCCGGGCGACCGCGACCTCATCCGCCGCTGGACCGCCCAGTACGCCCTCGACCTCCTGCGCCGCCGCCTCGACGGCGCCGCGTGAGGCTTCGCCTAGGACCCCGCGGGCGCGTCGCCGAGGTGGTTCCCGTAGGTCAGCAGCAGGACCGCGGCAACGAGCACGAACAGCGCGATGGCAATCGCGCGGTGCGTCCGGCTCCGGCACCCGCGCCACTCGCGGAAGGCAACGCCGACGAGGTTGCTGAAGAGCACGAGCATGATCATGTGGATGGCCCAGCTCGTGAACTTGTAGGTCCCCATCCGCACGTGGCCGAGGTTGTAGAAGAAGAACTGGCCGTACCAGAACAACCCCGTGACGAACGACATCAGGTAGTTCAGCGAAAGCGCCCCCGCTCCCGTCCCGGGTCCCGCACGCAGCAGTTCGCCGAACGTGCGCCCGCGCAGGTGCAGCAGCACGCAGTAGCCGGCGGAGGTCAGGAAGGCGCCCGTGTTGGAGAAGATGTAGGTCACGTTGCCGCGGAACACCCCCGCGCCGTGCGCGGAGGCGACGTCCGCGATCGGCTCGCCGGCCTCGAGCGAGAAGCCGTAGACCGCCGACAGCACGCCGGCCAGCAGCGAGAGCAGCAGCCCGCGCAGCAGGCGGAACTCCCCCCGCGTGCCGGCCGCCGTCAGGTCGGTCTCCTTCATCCGGCCCGCCCAGCCGGTCATCGCGATGCCCAACGTGCCAACCGCAATGCCCGCGACGACCCAGTCCGCCCCGGCCCGCTGCAGCGTCGCGGCGAGCGTCCCCTTCACGAGCGGCGGGATCAGCGTGCCGAGCACGCTGGAGAGCCCGACCGCGATCGCATAGGTCAGCGAGAATCCGATGTGGCGGATCGAGATGCCGAACGCCGTCCCGCCGATCCCGTACGCGGCGCCGAGCAGGAACGACCGCGCCATCGCGTCCCGCGGCGCCTCGCGCAGCACGGCGCCCAGCTCCGGGATCGTCAGCCACGCTCCGAGGACCGGCAGCAGGAACCAGCAGAACGACGCCTGCACGAGCCAGTAGGTCTGCCACGACCACCCGCGCACCTTTTTCTGCGGCGTGTAGCACGTCGCCGCGAACCCCGCCCCGACGGCGTGGAGCGCGACCCCGAGCATCGGACTGGCTGCAATCGGATTCATCCCCAGGTCCTCCCCGTTCGGCTCACACGTTCACCGCACCCTTGCAGTCGGGATAACCGGAACAGCCCCAGAACTGCTCGCCCGCGCCGTGTTGACCAGCCGCAGCTCCGTCTGCGAGGAGGCTGCGGCTGCCCGGCTTCCTTCGGCGATGTTCTGCCGGCCCGACCGCGCCGCCTGGATCATCTGGTCGACGGTGCGGGACCGTGAATCCAGGAACTTCTCGCAGAACCAGTATGTGGCGTCGTAGACGATCGTTGCCGTCTGGAAACTGCACGTGTCGCGGTAGCCGCCGCTGGGGCGCATCCGGCTCACGGCCGCGGCCCCTGGCTTGTGAGCAGTTCGTCGTCGACCGCGACGGCGAAGTCGCGCAGGCGGAAGTAGGTCGCGCGCCCCTCGGGATCGGGGAACTCCGTCAGCGTCAGCTCATGGTCCGCCTTGGGCGAGAGCCCGAAGCCCGGCCTCCACGCCTTCACGCGGCAGCTGATGCCGCCGGGACGCACCGCGTCGCTCGGAACGGGGTCGCCGAGCGACGCCGGATCGAGCGCGAGGTAGCCCAGTTCGACGCCGTCGCGCTTCGCCAGCGCCGGATCCTGCGCCGGGTTCAGACAGAAGACCTGCGGCCCGCGCATCACCGCGACGCGGCCCGCCTGCCTCTGCCGACCCTTCACCAGCCTCCAGCGCATCGGGAAGTCGAGGTCGATCCGGTCGCCCGCCTTCCACTCGCGGCGGATCTCGAAGAACGCGCCGGGGCTCACCTCGCCGCGCGCCGCCGCCCCGTTGACCGTGACCGACGACCCCGCCGCCCACGCGGGGATGCGGCACCGCACCGGGAACGACGCGGGCGCGGGCGGATGGAGCGTCAGCCGGACCTTCCCGGAGTTCGGGTAGTCCGTCTCCTCGCGCACGGTCACCGCCGCGCCGCCGGCCACCGCGACCGTCGCCGTCGCGGGGGCGTAGAGATTCGCGACGAGACCGCCGTCGGACCGGTAGAAGACCATCGAAGGCAGCTCCGAGACGATCCGCCGGAAATTGCAGGGGCAGCAGTAGGTGTCCGTGCCCCAGTAGGCCCGCGGGCCTTCCAGCGGCGCAAAGTAGCGCAGGCGGCGGCCGTCGGGCGACTGCGACGCGAAGAGCGCATTGTGGATCGTCCGCTCCATCAGGTCGCCCATGCGCGAGTCGCCGCGCAGGCGCAGCAGGCTGTCCCAGACGCGGAGCTGGTAGGCCAGCGCGCAGGTCTCGCCGACGTCGCCGCGCGCATCCTGGTCGTCCGTCCAGATCTCGCACTGTCCCGCGCTGCCGGTGACCAGCAGCCCGTCGCGGCGCGTCATGAAGTCCAGCGCGCGGTCGGCAGGCCGCAGCAGCCGCGCGTCCGGCTGCAGGCGGTGGAGCTCGAGCTGCGCGAGGCACCGCGCCATGTAGGCGTAGACGTGGCCCTCGATGCCGGCGCGACGCCCGACGACGATGCCGAGGTCCCACTCCGGCAGCGCCCGCGTCTTCGCGACGAAGTCCAGGTACGACCGCTCGCCGGTCGCGCGGTGCAGCGCGAGCATCGTCCGCTCGATGCCCGTGAACGCCACGTGCGGCGCGACCTCCGCGCCGCGGCCCCAGTCCGGCGGAAGCCGGGACCAGTTCTTCACGAGCCAGTCCGCCGCGCGCCGCGCCGCGCCGAGCGACGCCGCCTCGCCGAACTGCCGGTGGTCCTCCAGCAGCCCGAGGATCACGTAGCCCATCTCGTGGACGTCCCAGATCTTCACGACCCGCCCGTCCGGCGGGAACGTCCCGATGTAGCCGTCCGCCTCCTGCGCCGCGCGGATCCCCTCGACAAGGCGCCGCTTCGCCGCCACCGCGGCGGGGTCGCCGGTGGCGGCCGCCAGCTTCACCGCCGAGTCGAGCAGCATGCCGAGCCCGATGAACTTCCCGGTGCGCGGCTCCGCCGTGAACTCGGGCAGGAAATCGCCGTCGAGGTCGAGCTTGAGCAGGTTGTTCGTGACCGTGACCGCGATGCGCCGCCCGATCTCCCCGCCGACCTTCACGTCGCGCAACCCCAACGGTTCCATCCGGTCCGCCGCGATCGCCGGTTCCAAGGATTGGAGGGCCAACGCGATCAAGGTTCCAAGGATTGGACCGATCCATCGTTTCATATCGTCCTCTCGAACGGCGATGTGTGCGGTTCCCCCCTACGCACCCTCGTAAGAGATTCTCTCTGTGGCGCCCGCTGCGATGCAGTCACGCATAATACGAGTGGCGAGCCGCCCTTCGTCGACCTTGCTGAGCCGGATCGGCAACCCATCCACCGGTCGGTTGAGGATTGCCGGCAGATCCCGAAGGACGGCTTCCGCCGGGGCGGAATCCAACGGAAGTCCCGCGCCGGACGTCATGGCCCAAGCGGGGAATGGCAACAGCCGCATGGCCATGACGAGCCCTGGCAGGGCGGAGGTTCCGAAGCTGCGATCCAGCACGAGGAGGTCATCGCCGCGAAGAACGTCGCGGACGATCAGTCCCGCATCCGCCCGGGTGGCCTTCACTTGGTAGAGGGAGAACCGGGCATGGAGCATCGCATCGCGGAGGAGCCGCTGATCGTCATCCGCAGCCTCGGTGTCCTTCCAGTGGCGCTCCACCGCCGTCGTCCCTCCATCCCGGCGGTCGTAGAGCGCCGTATCGGTCAGGAGAGCTGTCTCGGACTCGTTTTCGAAGACGAACGTCCCGTGCCGGAGAATGCCGAGCGCCTTCCCGCACTCGTGAAGAGCGCTCCGCGAGATGCGCTTCATTGCGGCGGAGTGCGGAGCCTGGCTGAGCTGCCGGAAACGGACGTACTCCGCCACCAGCGCCTTGAGTTCGTCCTCGGGCGGAAAGCCCATGCCTGCTGCGTCGTCTTGTCTTGGTCTCATGGCTCTATTCAGCCTGACTCGGCCCGACCGTACAACCGGAAGTCACGGCGGTCTGCAGAGCGGTCGACCCGGCCTCCCGGCCGACGCCGCGCGCCATCAGGGCCTTCAGTTCGTCGAGGTGCTTCTCGTAGACGCCGCGGGGCGTTGCGCCGTGCTTCGCGCAGAGCGAGGCGGCCATGCCGACGACCTCGCCCATCATGCCGCCGGTGCGCATGACGCGCACGGTGCCGAGCGCAACGTGGGTCACGCTGATGTCGCGGCCGGCCATCAGCAGGTTGCCGACGTTGCGGGAGTAGAGGCAGCGGTACGGGATCGGATACGGCTCGATCTTCAGGTGCCGCGCCTCGGAACGGAAGGCCTCGCAGGCGCAGGCGGCGGCCTTCGGGTAGTGGAGGTCGATGGTCCACGTCGTCGTCACGCACGCGTCGGGGAACTCCCGCCGGCCGACGATGTCCTGCTGCGCGAGGATCACGTCCCCGAGCAGCCGCCGCGACTCGCGCTTGCCGCCGATGCACGCGACCCACGCCAGCCGCCGCTTCGCGAATTTGTCTCGGAACCGCGGATCGTTCTTCAGGACCGCCCAGTTGCCGTAGACGACCCGCAGGGCGTAGTCGCGAATCCGCTCGATTTCGGCGACCTGGTCGCGCATCGCGCCGGTCTCCCAGTCCCAGTCGCCGCGCGTCGCGGGAATGCACGTCGTCGCGTCGAACCGCACCGCCCACGGGCACTCCGGAAACGTCGAGGGCGCGGGCTCGTCGTCCGCGAACCACTGCACGGAGGTCCCCATCACCAGCTTGTCGCCGGTCTCCGGCGCGAGATCCTCGCCGGTCTCCGCTTTCGATTCGCGTCCCTCGCGGAAGTCGGCGCCGGCAAGCGCGCCGAGGTTGCCGTCGCCGGTGCAGTCGGCGAAGAGCCGGCCCGTGAACCGCCGCCGTTCGCCGGTCCGGATGTCCTGCGCGACGACCGAGGCGATGCGGGCGCCGTCCATCGCGACGGCGTTGACGCGCGCGTTGAGGACGAGCGTGACGTTCGTCTCGGCGCGGACGACGTCGATCTTGCGCCCGTCCTCGTAGTTCGAGGCCGGCCCGGCGTTGTGGATCTTCTTCTCCGGATGCGCCGCGATGACCTCGAGGATCCGGCGGCTGCGCGGCGCGTCCGGCTCGCGCTTCGCCTCCCACAGGTTCCAGTGGCCGACCGGGCCGAGTTCATCGACGAGGTCGCCGAGGCGCGGATAGGGCTGCTGGTGGATCAGCCCGGACAAGCCCACGCGCACCTCGGAGCTGTTGTTGCCGCCGAGCACGGGGCGGTCCTGGATCAGCGCGACCTTGCAGCCGAGCCGCGCCGCGCTCATCGCTGCGCAACATCCCGCCATGCCGCCGCCGACGACCACCAGATCGTATGTTCCCGCGTCCACCGGCTCGGCCGGATGCCCGGACAGAGCGCGGCGCAGGCGCTCGAGGTCCGGGCCGCCGTCCGGGGGCGCGGGCGCGTCCTTCGCACGGAACAGGATCGCATCGCACCGGCCGGCGAAGCCGGTGAGATCGCGCAGGGCGAGCGCGACGCGCGGCGACGCGAGCCGCACGATCCCGCCGTCCTGCCAGTGCCAGTCCGCGCCCGCGGTGCCGAAGGTTGCGGCAAGGTCCTTCCCATCGACCGATAGACGGAACATCCCGGGCGTCCCCTCCGCCTTCATCGCGGGCGGTGTGTCGGGCGTCTTCCACGGCGCCGTCCAGTCGCGCGTACGCACCCAGACTCGGTACTCACCCACCTCCGGAAACACCGCCGTCGTCGTCGCGTCGGCCACCGGAACGCCGAGCCCGTGCGCGAGCAGGAAGGGCGAGCCCATCGGGTCCATGCTCTGTTGGTCGACGGTCCATCCGCCCGCATCGTCGAACCCCTCGGCCTCGACGAGCACGTCGGCGCCGCGCGCCCAGGCCAGGCCAAGCCACGCAAAGAGCAGGGCGAGCGGCATCGTCCTCATCGGCGATCCTCCGTCGCGGCCGGCGGCGCCTCGACCTCGGACGTGCGATAGAGGCGACGGTCGCTGAAGATGTCGGTCCACTTCGCGGTGTCGGGATACGCCTCCGGCAGCAGTTGCTGCAGCAGGCCGAAGGCGCCGAGGAGGACGTGCAGATCGGGCTTCTTCGCGAGGAACGCAGGCCACTGTGCGACAAGCCCGCGTCCGTGACGGCGCGCGGCCTCCAGAAGGTCCTCGCGGCGATGCTGCGGCGCGAGCGAACCCATATAGGCGAGCCCGTACAGCGCATCGAGCTCCATGTAGTTTCCGTACCCCAGCCAGCTCCCGTCGGGCTTCTGCAGCGCGAGGATGCTGTCGATGACCCGTTCGGGAAGCGGGAACCGGCGGCCGTTGTGCTGGTAGACCGGCCAGATGTGGGCGCCGCCGCCCAGCGGATCGTGGGGGCGCCCGGGCGCCACGCCTCGTCGCCACCAGCCGGTCGCGGGGTCGAGGTTGGCGTCGAGCCAGTTGAGGACCGCCCTCCGCCACGCATCCGTGCAGCGCGCGCTCATGCTGAAGCAGTGCATCCCGCCCCAGAACAGGTGCGAGCCGCTCCATTGCGAACGCCAGTCCACCCGCTCCAGCCACGGGCCGATCTCGTCCACCTCGTCGAACTCGTCGTAGAGACGCACAGGGCGCGGCTGACGCCCGCCCAGGGCGCCGAGCGCCCCGACGACCATTCCGTTCGCATGATGCGGCGAGTGGTTCCTCCGGGCGGGACCATAGGTGCCGTCCGGCCGCGCGAAGGAGTTGATGTGCTCGATCCACGCCCGCCGGTCCGCCTCGGCCAGCGTCGAGCGCAGGTCCTCCCCCATCACGGTGCGGAGATGAACCAGGTCGCACGAGGCATAGAGCGAGGGCGCGTTCGTTTGCTCCGGACTGTCGAAGTAAGCACCCGCCGGCCCGCCGGGAACCCGGAGCCGGTCCGCATAGGCCAGGGCCTCGCACCGGACCCGTGCAAGGTCCTCGGACGATTCGGCCCTCGCCGGAACGGCGGAGGCCAGCAGCACGGTGGCGAGAAGAGGGCGCGTCCAATCCATGGCTTAGTTCCGCGTGCGTCCGGTTGTGCGGGCCTTGTCGAGGGCGGCCGCCAGCCGCTTCACGACGTCGGGGTTCGCGGCGGCGATGTTGTTCGTCTCGCCCGGATCGGCGGCGAGATCGTACAGCTCGTCCGGTTTCACCTTCTTGCCGTCCGGGATCTCGATGAACTTCCACGGTCCGGAGCGGACGGAGTAGATCCCGCCGCCGGAGTGCAGCACCAGCGACGGATGGATCGGCGCCCGGAGCGGCTCGCCGAGCAGCGCGGGCAGCATGTCGAACGAGTCCTCGCCGGATCCCGCCGGGATCTCCGATCCGAGGACCCGTGCCAGCGTCGCGAGCACGTCGACGAGGCACACGGTCTCGCCGCAGGTCGTCCCCGCCGGCACGCGGCCCGGCCAGCGCGCGATGAACGGCACGCGGTGCCCGCCTTCGTACGGAGTGCCTTTGCCCCCGCGCAGCGCGCCGTTCGTGAGGTGCCCCGCCGCGCGCGCGTCGCGCTTGGCCGTCCGGCTCCGCGCGCGCACGTCGCCGGACTCGTCGGCGAGGTTGAGATTCTGGCCCGCGTTGGTGAAATCGCCGGGCGCACCGCCGTTGTCGCTGCTGAAGAGGACCAGGGTCCGGTCCGCGATGCCGTGGCGGTCGAGCGCCTCCAGGATGCGGCCGACCTCCGCGTCGAGCTGCTGGAGGTAGTCGCCGTAGAGGCCCGCCTGGCTCGTCCCGCGGTACTTCGCGGCGGGCGTGATGTGCGTGTGCGCGACGACGGAGGCGAAGTAGAGCAGGAACGGCGAGGCGTGGCTCTCGTCGATGAAGCGGACCGCACGGTCGGCCAGTTCCGCCTCGACGAGGTCGTCGACCCTCGGCCGCGCGAGACCCTCCGGTACCGGCTTCCCCTTGACCATCCGGAACGGGACCCCCGGCTGCCGCCCGGCCAGGTCGCGGCCCTCGACGAAGGCCTTGATCGAGTCATTATGGTTGTTCGGCACGGCGAAATGGACGTCGAAGCCGACCTCCAGCGGCCCGGGCACGAGCGGCGCGTTCCAGTCGGTCTGCGGCGGCGCGCCGTAGCCGAGATGCCACTTCCCGATCGCCGCGGTGCGGTAGCCGTGCGCCCTCGCCAGCGACCCGATCGTCATCCGGTTCGTCTCGATCATCAGCGACTCGTTGGACCCGGCCGTTCCCTTCTGAAGATGCGTGCGCCAGCAGAACCGGCCCGCAACCAACGCGTAGCGCGTAGGCGTGCACACGGAGCCCGGCGCGTAGGCGTGCGTGAACCGCCGCCCCTGGGCCGCCAGCCGGTCGAGATTCGGCGTGCGGATCCTCTCCGCGCCATAGCAGGACAGGTCGCCGTAGCCGACGTCGTCGGACAGGACGATGACGACGTTCGGTTTCCCCGCCGGCCCGGCCGGCGCCGCCGTGGCCAGGGCCGTGAGGACGAGTGGGAGGGCCAGCCTCTTCATGCTCATGTCTCCTGTCCGCCCGAAAGCGGAATGACGACCAGGAACGACTCCGTCGCGCCCCGCGCCTTCGCCGCCAGGCTCAGCAGGCGCGGGCGGCCATCCTCGACCAGAAGCTTCGGCATCTCAAGCCGCTCGAATTCCTGCCGCGCGCCGTCGGCCCATGCGATCGCAAAGTCCTTCACGAGCGCATGCCGCGCCGGACGCCACGCGCGGCCGTCGGGCGATTCGAAGAGGAGGAGGCTGCGCCCGTGCGGCGTCAGGAACGGCGCGTCGTGGTCCTTCACGATCGCATACCAGCGGCCGTCCTGGATCCACTCGAAGTGGTCGTCGATGTGGAAGTTGAACCGCCGGCCCGCATCGCCGAGCAGGCGGTTCTTGTCGACCATCGGCTCGGGGTGCCGCACGAACGGGCCGAGCGGACTGTCCGAATCGGCGCCGTAGTGGAACACGCCGCCGCCGAAGCGGCCCGCCCCCTCGGCGAGGGTCTTGTAGTAGAGCCGGAACCCGCCGCCGGGCAAGGCGACAACGTTCGGCACCGCGACGAGGCCCTGCCCGAAGCCGGGGCCGACGTCGATCAGCGGCTTGTCGAACCGCGTCCACGGCCCGCCGGGATGGTCCGCCACGGCGACGCCGATCCGCTGGCGGTTGCGCTGCGTCCACCAGGCCTCCGACGAGGCTGGGATCCGCCGGTCCGCCGCCCAGTCCGCCGTGCCGCGGTTGCCGGTGTAGTAGAGGTGGAACTTCGCGCCGATGCGGACGACGCACGTGTTGTAGACCGAGTGGCCGTCCCAGAACTCCGCGCCCCGCGACGGCAGTGCGACGCCGCGGAACGCGTACGGCCCGGCCGCGTTCGTTGACGCCGCCCACGCGATCTCCGCGTGCGTGCACCACGCATCGAAGCCGAGCACCGACGGCCAGCGGGAGTAGAACAGGTGGTACAGCCCGTCATCCGCGCGCACGACGCAGGGATCCCAGAGGCACCAGCCCTCCTGACGGAAGGCCGCCGCGGGGGGAAGCACGGGCGGGATCAGCTGGGTGAAATCGGGACCCCCATCCGCCGCGCACAGCCGCACGTTGCGGAACTCGATCGGGTCGCCCTCGGCGGTCAGGCAGATCCGTCCCGCGTTCGTGTCGCAGCCCGTCGCCCGGTTGACCTCGACGCCGTTGATCCGGAGCGTCACGACCGGCCCGCGGGCCTCGATCTCGTAGAGGTTCCATTCGCCCTGCGGCCGTTCGGGATCGGCGGTGCGCGCGAGGTTCGTCAGGCGGCCCTGCTCGGGATGATCGACCGTCTTGCGCCGCTCCGCCGGCCCGTCGAGCGCGAAGCCGCCGAGGCCCCAGAAGTCGCCCGCCTGCCCCGCGTTGAGCTGCGCCTCCAGGCTGCGCGGCCAGATGCGGTCGGGGCCGGTCGTGCGGACCAGGACGCCGGCCTTCCCCGGCTTCGCCCCCGCGGGCCGGCGCCACTCGAGGCTCAGCAGGAAGTCCGCCGGAGCGTCGTCCCACGACAGGTAGCCGCGCGGCGTCCCGCGACACGACAGCACGCCGTTCGTGAGCGTCCAGAGCTCGCCCGTCTTCGTCCCGGCGACCTCGGACACGCTCCGCCATCCGCCCTCCGCATCCAGCGGCCGCGCGAGCAGATCGGCCCCGCCGCCGGCCTCCGCCGCGGCGGCCAGCGCCATCATGATCAGTCCACCCACGATTCGATTCACTTCGCCTCTTCCGTTTTCCGTCTTCCGTCTTCCGTCCGCGCGCCTGCGCGGATCCGGCGGCCCACCTCGCGCAGCGTCGCCGCGTCGTCGGGATGGATCGATCCATCCGGCAGCGGGCCGACGTTGAGCAGGAGGTTCGCGCGCTTCTCCCCGGCCCCGGCGAGCATCGCCATCACCTCGTCGGGCGTGACGTGGTCCGCGCCGTCGAGCCAGCCCCACAGCGCGCCCTTCGGCGCCTTCGCCGAGTGCTTCTGCATCGTGCGGCAGATCTCCATCGGCTTCGTCCCGCGGTTCGCCATCGCCTTCTCGATCTGCGGCAGTTCCGGCGCCATGAAGTCCTCAAGCTCGGGGTGCAGGCCCGACTTGTAGCAGATCAGCGCCTGGGGCTGGAGTTCACGGATGCGCGCGTAGAGCTCGGGGGCGCGGAAGAGCGTCCGGTCGCCGCTGAGCGGCACGCCGATGCCGTCGAGCCACACGCCGGCGACCGGCCCGTAGTTCGCGCACAGCTCGCTGACGCCCTGGTGCGCGTAGGCGACGTACTTCCCGAAGTCGTACGAATCGCGAGGCGCGTAGAAGGGGTCGGGCGGGTCGTAGGCGGGCCGCACCGCCCTGTTCTTCCAGTCCCACGGCGCCGGACCGTGCGGGTGGCGCCAGTCGAAGCCGTGCTCGTAGAACGGGAAGAAGCCGAGCCCGCGCACGCGGCATGCGGCGGCCATCTCGGCGACGAGGTCGCGCCGCGCCGGCGAGGTCACGCTGTTGAAGTCCGTCGCCTGGGTGTCCCACAGGCAGAAGCTGTCGCAGTGCTTGCAGACCATCGTGACGTACCGCATGCCCGCCTCCGCCGCGAGCGCGGCGATGGCGGGCGCGTCGAATTTCGCGGCGGTGAAGCGGTCCTTGAGCTTCGCGTACTCCGCGATCGGGATCCGGTCGTGGAACTGCACCCACTCGCCGCGGCCGGTGAGCGAGTAGAGGCCGTAGTGGATGAAGAGACCGAAGCGCGCCTCGCGGAACCAGTCCAGCGCCGCCGCCTTGAGATCGCCGGGATGCCGCGCCGCGTGAGTCCGGAGATACGACGGCGCCTCCGATGGCGCCGCGCCCGCGATCCGCGCCAGCCCCGCACCGCCGGCCGCTGCCAGAAACGCCCGCCGGTTCATCGTCGACGTTCTCATGCCTGCATCCTCCCCCGCCTCTTGATCCCGGGATTACGACTAGGAGGGTAACAGCTGTTGCCCCAAGGTCTTTGACTCATCTCTACTCTTCGGCCTCATGATCGTAATCATGATCGTAATCGTAATCGTCTCTTCCGGCGCCACTCGACACTCGACACCCGGCACTCCGCCCCCGTCACCCCGCCTCCTCGAACTCCCCCAGCCGCAGCGGATACCGCCCGTACTCGCGCACCAGCTTCACGATCAGGTCGTAGGTCCGACCGGACACGGCGCTGGAGACCGAGTGGTCGCTCTGGAAGATCATCCCGCCGCCGCGCGCGGCGTTCAGCTTGCGCAACACCTCGCGCCGCACCGCCGCCGGGTCGCCCTCCTCCCACACCTGCATGCTGCTGTTGCCGCAGAAGCCCATCCGGTGGCCGAACGTCTTCCGCAGCTCGCAGACGTCGAGCCCCGCCTTCGCCTCGAGCGGGTTGTAGGCGTCGAGGCCCATCTCGACGAAGTCCGGAAGGATCGCCTTCACGTTTCCGCAGCCGTGGTAGATCACCGGCAGGCCGTGGCGGTGACAGAGGTCGATCATCGCCTTCACGCACGGCTTGAAGTAGGCCCGCCAGTAGTCCGGATCGAAGAACATGTTGTTCCGGTACGCGACATCGCCCCAGATGACGAAACCGTCGAGCAACCCCGGCGCCGCCGCGATCTCGGCCTCCGCGCAGCGCAGATAGTGCTCCCCGATGCGCAGCACCTGGCGGCCGAACCGCCCGGGCTCCTCGCCCATCCACGTGAGGTAGCTCATCTGGCCGATCATGCGCGTCAGGCACTCGGAGGCCTCGATCATGCTGCCGTAGACGGGAAAGTCCGGGCGCAGCGACTTCACCGTGTCGATCCACGGCGGCGAGTCCCGCGTGAAGCCGTCGCCGACGCCCGCGATCTGGTTGTCGCCGCCGCGGAAGAACCGCCGCGGATCGTCCGGCCGGTCGAACTCGAAGGCCTCGAGCTTCTCCAGCGTGTCGGTCTCCCAACTCTCCTGCTCGGGCATGGGCATGTCGAAGCGCTTGCGGAGCGTCGTCTCGAAGCCGGTCCGGACCACGACCTCCTCCGCGTCCTCGCGGATCGTCTCGAAGGGCTGGATGTGAGGGTCCATGTTCGGGACCGTCACGATCCAGTCGAGGTCGTAGTGCGTGTAAGGATTCGCATCGGCCGCAAGCCCGAGTTCCTCGCGCCAGCGGCGGAGGAACCCGCCCCAGAAGAAGTCGCTGATCGGCACGCGGTCGGGCTCCTCGTGCCGCAGCGCCTTGTTCATGCGCTCGAGCTTGCGCAGGGTGTTCTCCTTGCGGCCCTCCGCGGCGACGGCCGGGCGGATCGGGTCGAACATCGAGCTCATCGGCTCCCTCCTCCCGCGACGACCACGTCGGCCCGGCGCGACTCGGGGGTCACCTTGAGCCCGACGAGCGTCCCGTCCACCACGGAACCCTCGACCGTCGTCCGGTACGGCGCGTGCAGCTTGAAGTCGGCGTTCCAGTCCTTCGGCCACGCGGGCAGCAGGCGGATCGTCCGGCCGTCGGTCTGGATCAGCATCGCCTGGAGCGCCTTCATCAGCACGCCGCCATGGTCCTGGTCCGGGATCCAGTCGTAGTTCGGACCCCAGAACGCCGGGAATCGCGAGCCCTTGTCATGGCGGCGGGCGCGGTTGACGACGTTGCGCCGCGCCTCGTCCGCAAGCCCGAGGTAGGCCATGAAGATGTCGTCCTGGCGCCAGCCGAAGTCGCCCTTGTCCCACCGGTGCTTCAAGGCCTCGATCCCGTGCTCGAGATCCGGCTTGCCCAGAGCGACCAGACGGAACGGGAAGACCGCGTACAGCTCCGGGTTCTCGGAGTTGCGCTTGTTCGCGTAGCGCTCCGCCGGCGCCAGGGCCTTCTTCCCCTCGACCTCCCGCAACGGCAGCGCCGGCAGCCTCGCGCGGAAGCGGCGCAGGAACTCGCGGTCGGCGGCGGGCACGTCGTCCAGCGCGAGGAGCCGGTCGGCGACCGCGATGCAGCCGGCGAGCTCGGGCATCGGGTTCGTGCAGTCCCACCAGGTCTCCAGCGCCTGCGAGGGATGCATCACGAGCTTCCCGTCGGGGCCGGTCGTGTAGTGCTCGTCGAAGAACCGGAGGATCTCGCGGCACGTCGGCAGGACCTTGGAGTCGAGGAACGCCGGGTCGGGAGCGTGCTCCCAGGCGTCGAGCAGCATCCAGCACAACTCCAGCCCGCCGACCCACTCCCACTTGTGGTAGCCGCTCACCTGCAGCTTGTCGGTCCGCTCCTCGAACGGCTGCCAGCCGTAGCTCTCGGCGAACACGGGGCCCCAGAAGTACATGCACTCCGGGTAGTATGCGCCCCCATGGCCGAGGTAGTGCCTCGTGCGGTACGTGCACAGCGGCAGCAGGTCGTCGACGTACATCCGGAACAGCGGCCGCATCAGGTCCGTGTCGCCGGAGGTGCAGAGCGCGATGTAGGGCAGCCTGGTGTTCTGCCACCAGTAGCCCGGCCCCCAGCGGCGGAAGTCGTGGTCGCCCTTCCCGTCCGCGGGCGCGACCGTGAAGATCGAGCCGTTGAACTTGATCGGGTGCGCCCCCCGCCCCGCGCAGGCGGTGACGAAGCGCTGCAGATCATACATCCGGCTGACGTAGGCCGCCTCGTCCGCCGCCGACACGCCCGTGGTGTCGATGACGGTCTTCCCGCCGACCGACACGCGCCAGCCGCCGGCCGCGGGGTCGGCGACGGCGACCACCTTCGCCCATGTCCCGGCGGGGAGCGCGTCCTTGACCGAGACATGCGTCGACCCGCAGATCAGCCGCAGGCTGTTCCCGGGATGGGCGTCGAGAAGGAAGCCGTCGCCACCGCCGATCGTGATCTTGTCGAAGATCCGCCCCTTCTCGCCCGCCGCCGGCTTCACCTCGGCCTCCAGCGTGAACGCGCCGGAGAAATCATCCGGCACCTTCACGTTCCGGATCTCCCCGGCCCACCGGCTGCCGCCCTTCTGGTCCGCGCCGACGCGGAACGGATGCCCGTTGGTCGGCACGAGCGACGCGACGGCCGGCGGCGCGTTCGTGGTACGGGTCGCACGGATCCAGCTCCGGTCCCAGAACGCCGCCCACCAGCGCCGGTGCGCGGCCGGATCCGGCGGCGCGGCGGTGCGAACGCGGTTCTCCATCTCCGCGAGCCATGCCTCGGGCGTCGACGGATGCAGCGTCAGCACGTGGATGTCGAAGCCGTGCGCCGCGCGCACGACGCTTGCGCCGAAGGTGCGGCGGAGGATCGGGTCGGCCTGCTTGAAGCCGGTCAGCCCCTGCAGCCTCGCGAGGATCTCCGGCCCGACCGACCGCGCGTTGTGATGGAACCACGTGATCCGGTCGCGATCGTTGCGCGCGAGCACGTCGGGCTCGACGAACATCGGCTCGTGCTTCTGGCCGGGCTTCGAGCGGTCGAGCATGATGTCGCTGCACTGGAGCGGCGTCAGCTCGAACCGGTTCGTCCGCCACAACGCGACGGAAACCTCGGCGGGGAGGTCGGTCGTGACGCGGACGACCGGATGGTTCGCGTCGACCCACACGCGGATGCGGTCCTGGATGACGATGGACCCCGTGGCCAGGTCGAGCTCCTGCCGGAACGGCGCGGCAAAGACGCCCCGATCGAAGCGCAGCACCACCTCGCCGACCTTCACGAGCCGCGCGTTGTCATCCCACGCGTCGGTCTTGCTGATCAGCAGGTGCAGCGAGCCGTCCGCCAGCGCCCACGCGTTGACGCCGATATCCCCGTTCCCCAGCGGCATCGAGCCGTGACAGTCGGCGCTGGGGGAGTCCCAGACGAGCGACTCCGGCGTGCCGCCGGACGGGCGCGGCGGAGCGCGCCCCTCCACGGAACATGCGAAGGCGAGGCAGGCACCGACGGCAAGCGCCGCGCTCCTCGGGCGCAGGACGCGGCGCCCGCGATACCGCGTCGAGGGACGCGCAATGTCCGGCCCCACCGGCGCAAGGCTGGTGGGCGCCTCCGTGGGTGCGAAGCGTTGGGGCGCAAGGCCGGTGGGCGCCTCCGTGGGTGCGAAGCGTTGGGGCGCAAGGCTGGTGGGCGCCTCTGTGGGTGCAAGGCGCTGGGGCGCAAGACCGGCGGACGCCAACGAGCGCATGCGGCGGCCCGGCGCAACCCCGGGGGGCGCTGGTGCGCGGCGGTCACAAGCGAGCATGGAATTCACTTCGTCTCCTCCGTCCGCGGCGCGGCGGATGCGGCCACCGGCACGGAGTCGAACTCCAGCGCGATGACCCATCCGACGGCCCAGCGCTCGTTCACGGGCAGGTTCTTCAGCCGCAGGCAGCGGTTCGGCGTCGCGTTGTGCAGGCGCGGCAGGTCGGCGACGTCGAAGGCGACCGGCTCCCCCGTGTTGAGCAGAGTCGCGCGGCGCGGTGCGACCGCGAGCGGGTGCAGGAAGACGGATGCCGTCTCCGGGTCCTTCACCAGGTGCACGTAGACGGTCGCCCCGCGGCGCGTCAGCACCACGTCGCGGTTCGTCGTCAGGTCGCCCGCCGGCTCGACGTCGAACAACGACACCCTCAGGGGCCGCAGCCAGACGCCGAGCCGCCACAGGGTCGCCGCCTGCTCTTCCGCGATCGTTCCGTCGGGCTTCGGACCGACGTTGAGCAGGTAGTTGCCGCCCTTCGCGAGCACCTTGTGAACGCTGCGGACGAGGTGCGTGTCCGAGTAGTAGTCCTCATCCTCGCGCCAGCCCCAGCTCTGGTAGCCGACGGACTGGCAGGCCTCGACCGGCGTGTCGAAGACGGTCTTCGTGTTGACCGAGGCGTCCCAGTCGCGCTCGGGCGTCCCGAAGTCGCCTTCGTCGCACCCGCGGTTGTTGATCACGGCCGCAGGCTGGAGCTGCCGGATCATGTCGTTGATCGACGGATCGCGGTGCTTGAGCACGTTCGCATCCCACCAGAAGCCGTGGATCGGCCCGTAATTCGTGCACAGCTCGCGCACCTGCGCCTTCACGTACTCCAGGTACTTCGCGAGGTCCGGCGCATCGCCCGGCTCCGGGGCGGGCAGTTCGTAGGGACGGCCGGCGGACGGGTAGTTCGGGTGATGCATGTCCGCCAGCGAGTAGTAGATGCACAGCGGCACCTTGCGGCGGTGGCAGGCCTCCGCGAGCATCGCCAGCGTGTCCCGGCCGTACGGCGTGCGGGTGACCTTGTAGCCGGTCAGCTTCGTGTCCCACATGCAGAAGCCGTCGATGTGCTTCGCGGTGAACGTGACGTAGCCCATCCCCGCCGCCTCGGCGACGTCGAGCCACGCGTCGGGATCGAACTTCACCGGGTTGAACTGCTGCACGAGCTTCGCATATTCGGCTCGGGGGAGCTTCCGGCGGTACTGGTGCTGCTCGTGCCATGCGCCGGCGGCGTAGATGCCCCAGTGGACGAACATCCCGTAGCGCTTCTCGAAGAACCAGTCGCGCGCGTCGCCGAAGCGCCGCGTCCGCGGCGCGGGCGCGACGCCCGCCGCCCGCGTGAGCGTGGCCGCCCCGACGGCTGCGCAGGAAGCAAGGAAGCCGCGGCGGTTCAGCCATCCCATGGCTCCCACACGACAGGCTGGTAGGGCCGGGCGGCCCGCCCGGCCGTGGAGCGGACTCCACAAGGCATCGGCATCGGATCGGGCATCCGTCGGACGGTCTGCAGAACTTCTTCCTTCGTCCTTCGCCTGCACTTCTCGCTTCCTTGGAGTTTGGAGTTTCCGACTTCCCCCCCCCTTGTCCCTCCTCAGTCCTCCTCGAACGCGACGATCTCGTGGACCGGCACGCGCGGGACGACGACCTCGACGCCGCCGTCGACGCGCTTCACGGAGAGCCTCCGCCCCGCGACCACGGCGCGCGCGGTCACGCCGCGCAGCGGCAGGTTCAGCCGCACGCGCACGTCCGCCAGCGGCACCGGCGACTCGTGGAACTCGGGGTGCGGCGGGGCCTTGCGGTTCGGCGACCAGTTGACGATGTGCACGAGGTGCCGCTCCGGCCGGCGCGCGGCGCGGTCCGCCGCCTGGTGCGTCACCGTGATCTCGGTCGACAGCGGCGCGTCGGTGTCGACCAACCGCACCGGCAGCACCGAGCGGAGCAGGTGCTCGAAAACGGCGCGGTAGACCCAGTAGCCGGTCCGGTAGTAGGCGGTGCCGACCGGGAAGGCGAGGAAGCCGAGCCGTCCGCTGCGCGCGGAGGCGGCGTAGTCCGTCGCATGGTCGAACGGCGTCTGCTTGTGGCTCGTGAACCGCTCGCCGCTGCGCTGGAAGAGCGGCTCGCCGAGGACGGCGAAGGTCTCGGCCGGCGCGGCGGCCTTCCACTGCGCGGCGCCCTCGTAGAGCGCGTACTCGTAGTCCGGGATATCGCCGGTGAACTTCGCGCGCGGCACGAGGTAGGCGGGCTTGAACGGGGACGGGCCGGCGTAGGCAAGCCCGTAGCGGTCGAGCCAGCCGGCGGTCGCGCCCGCGGGCAGGCCCGCGTCATGGCACACGATCACGGCGCCTCCCTTCGCGATGTAGGCGTGAAGCCGCTCCACCGTCGCGGCGTCGGGGCGGAAGGCGTCGGGCAGCACGACGAGGCCGTAGCGCTCCCACTCCTGCCCGGGCTCGACGACATCGAACTGCACGCGCGTCTCGATCATCAGCTTCGTCATGCCGTAGATGTACTCGTCGCGCAGCCGGTCGAACGGCACGGCGGGGATCAGCATCGCGGCCTCGGCGACGGGCGCGGCGCCCTCGAGATGCGGTTCCAGCGCCTTGATGCGTCCGAAGGACTTCCCGATCACGTGGTAGACGGCCGGGTCGAGGCGGCCGTCGGGCGGCATCTGGTCGCCGACGTCGCACCGCGCGGCGTTGGCGACGATGCTGGCCAGTTCGACGTCGAGCTGCTCCGGCAGCTTCAGCCCGCCGAAGTCCGCCCACGACGTCACGAAGCGGCCGGTCATCCCGTAGACCGGGATGCCGAAGGTGCGCTGGTAGCGGATCTGCGCGGGTGCGTAGAAGTAGCCCCACCCGCCGGTCGGCAGCGCCTCGATGTCGATGTTGTCGAGCAGTTCCGCGCGCTGGCTGACGCACGCGAGACCGATGTCGTTGAAGTCGATCTGGGCGTTCGGACGGATCGACTTCACGAGCGCGCGGATGCGCCGCTTCCAGTCGAGGAAGAGCCGGTTCTTGTGCGCGCGCTGCGCCTCGGCGTCGTTCGGATCGCCGCCCGCCGCCGCGATCTGGCGCTTGCACTCGGGGCAGTGGCACTCGTGCGAGATCGGCTCGGCCATGTCGAACCACGGGCCGTCGAGGTCGTACTTCGACACGAACTCGCGGGTGTGGTCGTCCATCAGCTTCAGGTACGGCTCGTGCGCCATGCACAGCGCCGTCCAGCCGGGCGTCTGGCCGGCCTTCGGGAGGTGGTTCGACCCGTCGCGCTTGATCACGAGCCAGTCCTTGTGCGTCTCCGCCAGGTGGTGGTCCCACGTGACGCAGTAGTAGGCGTACACGGCGATCCCGCGCTTGCGGCAGGCCTTCACCTGCTCGCCGAGGAGATCGAACGACAGGCCGGGATGCACGGGGCCGAAGGCGCTCGGGTAGTAGAAGAGGCCGTGCATGTCCTTCGCGAAGACGACGATCGAGTCGACGTTGCCCGCGACGAGCCGGTCGCCCCATTCGTCCGCATCGAACCTCGCGCCGATCTTCGGCACGTGTTTCGAGTTGTGGAAATCCTGGTGGATCTTCCGCCACGGCCGCCGCGGCAGCGCGTGCATGCGCGGGTCGATCCAGATCCCCGGCCGCGCCGCCTTCGCCGCCCCCGCCGGCTCCATGCCCGGCACCCGCACCGAGATGAACGCCGCCGCCGCGCCGGCCCCCGCCGTCCCCAGGAACACGCGTCGATTCATGGCTATCCTCCCGACGGGATGAACGGATGATCTGGATGCGTGGATGGTTGGATGGAAGGGCGCCCCCTCATCCATCATTCCATCATCCATTCATCCCTTTCTCCGCTCCTTCGTCCACCGTATGCCGAGCCTATCCCCGCTTGCCCCGGCGGTCTTTGTCTTTTACGATCCAATGCATGTCGTTTTCGCGCACCGCCCGCCGCAACCGCGGGGCCTACAGCAGCCCGTTCTCCGGGGTCGGGGTGGAGTTCGCGCCGCTGGCGCCGGCGCCGCCGGAGCCGGGCGTGCTGCTGCACGAGGCCGGCTACAACCCGCGCAGCCGGGACTGGAACTTCCCGAACGTCCTGAGCCCCTTCTGGCGGCTCTACTTCAACGCGCGGCCGGGGCACCGGGTCGTGATGGCGGACGGCCGGGAGGTCCGCCTCGGGCCGGACCGGATCGTCCTGATCCCGGACGGCGTGCTCTTCCACTGCCGGGGCCGGGCGCCGGCGCCGCATCTCTGGCTGGCGTTCCAGTGCGCGCGGCGGCCGGATCCCGCACGGGCCTTCCCGGTCTCGCTGGCGCCGCGGGCGGAGGAGCGGCGGACGATCCGGCGGCTGACGTCGGAGATCGCCGCGGGCGGGTACGGCCGCCGGGACCGCATCTTCCACCTGTCGCACGCGCTGCTGCACCTCGTCCTGGCCCGGCCGGAGATCCCGTGGGCGGCGGGCGGCGCGGACGCGGCGATGGCGCGGGTCGATGCGGCGATCGCGGACCGCCTGGCGGGGCCGCTGCGCGTCGTGGAGCTGGCGAAGGCGTCCGGCCTTGGCCGCCGGGCGTTCCTCGCGGCCTTCCGGGCCGCCCACGGCACGACGCCTGCGCGGCACATCACAAACCTGCGCGTCCGCGAGGCCGCGGCACTGCTGTCCGGCACGGAGCGCAGCATCGACGACATCGCCGCCGTGGCCGGCTTCCCGAACCGCCACTACTTCTCCCGCGTCTTCCGCCGCCTCGCCGGCTCCCCCCCCGCCGCCTGGCGCCGCACCCACGCGGCGGGGGCGTAGGCGGGCGGAAAGGCAACACAAAGACGCAAAGAGCGCAAGGGGGTATGGAGCGGGAATGCGCAGGGTTTGGGGTACGCCAACCGTGTCGGGACAGAGGGGGACAGAGCGGAGAGAGAGGGGACAGAGAAGCTGGGCCACTCTGGAAACCATTGCGGCGCAACGTTCCACGGGCTGGGCCCGTCCATGATGCGGTGTCTGGCACAGCTTCTCTGCCCCCAACCGGTCAACCGTCCCCGTCTTGATCGCGGCCTCCCCCGACGGCAGGTGGAGGATCGCGGAACTCAGAGGGCCGAAGAACGGCCCCGCCCCTGCCGCCACCCGCAAGGCCGTCGAGCGCTGGCTCGACGAGGCCCAGCAGGCGTGATGCGGCGCGAAACGGCTTGAAAAGGGTTCCAAGGGTTGGAAGGATGCCGCCCGGGTGTTTCCAAGGGTTGGAAGGTCCGAACAAACGACAGGCAAACAACGGCGGGGGAGCGCGCATGAAGAAGGTCCTGATTCCGACGAAGCTCGACAAGATCGCGGCGGAACTGCTGACGAAGCACGGCAGCTACACGGTCGTGCAGGACGACAAGGCGGCGACCGACGAGGCGGTCCTCGCCCTCGCGAAGGCCAACCCGGATGCGTACGCGCTGATCGTCCGCAGCGAGAAGGTCACCCCCGCGCTGATCGACGCGCTGCCGGCCCTGAAGGTCATCATCCGCGCGGGCGCCGGCTTCAACACGATCGACATCAAGTACGCCCGGAAGAAGGGCATCGACGTGATGAACACCCCCGGCGCCAACGCCAACGGCGTCGCCGAGGAGGTCGTCGCGCTGATGCTCGCCGACGCCCGCCACGTCATCAAGGCCGACGCCTCCTGCCGCGCCGGCGCGTGGGAGAAGAAGGCGTTCATGGGCCGCGAGGTCGCCGGCAAGACCGTCGGCATCGTCGGCCTCGGCGCGATCGGCCGGCTGGTCGCCAAGCGCCTCGCCGGCTTCGAGTGCCGCCTGCTCGGCTACGACCCCTTCGTCTCGCCCGACCTCGCCGCGGAGGAGGGCGTGACCCTTGCCGACCTGCCGACCCTCTTCGCCGAGTCCGACTACGTCACGCTGCACCTGCCCGAGAACGAGAAGACGAAGGGCCTGGTCAATGCCGAGCTGATCGGGAAGATGAAGAAGGGCGCGACGCTGGTCAACTGCGCCCGCTCGGGCGTGATCAACGAGGCCGATCTGCGCGCCGCGAAGGCGGAGAAGGGCCTCCGCTTCCTGAACGACGTCTACCCGAAGGACGCCGAGGGGCCGAAGACGGTCGCCGACATCGCCGACATCATGCTCCCGCACCTCGGCGCGAGCACGAAGGAGGCGAACTACAACGCCGCCCGCCGCTCGGCGGAGCAGTTGATCGAGTTCGATGACAAGGGCATCACGTCCTACATCGTCAACCGCGACATCCCCGAGGGACTCGACCGCGCCTTCGCGGACCTCGCCTTCCGCCTCACGAAGCTCTGCCGCGCGCTCGCCGGGGCGGACCGCCCGCTCAAGACGATCGAGACGAGCTTCTACGGCACCCTGCGCCCGTTCGCCGGCTACATGATCGTGCCGGTCGTCGCGGCCCTGGACGACACGTTCGACCGCTCGATGGCGCCGGGCGCCGCGAAGAAGCTGCTGGCCGAGCGGGGCATCGAGTACACCGACCGCGAGACCGACGAGCACAAGGGCTACAAGAACTCGATGACGATCGACCTGACCGTCGACCGCGGCGGCGGCGCCATGAGCCGCGCGAGCGTCCGCGGCACCGTCGCCGAGGGCAACCTGATGGTCTCGCGCATCGACGATTTCGACAAACTCTACTTCGAGCCCTGCGGCCACATCGTCGCCTTCACCTACCGGGACCGCCCCGGCGTGATCGGCCAGATCGGCGCCGCGCTCGCCGGCGCGGGCATCAACATCGACGACATGCGCAACCCGCACGACACGAAGGGCGAACTCTCGATCGCGATCCTCAAGGTCAACCGCACCGTCCCGCAGGAGGTCGTCGACCGCATCGCCTCGCAGATCGGCGCGGCGGCGGCATGCTCGGTGACGCTGTAGGCGAGGTGTCAGGTTTCAGGTGTCAGGTTTCAGACCGGCAGCGACGCCGTGAGCGGGATCCCTGCGCCGTTCAAGGGCCCCCGTCGTCCGGCCCGGCCATGGTGTCCTGCCTACCCCCTGAAACCTGACACCTGAACCCCTTCCCCCCGAAGCGGGGTTGCGGTAGCCTCCCCCCGTCCGGCCGCGGAGCCGGATCGGAGGGCTTCGCCGTGCCGGGGATGATGTTCGTCGTCATCGTTGTGCTGGTCATCGTGATGGCCGTCATCGGCCACGCGCAGGCGCAGAAGCGGCGGAAGGATCTCGAGGCCTGGGCGGCCGCGCACGGGCTGGCATTCTCGCCGGACAAGATCTGGGGCGTCGACGCCCGTTTCCCGGGCTTCGAGGCCCTGCGCCGGGGCGACAACCGCTACGCCCACAACATCCTCAGCGGTCGCCGCAACGGCACGGAGTTCCTGGCGTTCGACTACCACTACGAAACGCATTCCCGGGACAGCAAGGGCCGGCGGCAGACGCACCACCACCATTTCTCCGCCGTCATCGTCGGCGCGCCGGTCCCCCTGCAGCCGCTGACGATCCGTCCCGAGGGCTTCTTCGACCGCGTCGGCGCCTTCTTCGGCTACGAGGACATCAACTTCGAGTCCGCCGAGTTCAGCCGGAAGTTCCATGTGTCCGCCCCCGACCGCCGCTGGGCCTACGACGTGCTCCACGCCCGCGCGATCGAGTTCCTCCTCGCCTCCCCGGTCTACTCGATCGACATGGAGCCGGGACACGTCCTCGCGTGGCGGGGCGCGGTCTTCCCGCCCGACGAATTCGAAACCGCCGCGCGCGTGGTCGAAGGCCTGCTGGCCCAGCTTCCGAACTACGTGAAGCAGCGCCAGATCGCCGTCCCCCCGCCGATCCCCGCGTCCTCTTTCACGGTCATCGCCGTGGTCCAGC
>CAYODK010000016.1:0-49075 GCA_964402695.1 uncultured Verrucomicrobiota bacterium
AACCTCAACCGGCAGCAGTATTTCACCGACCAGATCGGGATGCGGAAGACGGAGGCGATCGCGGCCAATCTCGCCCGCATCCATCCCTACGTCCGGTGCGAGACGCACTCGGTCCGCCTGACCCCGGTCATCATCCCCCGGATCTTCGCAACCGTCGAGGTGCTCGTGGAGGCCTTCGACCGCGCCGATCAGAAGGTCATGCTGCTGCAGGCGTTCGCCGCCGCACGGCCGGACATCCCGATCGTCGGGGCGTCGGGGCTTGCGGGCCATGGCGACGAGACGGGCATCGCGGTCCGCCGCCTCGGGCCGAATCTGTTCGTCGTCGGCGACCTCGAAACCGCCGCGCGCCCCGGCTGCGGCCTGATGGCGCCGCGCGTCGGCATCGCCGCGCACATGCAGGCGAACGTCGTGCTGCGGCTGCTGGTCGGCGGCGCGGAACACGGAGGGCAGGCATGAAGGTCACGATGATCTACCACGCGCAGATCCGACGGCGGGCCGGCCTCCCGGAGGAGGCCGTCGAACTGCCCGACGGGGCGACGGTGGCCGACGCCGTGCGCCGCGCGCCGGGGGCCGCCGCCGCGGCGGACCTCCTGATCGACGCCGCGGGCAGCCTGCAGCCGGTGCTCCTGGCCGTCCTCAACGGCGTGCCGTCCGCACCCGACCGCGCGTTGCGCGACGGCGACACGCTGGCGCTGTTCTCTCCCGTCGCCGGAGGATGACCGCCGCCATGGAAGTGAAACGCAAGCCGCTGACGGACGAAGACCGGGCCGTCTACGAGTGGCAGATGTGGATCGACGGCTTCGGCGAGGCCGCGCAGGAGCGGCTGAAGGGCGCCACCGCCCTCGTCAGCCGCTGCGGCGGGCTCGGGGGGCCGCTCTGCTACCATCTCGCCTCCGCCGGGATCGGGCGGCTGGTCATCGCCCACGGCGGCAGCGTGCGGCCGTCGGACCTCAACCGCCAGATCCTGATGACCCACGACTGGCTCGGCCGCCCGCGCGTCGAGAGCGCCCGCCGCCGGTTGCTGGAGTTGAATCCGCGGATGGAGGTGGAGGCCGTCGCGGAGAACGTGACCGAGGCCAACGCCGCGGCCCTCGTCGGCCGCGCGGACATCGTCTTCGACTGCGCCCCGCTCTTCCGCGAGCGTTTCCTGATGAACCGCGAATGCGTGCGGCAACGCAAGCCCATGGTCGAGGCCGCGATGTTCGAGATGGAGGGACAGGTCACGACCCTCCTGCCCGGCAAGACCCCGTGCCTGGCATGTCTATACCCCTCCGACCCGCCGCAATGGAAGCGGCAGTTTCCCGTCCTCGGGGCGGTCTCCGCCATCGCCGCGGCCCTCGCGGCGACGGAGGGCCTCAAGATCCTCACGGGGCTCGGCGCGGCGCTGGCAGGCACGCTGCTCCACTTCGACAGCCGCTCGATGACCTTCCAGCGCATCCCGATCGCCCGCCGCCCCGACTGCGCCATCTGCGGACAGGCCGGCGGCCCTGGCAGCGGCGTCCCTCCGCTTCTCCGGTGACTACTCCGGCTTCCCGTAGCACTGGATCCGGCCGTCGAGCGTGCAGACGTAGAGGCGGCCGCGGGCGACGGCCATGCCGTCCCAGACCGGCGGTTGCTCGAGCTTGAATTCGCCGGACGGCTCGCCGGTCTCCGCGTCGATGAGCTGCATGATGCCGCCTCGCTTCCCGTCGAGCGCTGCGTTCTGCTCGTCCAGGCTCTCCTGGACCGTCGCGTCGCGCTGCGTCAGCCGCTCGAACGCGTACTCCTCGTCGACGACGTCCGGCGGGCCCGCGATGCAGATGCTGCGGCCGGCCATGGCCATCGCGCGGGTGATGATCGGCACCTTGCCGCTCCAGTCGCACTGCACGTAGGAGGCGGCGCCCCTCGCGGGCGCCCCCTTCGCGGCGACGGCGCGGGCCTTGCCGAACTCGAGCGCATCCCCGTTGCGGCCCTTGCCGACGCTCACCCCCGTCACGACCCCTTCGACGCGGCTCGCGCCAACATCGACCGCCTTCCCGCCGTCGAACGTGCAGGCCAGCGCCGCGTCGCGCGCGCCGCGCGCATCGCCGGCAGCCGCGCGGGCGCCGATCGCCTCGGAGTCCAGTTCGCGATGGTGCACGACGACTTCGTCGATCAGCCCGGCGAACGGGAACTCGCGGGAGTAGTCGCCGACCGGCCCGCCCGAGTCGGAGCCGATCTCCATCGGCTGCTTCGGCCGCGCCAGCATCCCCGCGGCCCTCGCCTCGGCGGCCAGCCGGCCGTCGACGTAGAGGCGCATGGACTTGTCCGTCCCCAGCACAGCCGCGAGATGGTGCCAGCCGTCGCCCATCGGCTCCTTCCCCTCCGCCACCGCGAGCGTCTTCTCCGCCCGTACGGCGAAGGTCGGCGCGCCGCCGGTGAGGTAGAGCGAATAGCCGACCTGCGGGCCGCCGTGCGAGACGACGACGCCGTCGCCGCCGGGTGAGTTCACCCATGCCTCGACCGTCAACGGCTTCCCGGCCGGATCGAGCGCATCCGCATCGGGGAACTTCACGCCGGGACCGGGGGCGGCGGGCGCCGGGGCGGGCGCGGCCTTGCCCTTCCGTTTCGGCCCCGCGTCGGGCGGCGGCTCGACGTCCGGGGCAACGCGGCTGGCGGCGAAGAGGCGGTGCTCCATCGTCGTCGTCCACTTGAGATACTGCGGCTCCCGGCCGAAGCCGTAGACGGTCGTTCCGTTGTGGACGAGGATCCGCCCCGACGGCGTGTACTTCCCCGCCTGGTAGTAGCCGTTGTGGCCGCCGGCAAAGCTCTTCCCGTAGACCCAGTAGCTGCGGTGGAACCACGAGTCGTCGAGGAACCCCATGGGCGCGAAGAGGTGCGCCCCCTCGCCCTTCTGCGCCGCGCCCTGCTCGGCGGCGTTGCCGGACACGGGCCCGATGTCGATTCGCGTGCCGTCGGCCGCGATCTTCTGCGACCTCAGGTAGGTGTGCTTCCCGTCGCTGGAGAGGATGTCGTTCAGGCCGACCGGCATCTGGAGCGTCTTGTGCCGCATCTGGAGATCGGCGCCGGTCTCGGGATCGCGGCTGTCGTAGACGACCTCGACCAGCTTCCGACCGGTCGCGGCGTCGAGACGGACGAACCGCAGGCCGCCGTCGAGGAACATCGAGCGGCCGGCGACGCAGCTGACGACGCCGTCCTCGACCAGCACGCTGCCGTGGACCGGCCACACGCTCTCGATCTGCTCCCACGCCGTGTGGCGCTGCGGGCCGGGCGCGGCGCGGAACCGCCAGATCATCGCCCCGTCGACCGCGCGCAGGCAGTAGACCCAGCCGTCCTTGCCGCCGAAGAGGACGCGGCCCTTCCAGACCGTCGGCGGCGAATCGATGCGGGCGCCGGCGGTGAAGTGCCAGCGGCGCGCGCCGGTCGCCGCGTCGAGGGCATGCAGCGTGTGCGCATCGACCTGCGCGACATACGCCAGGCCGCCGGCGATGACCGGCGCGCTGAGGGGGCCGCCCAGGTCGGCGTCCCACGCCTTCCCGAGATCCGCGGCCAGCGGCTGGTCGCTGAACCCGCTGCGCGCCGCGTCGTGGCGGTAGGTGGGCCAGTCCAGCGGATCCGCCGCCGCGTCCGCGACCGGCTGCCCCCACGCGGGGCCGCGCTCCAGGCGCTGCTCGTCGGGCGGCGGCACGACCTTCGTCGTCGCACCGGCCGGGGCGAGCGCGTTCATGCCGTCGAGCTTGGCCTCGGGGTAACACGCGCAGTTGTGGGGGCCGGCGTAGACGAGGCCGTTCGCGGGCAGCACGCCGTAGAGGCACGCGCCGCGGACCCAGTGGTTGATGTCCCAGTGGCTCGCCCCGTGGTCGACGAACTCGATGCCGGTCCGCGACGGGAGGATGAAGGACTCCGTCGCCTTCGCGATGTAGCAGCGGTGATGGAACCAGTAGCACTCGATATCCGGGGCGAACTGCTTCACGACCTCGCCCGTCCGCGGGTCGCGGCCCTTGAACTCGCCCGGCTGGCTGCCGGACAGGGTTCCGGCGTTCCACACGAGGCCGCCGGCCACGAGCAGGTCCTCGGGCGACCGGTAGCCGGACTTCTCGTGCGGCGCCTGCCAGAGACGCTTGCCGGACACCGCGTCGAAGCCCGACATCGAGCCGTCGCCGCCGGCGTAGAGGACCGTGTCGCCGTGCAACAGGAGCCGCGGCCCGTAGTTGAACTCGAAGAGCTTCCGCTTCGTCACCGGCTCGCTGGTCCACGTCTTCTTCCCGGTGGACGGGTCGACGCACACCAGCGCCGCGCCGTCATGGTAGACCACCCGCTTCCCGTCCGCCGCCATCGTCAGCGGCGCGATCCGGTCCTCCATCCGCCATTTCACGCGCCCGGTCGCCGCGTCGACCGCGACCAGCACGCGCGCCTTCTCGTCCCAGTTGTACTCCGTCTCGACCCGCTTCTGGTCGCCGGTGTTGTGCTTCGGCGCAAATTCGCCGAGCTGCCAGTCGCCGGGGTTGACGAGGACGTACAGGGTGCCGTCGACGTGCAGGATCTCCTCGGCGCCCCGCGTGTCGGCGTAGACGCGGACCGGCTCCCCCGTCGCCGCGTCGAGGCAGCTCACCGGCTCGCCGAGGCCGAGCGTGACGAAGAGGCGGTCGCCGTCGCCAACCAGCCGGCGCGTGAGCTGCGTCGGCCCGGACTTGAGCGGCCAGAGGTTGGTGTTCCACTTGTCGATGGTCTTCTTCCAGAGGATCGTCCCGTTGAAGGCGTCGCGCGCGATCAGCGCCCACTTCGAGGGCATCAGGATCGAGATGCGCGAGCCCTCGTCGAGGACGTAGACCAGCCGGCCGTTGCACGAGACCTGCGCGCTGAGGCTGGACATCCGGTCGTGGTGCCGCGACCAGCGCGGACTGCCGACCCACTGCAGCCGCTCCGGCGGCGCGACGACCTTGTCCTTCGAAACCGCGTTGCCGCGCGCGTCGTAGTAGTAGTGCGTCCAGTCGTCCAACGTGTCCGGCCGCGGCTTCACGGTCCGCGTCCACCGCCCATCCCTCTTCACCACCACCGCGCCATGGGGCGCGAGAATCCGCATCACCTCGTCCATCGGCACGGCCGCCGCATCGCCAAGTACCACCAGGTTCACGAGGCCGTCCACGTAGGGCAATGCGGCGCCCTCCAGCCGTTCGATGCTGACGTCGCCATAGCCGCCCGCGGAGAGCAGCGCCTCCCGCGCGGCCGCCACACGCTTCGGATCGGCGTCAAGTCCCTGCACCTGGAACCGGCCGCCGGCCCGCAGCGCCGCCGTCATCCGGCCGTCGCCCGCGCCGACGTGGATCACCAGACCGCCCCGGATGCCCGAGGCCTCGATCGCCGCCCTGGCCTCGTCCTCCGCCGGCCCCGCGCCCGCATCCCGCGCCCCGAAGGCCGCCAGGAGCGCACAACTCATCCCGAGAATCACCCTCATCCGACTGGTCATACCGGTGTCTCCACATTGGGGGTGGCCGCTCGCCGCGCCACGCTGCCGGACCGTCGCGCCCGAGGCAAGTCCGAACCGACGGGAGGATTAACGCGGGGCCGCCGGCATTATTGCCCGCGGCTTTCGAATCGCGGCCGCCGCGGTCAGTCCGGAGCCCCTGCCGCGGCGGAGTCGCCCTTCTTCCACAGGAGCACCGCGACGTCATTCGTCCGGGCGGCGCCCGGCGTGCTGCGGCCGTCGGTCACGATCGCCTCCAGCCGAGCTTTCAACCGCGCGACGACCTCCGGGCGCGCGACCGCCAGGTTGTTTGTCTCGCCGATGTCGACGGACAGATCGTAGAGCTGCGCAGCGGGCAGCCCCTGCTTCGCCGCCTCGGCGTCCCGCGGGGCGCCCCAGCCGCCGCTGCCGGGGCACAGCGCCAGTTTCCAGGAGCCGTCGCGGATCGCGAACATGCCGTTGATCGAGTGGTGCACGACCGCCGTGCGATGTCCTGCGCTCCCCTCCCCGCGCAGCGCGGGGAGGAAGCTGACGCTGTCCTCGCCCGCGTCCGCCGGCAGCGTGGCGCCGACGATCTCCGCGCACGTTGCCATCAGGTCCGTCAGGCACACCAGGCGCCCGCAGACGGCGCCCGGCTTGACGACCCCCGGCCAGCGGGCGACCAACGGGATCCGGTGGCCGCCGTCCCAGATGTCCGCCTTCGCGCCGCGGAACTGCGCGCTGGGGAAGTGCCCCTGCTTCTCCAGCTTGTCGATCCCCGCCGCGGGCGAGCAGCCATTGTCGCTCGTGAAGATCACCAGGGTGTTCGACGCGACGCCCGAGGCCTCCAGCGCGGCGAGCACCTCGCCGAGCGCCCAGTCGGTCTCCATCACGAAGTCGCCGTAGTCGCCGAGCCCGCTCCTTCCCTGCCATTCCTTCGACGGCACGATCGGCGTGTGCGGAGAATTGAGAGCCAGATAGAGGAAGAACGGTCCTCCGGATTGGCTGTTGGGGGTTGGATGTTGGGGGTTGGATGTTGCCGCCGCCCATCCTTCGGTGTTCGATGTTCGCAACCCGCCCCGTGGGGCAGACACTCCTGTCTCCCCCGCCGTGGAGGCGGCGCCCCTGCCGCTTCTCGCCGGGATCCCCTTCGCGCGGACAGGAGTGTCCGCGCCACGCGCCCGCGCCAGAACGTATTCCGCCGCGTGCCGCGCCAGCCGCGGCAGCATGTCGACCGGCTCGACCAGCTCGGTCACACGGTCGTCGAGGAACACGGACTTCATCATCCGCGCGTGGTGGAAGCCGAAGAAATGGTCGAACCCGCGCGACAGCGGGCCGTCCCCCGTGCGCGCACCCGGGAACGCGCCCGAGAGATCCCCCTTCGTCCGGCGGCCGGCCCCCTTGTCGCTGACCGTGAACCCGAGGTGCCACTTGCCGATGCAGGCGGAGTGATAGCCGTGCCGCTTCAGCAGCGCCGGAACCGTCAGGCGGCCGGGCGCGATCAGCGGTTCCTCGTAGCCGCTGAGCACCCCCTTCTGCAGCCGCGTCCGCCACGCGTAGCGGCCGGTGAGGATGCCGTAGCGTGTCGGCGTGCAGACGGACGAGCCGCCGTGCGCGTCGGTGAAGGTCATGCCCTCCCGCGCCAGCCGGTCGATGTTCGGCGTCGGAATCCGTCCGCGCCGCGGATTCAGGCACTGCACGTCTCCATAGCCGAGGTCGTCGGCGATGACATAGACGATGTTCGGCGCCGAGGCGCGGGAGGACCGGGGGCCCGCCACGGAGACGGTCGCAAGGAGGATGAGGATGCCGCGAAGGAACGACGTGTTCCGATTCATGGTGTGACGATGACCTCCGAACTCTCCCGGGCATTCACAAGAGCATCCCCGGTCGCCGCTGCGGCCGGCGGAGCCCCGCCTTGCCCCAGACGGTTGCCCGAAACCGTGATGCCGGCACAGCGGCGGAGTTGGACCGGCTGCACCCCTTCGCGCGGCGGCGGCCATCCCGCGATCGCACGCGGATGGCCGGAATCGAGGATGACATTCCCGGAGATCTCCCCGCCGCGGACCAGCGCGAGCGATATCGCATGCCGCCCGGGACGGACGAAGGTGTTGCCCCGGATCGTGAGGTTGGAAAGGACCGGCGTGCGGGCATCGTGGTTCAGCGACTGGAACCCGGCGTCGATCGCAACGCCCTCGGGATGGACGGCCACCTCGTGGAACACGTTGCTGAGGATGGAGATCGAGCGGCAGATGCCACCCTCGTTTTTTGTGAAGAAGTTGCTGTGAAGTTGGACGGATGACCCGATGCGTGTGAACGTGCACCCCTGCAGGGTCCCGGCGTCGCCGTAGGCCCGATGCCACGCGGGGTCGCGGTTCACCGTGAGCAGTTCCGACGACGCGTGCAGGTTCACCCAGTGGCGGCCGGGCCACGTGCCCGGCTCGACGTTGCGGTACTGCAGGCGCGCCGGACCCCGGAGCTGCAGGGCGTAGAGCGCGGCACAGAACGTCCCGTCCGCATTGAACGGCACGAGCCGCTGGTTCAGGTCGCCGCTGAAGGCCGCCGGGACGAACGTGCCCGCGGACGCCTCGATCTCGATGCGGTTGCCCGCGTCGTCGATCGCCGTGATGCGGCCCTCCATGCAGCCGCGCGGATCCCGGTCCAGCGTCGCGCCTTCGAGCGACAGGTGGCTGCAGTCCACGAACCCCAGCGCGAAGTGCGCGCGGGGCGTCTGGTCCGGCGGCAGGTCGAACCAGAACGTCACGCCCTCCGCGACGATGCGGAACGGGTGCGCCGCGTCGCGCTTCATGCCGCGGAACTCCAGCGGGTAGACCGGCCCGTCGCGCCCCCAGCCCTCCTTGCCGAAACGGTAGTCGCCGGGCGGGATCACGACCGAGTCCTCGCCCGCCTCGAAGGCCCGCCGGACCCTCGGGACCACGCCGGCGCCCCTCTCCCGCTGCGCCTGCTTCGCCGCCTCGCTGAACTGCGGTCCCGGCGGGCGGTCGAAGATCGTCGGCCGCCCGCGGGGAGTCAGCCCCGCCCCGGCCGCCCGGAGCGCGGGCGCCGCCGCGAGCAGCAGAATGAAGACCGCGCGACACGCGCCGTTCATGTCACGGCTTCTACTGGAACGGCACGGCGCGCACAAGCACGGGGACCGCCGCACCGCCGGCCCGGTGCACCTCGTTCGGGGCCACGGCAAGATCGTGCCGCACGGCGCCGGCTGTCAGGACGGCGGAGATCCGCTCCGCCTCGATGCCGGCGACTTCCATCGCATCGCCGTCGAGGCCCGTCACGACGCGGACGCCGGCCGTGAACGTGAACCTCTCCCGTCCGTTCAGCCGGGCCGAGCAGCGCCCACCCTCGCAAACGAGCGTCCATTCGCGGTCGCCCCAGCGCTGCGTGTACGTGAAGTCCGTCCCGTTGACCGCCGACCACCAGACCCGGCCGGCCGCGACGTCGACGTGGATCCCGTGCATCCTCGAGATGTACTCGAGCGCCGCGAGCATCATCGGGCCGTAGCCGTCGTCCTTCGGCCCCGACGGCCGGCCCGTCTGCGCGTCGAGCTGCTGCGCGAACTTGCAGCCGTTGCGGATCAGCACGGGCAGCAGCTTCCGCCCGAGCAGCGTCACCTCCGCGACGTGCCCGTAGTTCTCCAGGGCGCGGATCGCGCGCTGGTAGGTCAGGCCCTGCGGCTGGCCGCTCCAGCTGTTGCCCTCGTCGCTGCGGTAGAGCGGCTCGTTGACGGCGATGGACGGCAGCGGCACGGGCGTCCAGAACTCGTCCCGATTGAACAGGTGATGGCGGATGAACGCGTCGGCCATCTCCTGCGTGAAAACGCCGTACCACATGCACCGGATGTTGTTGTGGACCAGCTCGTCCAGCCGCCGCCCCGTGCGGTCGCGGTCGAAGCAGGCGTGGCGGGCGGGATCCCAGAGACGCTCGATCAGCCGCCGCCGCACCTCCGCCGCCTCGCGGAGCCAGTGCTCCTCGCGGCCGTTGCCCAACTCGCGCGAGATCCGCGCCAGCGTCGCGCGGCCCTCGTAGCTGTAGGCCATCACGTCCATCGAGGCGAACGGCACGAGCACGTCCTCGCGCCGCGGCGCCGGCAGCTTCGCCTTCGCATGCTCGCCCCAGTAGCGCTTCATGTTCGCGGGATCCTGCGGGTCCGGCGTGCGCGGGTCGCCCGGCGGGAACTCGAACGGCCAGCGCGTCGGCGCGTTGCGCGTGAGCAACCGCGTGCTGTTGTCCTCGCCGGTGTCCCACACGCACCAGGTTTCGAGGATGCCATCGCCGTTGGAGTCGCGCGTGCGCCAGAGGTACGCGTCGTGGGCCTCCAGGGCCTTGTACAGGCGCTGGAGGTAGTCCCGGTCGCGCCCGGTCCAGACGTACATCCGCCACGCCGGGTCGGGGAAGCAATAGCCCTGGAACATCTCGAAGTCGGCGGCGATTCCGTGGGCGGGGAGCCACACGTAGCCCTCGGGCGGGTTCGTGTCGCACCCGCGCTTCAGGGCGGCGGCGGTGGAGACGACCATGCCGGGCAGACGCCCGTCGGCGCGCTGCCCCAGCAGGAAGACGACCTGGTTGTTCAGCGCGACCTCCACGTCGCGCTTCGCGTACATCTCGCCGCCCATCGGCTGCGTCTCGATCCACGCGTTGTTGTAGCCGCCGCCCTCGACCAGGATCCGCATCGACGGCGTGAACTGGACCACGTTCGACGCGCACTTCGCCTCCGCCGCGTCGAAGAGCCGTTGCAGCCCATCGTCCGCCGTGCGGAACGAGACCGAGGTCCGGGGCAGTCCTCCCCTTTCCGACGCCCCCGCGATCGCCGGCAGAGCCGCCGCACAGGCCACGGCGACGCCCCTCATCCGTCGAAGTGCTGTCATGGCGGGACGATAGCGTGCGGGACAGCCAAGGGCGATCCGTTCAGCTCCGCCCGGACCGGGGTCCACCCGCACCGTCCTCGGTGGCACAGGCACTCGTGCCCACGCCGCGCGGCCACTCACGGCACGTGCACCGGGACAACGAATCGCGAAACGCCCCCCGGCATCCGATACCGCGCCAGCCCCGCATCCCCGCCGGCCGGCAGCGCGGACAGCGCGCACGGTGCGCCGGCGGGGAGCACCAGCTCGGCCTCGCACCCCCGCGGCATCGCCACCTCGACATGGTGCATGTCGCCGTCGCGACGCGAACGGAACTCGATTGCGCCGCGCGGGGTGTGCGAAACGACGTGCAGGTCCGGCAGGTCGCCGAGCTGCGGCCGGAGTTGCAGGCGCGCGAAGCCCGGCGCGAGCGGGCGGAGACCCACGAGGTCCTGGTGCAACACGAAGATCGGCGCGAGCGGACAGTGGCTCCACTGCGACAGCGAGTCCGGCCGCACCTGCCAAGGCTCCTGCAAGGTGTTGTTCTCGACCACCGACCGCATCGTCGCCCAGCGCGTGCGCAGGTCGCGGATGACCACGTCGGCCCGGCCCAGCTTCGCCAGCGCCCAGTAGCGCCAGCCGGCGTTGCACGGATAGGAAAGACCCATCGTCTTCGGCACCTCGGCAAGAGCCTTCAGCGCCTCCGCGGTGTCGCCGCCGGGACACTGGTCGAAGAGGATCGACGTCGCCAACGCGCGGTCGCTCATGCGCGGACCCTTGTCCTCCGCCAGCCACGGCCGGTTGTCGAGGAACGCGCGGTGCTCCGGGCTCCAGAAGGCCGCGACAGACGCCGCCAGCAGTTCCGCACCGCGCGCGCGGGCCCGTTCCGCCGACACCGCATCGCCGAGCTCCGCCGCCAGCGGCACGAGGGCGTGCGAGAACATCGCCGCGGCGTAGAGGTTGAAGGCGCACTGCCGGTTTCGCTGGCCACGGTAGGCATCGTGATCGATCCAGACGTTCGCGACGCCGAGGTTCTCGACCGGCAGGAGGCCGTCCGCCCCGCGCAACCCCCAGAGATAGTCCGCGAACCGGACCAGCCGCGGCCACGACTCGCACACGGCCTCGCGATCGCCGGTTTCGAGCACGTGGTTCCAGTTGTCGAAGACGAAGCCGACGCCGTGGTCGAGCAGCGGCCCCCAGTAGGCCGCCTCCAGTTCGCGCTGCG
Source organism: uncultured Verrucomicrobiota bacterium (assembly GCA_964402695.1). Taxonomy (GTDB): domain Bacteria; phylum Verrucomicrobiota; class Kiritimatiellia; order PWTM01; family PWTM01; genus VGWF01. The sequence continues at coordinate 11,504 of CAYODK010000016.1, forward strand.
GCAGCCGGGCGAGGCGGTCGTACGCCGGGTAGGAGTCCAGGAAGTAGCCGGACTTCGTCAGTCCCTCGCTGAACGTGCGCAGATAGCGTGCGACCGCCGCGGGCTCGCCGAACGCATACCGGACCGCGTGCATCTGGTGGCCGCCGTCGCCGCTGTACTGCTGGCGCTCGCGGCCCATGCCGTCGACCGCCGTCTCGATCACCGAGTTCCGCAGCGTGTTGATGCCGGCGTCGAAGAGCCTCTGCAACGGCGCCTCGGATGTGCGGTTCACCGGCTCGACGGACCATCCGTATTCGCGACGGCGGATGCCGACCCCGCGGACCGTGACCGACCTCGACGCGTTGCGGACGTGGAGCTGGAGCCAGCGGAAGGACTCGTAGTCAAAGGCGTCGAACTCGTTCGCCCCCTCGCGGCAGACGAACCGCGACCACGAGAAATGATGGCTGTCGAGCCAGTGCGTCGCCGCCGGGTCGTGCCCCTCCTGCGTCATCACCTCGACGATGGTCCCCCCGGGCGCGTCGATCGCAAAGCAAGGGAAACCGACCGCCTGCTCGCGGAACTCGAAGGTCGCCTCGATCCCGCGGCCGGGCCCCGGCGTCGCGGGCAGCTCCCACGCGCCATCGCCGCGTGCGACCGCGACCTCCTGCGTGCCGACCTCGAACGAACCGGGCATGCGGACGTCGAACCAGTCGTCCGGGTCGCGCAGCCACCGCACCGTGCCTGAATGCGCGAGCCCCTTTGCCGGGATCACCGTCTCGCGACAGGGCGGGATCTGCCGCATGCGCAATGACGCGACGGCCGGGTTGACGTGGTCGACGGTGTCGGCCGACCAGTTCCTGTCGCGACGACATCCCGGACCTTTGTCGGGCGGGCATGGAAACTCGTGCGCCGCGATCCAGCGCGCGTCCGGAACGAACCCGGGCGCATCCCATCCCGCGGGATGAAGTCGCGCGTCGAACTCCTCCTGCAGCGCGCGGAGAAACCACCGCTTGTACTGCCCGGGCGGGTGCGCGCGGTCGAGCAGGCTCATCCATTCCTTGTCCGTCACCACCCGCCGCGACGCTCCGTCCGACTCGATCGCGAGGTTCAGGATCAGCCCCGGCTTCCCGCCCGGCCATGTGCCCTCGCCGTGGCCGTAGAACAGCACCTCGACGCCCACGACGTTCGTGCCGGCGACGAGGAAGGGCTTCAGGTCGACCGGGTCCGCGTCGAGGTTCCGCGGGTCGCACGGCGCGGGGCCCCACTGGACGCGGCGTCCGTTGACGGTGAGCCGGTAGCGGCTGTCGGCCGCGATCCAGCCATCGGCGCGCGCGGGCGCGGCGGGCAGGACGATCTCGCGGCGGAAGAGGACAAAACTGTTCGGCAACGTCCGCTGCGACGGCAGCCAGATCCACTTCGCCGGCGCCATCGTCATCGCATGCGGACGGTGCACCCCGCCCGCACGAGCGGCGCGGTACGCCTCGGTCGCCGCGTCCGCCGCCAGCGGCGCGTTCGTCCCGGCCGCCGCCGCCGTCGCGATCCCCGCCGCCACCGCCACCACGCCCGCCCGGATGCTCATGCGAATCCCCCCCCGCCACGGATCCCATCATGCGGTGCGGAACCGGCCTGCGCAACGCCACTCCGGCCGCCCTCCCGCACCGCGACCGTCCTGCGCTACCGTACATTTGTTGTAACGATCGTTACAATGAATGTAAGATTCGAGGCGGGCTACGGGCGGCGCGAGAGAGTGGAATCGAGGACGACGGTCTCGCCGGATCGAGTGGCGAACGTGGCCGTCCGGTCGCCGAGGCGGACGGCGAGCGGGCCGCCAACCGACGAGCGGATCGTCGCCGACACGAGCCCCCCGCCCTTCCACGCAAGGTCCACCTCGAACCCTCCGCGCGCGCGCAGCCCCGTCACGGAACCCTCCGGCCACGCCGCCGGCAGGGCCGGCAGCAGATGCACGAGGAAAGGGGCGAGGGTCGAGGTGCGAGGAGCCCCCTCGTCCCTCGGCCCCCGTCCCTCGTCCTTCATGTGGCTCTGCAGAAGCATCTCCACCATCCCCGCCGTCGCGCCGAAGTTGCCATCGATCTGGAACGGCGGATGGCTGTCGAAGAGGTTCGGCAGGATGCACGACCGGAAGAGCTGCTGAATCAGTGCGTGGGCGCGGTCGCCGTCGTGCAGCCGCGCGCGGCAGCAGATCTTCCACGCGGTGCTCCATCCGGTGCTCTGGTCGCCGCGCGCGTCGAGCGACACCGCCGCCGCCTTCGCCAGGTCCGGCGCGGTCAGCGGACTGATCTGCCGGCCGGGATGGACCGCGAACATGTGCGAGATGTGGCGGTGCCGGCTCTTCGGGTTGTCGAGATCCTCCATCCACTCCTGCAGCTGGCCCCACTTCCCGATCTTCGGACCGAGCAGCCTCGCGCGCATCGCCCGGACCTTCGCCCGGTACTCCGCATCGACGCCAAGCGCCTCCGAGGCGTCGATGAAGTTCGAGAACAGGTCCCACACGATCTGCTGGTCGTACGACACGCCCGGGAGCGGCGTCCGGTCGCCCTCCTTGCCGCCGGGCCCGTTCTCCGGCGACCAGCCGTCGGGCGTGATCAGCGTGCCGCCCGGCCCCTCGACGAGCCGGTCCTCCCACATCTCCACCAACTCCTTCAGCATCGGATACGCGACGCCGCGCAGGAACTCCCGATCGCCGCCGAAGGCGTAATGCTCCCACAGGTGCTGCACGAGCCACGCGCTGCCGGGGCGGTGCACGCCCCAGGTCGAATAGCCGCCGCGCGGGTTGTTGGTCGAGTAGATCATCCAGCCCCGCTTCGACCGGATCGGCTCGGGCGACTCGCGCACGCGCAGGTCGCGCAGGCGGCGGATCCACACGAAGAGCGGCTCCGTGCACTCGGGCAGGTTCGCCGTCTCGGCGAGCCAGTAGTTCATCTCGATGTTGATGTCCGTCGTGTAGCCCGAGTACCACGCCGGCTTCAGATCGGCGTTCCAGATGCCCTGCAGGTTCGCGGGCAGGTCGCCGGGGCGCGAGCTGGCGATCATCAGGTAGCGCCCGTACTGGAACAGCAGGGCGTCGAGCCCGGGATCGGCCGTGCCCGCCTTGACCGCGTCGAGCCGCTCATCCGTCGGACGCTCGCGACCCGGACCGAGATCCAGCCGCACGCGACCGGAGAGTGTCCGGTGGTCCGCGACGTGCGCCTCGCGAAGCGCCGCAAATGGCTTCTTCGCGGCGGCGTCAATCTGCGCCTCCGCCCCGGCGCGCGGGTCCTTGCCGTGGAAGGAGGTGCCGGCGGCAAGCAGGATCATGACCGCGTCGGCGCCCTCGACCGCGATCGCACCGTCGCGCGCTCTCGCGCGACCGCCCTCGGCGAGCACCGCGACGCGCGCCGCGTAGGCCAGCCCGTTCGTCAGCGCTCCGTCGACCGCGATCCGGTTCCCGGCGGCCGAGACGGCCGCCTTGTGCGCATCCGTGACACGCACCGTGCCCGACACGGTGCCCGGCCGGTCGGAGGTCCAGCGCATCACGAGCACCTGGTCGGGAAAGCTGCTGAAGACCTCGCGCCGGTGCCTCACCCCGCCCGACTCGAACGTGACCGTGTGCGCGGCGATCTCGAGGTCCAACTCGCGGCGGTAGTTCGTCGCCGCCCCGCCCGCCCAGTCGACGAACAGATCGCCGAAGGGCTGGTAGCTGCCCATTTCGACCTCGTCGCCGTACCAGAGGGAGTCCTCGTTGAACTGCAGGTGCTCGTTCGTGACACCGCCGAACACCATCGCCCCCAGCCGCCCGTTCCCCACCGGCAGCGCCTCGACCCACTTCGAGGCGGGGGCGGCGTACCAGAGCCGTGCCGGCTCGCCCGCGGACGCCGCGGAAATGCCCGCAGCGAGACCCAGGAGCAGGATTCTCATTTCTTCAGCACCTCGATGAAGGGCTTCAACGCCTCGAACCACCGCGCCGCCATCTTCTCCGCGCCCTGCGCGTTGGGGTGGACGCGGTCCGCGATCGTGTCCGTGCGCCAGTCGAATCCGTCCGCCTGGTTCACGATCGCCACCGGCTGCTTCGGATCGTGCAGCCGCGCGGCCATCTTCGCCAGGGCATCGTTCAGGTCCGGGATATAGGAGTACTTGGGGAGCTTGCCGCTCGGAATCACCTGCGCGACCAGCACGATCACCCGGGGGTTGACCTCCCGGACCGCCCGGATCATCGATTCCGTCGCCGCGACGATCCCCGCGACCGGCTTCTCCTCGATGAAGTGGTTGTGGCCCGCGTGGATCAGCACGATGTCGGCCGGATGCTCCCTGAAGCTCCTCCCCATGACCGTGGCGAGGAATTCCGCGTTCTTCCCGCCGTAGCCCTCGTGCCTCAACGGTCCCGCAGGCGACGCCGCCTGCTTCGAGCCCGTGTACACGACCCGGTATCCCGCATCCGTCAGCTTCTTCAGCAAGGGATACCGGTAGTTCGAAAACGTCCCGCCGCCCTCGGTGATCGAATCGCCGACCGGCATGATGCGCCAGACCCTGCCGCCGCCATCCCCCGCGCGGGCGGGCGACGCCGCCACATACGCAGCGACCCCCAGGGCGGCCGTGAGGAGGCGCAGGATCACGGCGCCGACCCGCCTTCCGTCTCGACGCACACGACCGAGGCCACCGCGTCCGGCGCCTGCGCGGGAAGCGGGATGGTCACACCCTCCGCGGTCTGCTTGAACGCCAGCGCCGTCCGCCCCGGATCGGCCAGCAGCGAGGCCTTCACGGCTTTCGCGGCGATCGGCGGGGTCGTGAACGAGCCGGACGCCGGCCACTCGTGCAGGTGGAAGTAGGTCCGGCCCGGCTTCGTCGTGCAGCGCCACGCCTGCGCCGCGACGAACTTCGGCTTGCCGGACTTGTCCTTCACCGTCGCGCTGGGCGCGCCGAACTCCGCGCCGAAGGGTGTCGGGCCGCAACCGTAGATCGCCTCGCCGTTGACCTTCAGCCAGCGGCCGACGGCGCGCAGCATGTCCTGGCTCGGCTGCGGGATGACGCCCTCCGCGTCGGGGCCGACGTTGAGCAGGTAGTTGCCGCCCTTGCTGACGATGTCGACGAGCTTGAAGACGAGATCCTCGGGCTTCTTCCAGTTGTGGTCGTTCTTCTTGAAGCCCCACGTGTCGTTCAGCGTCGCCGGCGTCTCCCACGCGCCGGCGCGCGACAGGTCGGGGATGCGGTTGTCGCCCTCGGAGGCGTAGTCGCTCGGGAAGCCCGCGCCGAGCCGGCCGTTGACGAGGCAGTCGGGTTGCATCTCGCGCACGATGGCCTTCAGCCGTCCCGCGCGCTCCTCGCTCATCACCTTCAGCGGCGTGTCGAACCAGAGGATGGAGATCGGGCCGTAGTTGCTCAGGATCTCCTTCAGCTGCGGGATCGCCTTGCGCGTGAAGTAGGTGTCGAAGTCGCCCTCCTGCCGCGGATCCCAGCGCGTCTTCTCCCAGACGGGCCAATTCTCGTGACGCCCCTCCCAGATCGCCCCGCCCGGCGCGTGCCAGTCCTGCGCCTGCGAGTAGTAGAAGCCGAAGCGGATGCCCCGCTTCGCGCAGGCCGCGGCAAGCTCCTTCATCGGGTCGCGCCGGAACGGCGTCGCGTCGACGATGTTGAAGCCGTCCACCTTGGACCCGAACATCGCGAAGCCGTCGTGGTGCTTGGAGGTGATGACGAGGTACTTCATGCCCGCGTCCTGCGCGAGCTGCGCCCACGCCTCGGCGTCGAACTTCACCGGGTTGAACCGCCGCGCAAGGTCCTCGTACTCCGCGATCGGGATCCGGCACTTGAACATGACCCACTCGCCGATGCCCTCGAACGGCTTCCCCTTCCACTCGCCCGCGGGCAGCGCGTAGAGCCCCCAGTGGATGAACATCCCGAACTTCGCCTCGCGCCACCACGCCATGCGCGCATCGCGCTGCGCGGGGGTCTCGGCGGCGGCGACGGACGGCGAGGCGTCGTCGACCGTGACGCCCTCCGCGGCGCCGGCGGGGGGCTTGCCGGCTGCGAGCGCGGCCGGCAACAGGGCCAGCGCGGCCAGGATGGCGAGTCGGTTCGAGCGGATGGCTGCGGTGGACTTCATGCTCATCTCCCCTGTGGCACGGGCGTCATCATGCCAGAAACCGCGCCCGAAGGAACATCCTGGATTCCGGGCCCCAACAGCCCTCCGTGTCCGCGGGAGGGACGGCGGCCCCGCCGTCCGATCGCCCGGTCATCGAAGCATCGGCAGCGCATCGGTGGCCCCGCGTATCGGCCCGCGAGACCCCGCCTTCGCCGAGGCTTCGGCGGGCGCGCGCGGGCCCCCGCGACGTCCGCGAACATCACCGCGCCGGCGGCACGAGCGGGATGTGGACGTTGCACGAGATCCGGCCGCCCTTCTTGTAGCCGTCGGTCGCGCCGAAGAGCGCCACGGGAACGCCGCCCTCGATCAGCAGTGCGGGCCGCTCGATCTTGTCGGGGCTCATCGTGCCGTCGGCCCACGCGAACCGGTCGCCGAGCACCTTCGGATGCGCGGCGGGTGTCCACTGGAGACCGTCGTCGGACTGGAACAGCGCAATGCCCCCGGCGGCGCCCGTGAACTGGCCGACGACGTCGCGTGCGACGGCGTAGTAGCGGTTGCCGTACGTCCGGCTGAACCAGATGTAGGGATCCTCGGCCAGCATCCAGTGCTTCGCGGCTTCGGCGCCCTCGGCCTCGAAAATGCGGCCGGGCTTCTTCACGTACGGCCCCTCCGGGCGGTCCGCGACCGCGGCCCCGTAGCGCACCTTCCCGCCCATCGGCTTGCCGGCGACGAACTCGACGGCCTTGTAGATCAGCAGGATTCCGCCGTCCGGCCGTTCCGTCGCGCCGGGGTTGGTGACACAGAGCGAATCGAAGGCGGACTTGTCGTCGCTGACGTCGACGATGGGCTTGTCGAACCGCCGCCACGGCCCCTCGGGACGCTCCGCGATCGCCACGCCGATGCGCTGGTTGTTCCGGTGCATCGGGTAGCTCCGCCCGTCGCCCGTGTTGCCCATGTAGAAGAGGCAGTACCGGCCGTCCTTCAGCACGATGTTCGGGTTGTGCGTGGTCGTGCCGTCCCAGAACTCCCGCCCGCGCGCGGGCAGCGCGACGTTGACGTGTCGGTACGGACCGAGCGGCCGGTCGGCGACCGCATAGGCGATCTCGGAGCAGATCGCCCAGCCGGGAGCGAACCCGTTCGGATTCGTCACCGGCCAGCGCGAGTAGAAGAGATGGTACTTCCCGTCCGGCCCTTTCACCGGCGCGCCGCACCACACGAAGAAGCCATCGACCGCGAACCGCGCCTCCGCAGGCGCGGGCCGCACCCGGGCCCCGAGGTCCAACTCCGCCGCCGGGGCGGCGCACGCGGCCAGCAGGGCCACCGCCAGCGGACGCAATCCATGCACGCTCATGACACCTCCCATAGTCCCATGGTCCGCCACCACCCTCCCCGATCCGGACACCGGGACGGGGGCCCGAGCGGCCGCCTCACGGCTGGTAGCCCACGCGGAAGCCCACGGCGTGACGGAACGGCATGGCGGCGGGACAGCGGATGACCAGGGCGCCAGGCTCCTGCCGCCATTCGAGCGGCGCGACGCCGCCGAGCAGGGCGACCGAGGCGACCGGCCGGTCCGCCACCCCGGCGTCGCGGCCGAGCGAGACGATCCTCAACTCCGCTCCGGGCGCCGGCACCGCCAGGCACCACGCGTAGACGCTGCCGTCGCGGCCCTGCGTGAACCGGAAGTCGGCCGTGCCGTACGGGATCCGCGCCGTTGCCTCGGACAACTTCCCGCTGAAGACCTTCCCCGGGCCCTCGCCCCACTTCTTCCACGCGGTCGATCCGTAGATCCCCGCGCCATTGATCCGCATCCATGCGCCCATGTCCCGGAGCATGTCGACGCAGGCGGGTTCGAGCGCGCCCTCCGGATCCACCGGCACGGCGCAGGCGTAGTTGCCGCCGCGCGAGGCGTACTCGAGCAGGCTGCGCACGAGGTTCACCGCAGCGTAGTGGTAGTCCGGCCCGTAGTACCAGTCGCCGATCGGGTTCTCGCCGATCCACGGCTGGTCGCGCTTGATGTCGCGCGGAACGCCGACCTCGGAGGTCATGCCGACCGCCGGATTGCCCGACTGGAACTTGATGAGCGCGATCGTGTCGACCGTCCCGCGCTTCGCCAGCGCCCGGTTGTAGAAATGCGCGACGACGCGCCGGCCGGCGTCGCACTTGAACCCGGAGCCGCTGCGGTCGCCGGAGAACGGCTCGGCGGAGTTGCCGTCGGTGTAGACCATGTCCGGGTCGTACTTCTCGATCGCATCCTGGATCCGCCGCGCCCAGCGCTCCGCGTACCACTTCGCGTAGTCCGCATGGTCCTGGAAGACGCCCTTCCGCCGGAACGGGATCTCCGCGACCTGCTCGTACTCGCGCAGGTCGATGTTGTAGAGCAGACGCGGATCGAGCCCCTCCCACCACCGCCCCCTGCCGTCGGCCAGCGACAGCGCGCCGTCGTAGGGCACGCCCGCCTTCGGCCCCTTTGTGTCGGCGCCGTAGGCGTCGGCCCACCACCACCAGCTGTACTCGTGGTGGAACGTGATGCCGAACCGCATGCCGAGCCCGCGCGCCTCGCGCGCCCAGCCTCCGATCATGTCCTTCTTCGGCCCGACCCTCACCGAGTTCCACGGCTGGTACGCCGAGTCCCAGAGGTCGTAGTTGTCGTGGTGCACGCCAACGACCATCAGGAAGCGCATGCCCGCGTCGTGGAAGGCGCGGGTCAGCGCGACCGGATCCCACTTCGGCGCGGTCCATGCATGGAGAACCTCCTTGTAGCCGACCTCGGACGGATGGCCGAAGTTCCTCAGGTGATTCGTGTAGGCGGGATGTCCCTCGCGGTAGAGATTCCGGGCGTACCAGTCGCCGCTTCGCCCGGCCGCCTGAGGCCCCCAGTGCACGAACACGCCGAATTTCGCCTCGCGGAACCAGTCCGGCTCCCCCGGGTAGTGCTTCCGGATCGAATCCCACGTCGGCTCGAACGGCCCCGGTGCGATCGGGAAGTCCATCTTCACTTCCGCAAGGCCCGCCGGATCGGCCGGCTGCTTGCTGTCCGGCCGCGCCGGCGGCGGCACGGCGGGCGGACGGTCAAGCGCCCACTCCCCGGCCGCCCCAGCCCCAACGCCGGGCGGCGGGATGCTCCCCGCCGGCTCGAGCAGGCAGATCTCCCTGTAAACGCAGAAGCCCTGAGGGCCGTTGCGGAATTCGAAACGCACGGCGACGACGCCGTCGGCCTTCACGGGGGTCTTCACAAGGGAGGCGCCGCCGGGACAGGCCTCGGCGACCTTGTGCACCGTCTCAAAGCGCGAGGGGTCGGCGGCCCGGGCGATGGACACCGTGTAGTACTGGCCCGCGCGGGCGTCGGGGTGGCCGGCGAAGGTGCGGATCTCCTCGAGCCGGCAGCCCTGCGGATGGCGCGTCGTGTCGAGGCGGACCGTCAGAACCGATCCGTCCCCGTAGCCGCGGAACGTCTGCCCGTCGTCGAGGGTCGCGTCGCCGCCCTCCCCATTCCGCGTCGTCCCGTTGAAGAGCGCATCCGCGTTCCTCCCGCCGCCCGTGTGCGCAACGTCGGACTCCTCCACGGAAGCGACCGGCAGCAGCCCGGCCTTCGGCACATCGGCCTCTCGGGCGGCGCCCGACGCGCTGCTCTTCGCGGGCGTCGCGGCGGCGGGCTTGCCGACCGGCTCGGCGAGCGGCGTGGTCCAGTCCGCGGCCATCAGGCGCACCGGCCCCAGCAGCCCGGAGGGCGTCAGCGGCGAGTCCTTCGTGAAGTAGTTCCATGTGACGAGGCACCTGCGGCCGGCCGACGGACGCGGCGTTCCCTTCACGAACCAGTCGGGGAAGCGCTTGAGGTAACTGCCGCCGGGCAGGTGTCCCGGAAGCCATTCGCAGTCCGGCGGCTCCTGCTCGTCGCCGATCAGCCGGTTCGCCCACACGTTCGTGATCTCGATCTCCAGTTCGTTGCCCGCCGCCTTCAACAGGCCCGCCGGGATCTCCACGCGCCACGGCGCGCACCATACGACGCCGAGATCGCGGCCGTTGAGGCAGACGTGGGCGAGGTGGTGGACGAGGCCAAGAGAGAGGAACCGAGGGGCGAGGGACGGGGGACGAGGGGCGGCGGGGGCATCGAAAGTCGTGCGGTAGCCGGCGGTGCCGCTGTAGTGGCGGATGCCCGGCTCCGGGCGCTTCGTCCAGTCCTCAAGCGTGGCGAACGCTACGGGCTTCTCCGGCCCGCCCCACGCGGGGTCGAACGCAACCGTCCACGGTCCCGCGATCTCGCCCACAGGAACGTACGCGGGTGCATTTCTCCCCTCGCCCCCCGTCCCTCGTCCCTCCTTCCGGAACACCACAAACCCGCTCTGAGCCGGCGCGAACTCGAGCGTCAGCGTCGTCTTGCCGTCCGCGCACCGGAAGGCCGGCAGATCGCGCTTCTCGCCCGTGACCGGGTCCCACCATTCGGGTTGCAGGCCGGCGACGGCGAACGCCAACCGCGCGGCGCCGGCGGCGCGTTCGACGTTGGCGACGAAGAAGACATGGGTGCGGCCATCCGTGCGGTGGCGGCTGCGGATGCGGAGGCCCGGATCCGCCGCCTCGATCGCAACGCCCTCGTCCGTCGCGACGGCGCCCCACTGGAGCAGGGCCAGGCAGCGCTGCAGGTAGGCGATCCATGCCTTGCCCGGCTCCCACCATGTCTGCAGCCGCCCGAAGTGAGTGCCCCATCGGCCCATCGAATTGCCGGGGCGGTGGCGGTCGTCCCACGGCTGGTGGATCGCGCCGTGGAAGACCAGCCGGTTGATGCCGGCGCAGAAGGCGCCGTCTCCGACGGGCTTCAGGCCGTCCGGATGCTCGGTCCACCGGCTGTTCTCAGGACCGCCCGTGAAGGCCTCGGCCTCGAGGATGGTGTGCAGCTTGCCATCGCCCGCATTGAAGATCCCCGACTGCGGCCCGCCGCGGAAGCCGGAGGGCGAGGTCCAGAACTCGGTCATCACGCGGTGGACGTGCGGCGCGACCTCGCCGGTCTGCCACGGGCCGCCGTAGGGTTCGCACGTGAAGCGCAGCCCGGCCTCGCGGAGCCGGCGCGCGACGATGGGGAAATGGATGTCGCGATAGAGGTCGGCAATCGTGCGGTCAAAGTCGGCCCGGAACTTCTTCGTCTCCGCGTCGCCGCCGATCGTCCGCTTCGCGAAGGTCGCAAGGAACGGCGTCAGATCGTAGCCGCGGCGCGCGGCAAACTCCTGCGGCATGCGCGGAGTCCACGACGGCTTGCCGGCCTCGTAGCTGTCGAAGAGCACGTGGTTGAGGCCCGCGCCGACGAGGTCGCCGAGTTGCTTCCGCATTTCGCCGAGCACGTGCCGCAGGTGGAACTCGTTGGCCTCGGCGCTCATCTTGTCGCACTCGAGGCCGCGCGCCTCCCACTGGTTCGGCTGCGTCATCGAGCCCATCGTCGTGTGGCCGATGCGCAGGAGGGTCCATTCCCCGTCCGGCGCGGTCCAGTCGAGACGGCCGTCCGCCTGCATCCGGCGCGTGAGATTGACGACCCGGTCCGCGGCGACGACGCCCGAGGCCGGGAGCGCAAGGACGGCGATGTCGCGGTAGAACGTCGTCCGCGCTTCGACGACGGGTTTCTCCAGCACCCCGGTGTCCTTGTTGACCACCGGGAAGGCCATGTGCGCGCGCGGATCGACCTGCGGGCGCGGCAGGACGCCGTCGAAGCGCGCGCCCGCGGCAACGGTGACCTGCGTCCAGCAGACCTCCTGCATCGAGAGCTCCGGCGGGATCCACGGCCCGCCGCTGTGCGTGTAGCCGGGGCAGTTATGCATGCCGATGTCGAGGCCGAGGCGGCGCCCCTCCTCCGCGGCGTGGCGCACGAGCTTCCACCACGGATCGGTGAACGCAACGAGGCCGTCCGTGGGGCTGTTCCCGATGTGCGCGGCCCACGGCGTGCAGACGTCCGCCATGCCGAAGAGCGTCGCTCCGCCGATGCCCGCCGCCTTGAACGCCTCGAGGTCGCGCGTGATCCCCTCGCGCGTGACGTTGCATCCCATCCAGTGCCACCACACGCCCGGCTTTGCGGACTCCGGCGGTCGGGCGAAAACGTCGTCGAGTTCATCCGCGCGGGCCACGGGCGCCAGGGCGGAAACGGCCATGAACAGGCCGGCCATCGTGGCCTTGATTCTGATCGTGTTCATCTCGGATCGTCCCCCGGGGCTGCCAGCCGCGCGTTGGCACGTGCTTTCGCTTCCCTGTCCCCATTCCCTGTCTGCAGACCCCGCTCCCGAATCCCCACTCCCGCCTCCCGGCTCCCCGTCACGGCCGCCGCCGGAACACGCGCACGTAATCGACCTCCATCGCGGCGCCGTCGGCCTCGTCGGTGACGCGGCCGGCCCAGGCGATGACGGCGAGGCTCAGCCACACCGGCGCGGGGGAATGACAGAATGAGTTCTTCTCGCGGCGCAGTTCCTTCCCGTCGAGATAGAACACGAGTTCCTTCTCGGTCCAGTCCAGGCCGAAGGTGTGGAACTCGCGCGCGAAGTTGTTGGCGCCGTCGCGCAGATCGAACGCGGCCATGTCGACCCACTTCGCGCCGTCGTGCCACGCGATGCGGTAGTCCTCGATCAGCCCCTTCCAGTCGCCGGGCCTGCCCCAGCCGTTCAGGAACTGCACACAGCCGATCGTGCGCCCGCCGGCGAACTCGATCTCGACCCACTTGTCGCCGTCCTTCTGCGACGTCCAGCGCGTGTCGATCCGCCCGTCGGCGAGCCCCCTGGAGCTGTCCTCCTTCAGGAATCCGCTGGCCGTGATCCGCGCGCCGGGCTCGCGGACGAAGTTCACCAGGCCCGGCTTGTCCTTGTCGGCCGTGGGCGACAGCGCGTCGGGATAGCCGCCGGGGCTCACGCCGTATGCCCGGAACTCGCCGAGGTGGACGTGGCCGGCGTAGCGGGAGGAGAAACGGAGCCGCCGCGTCGTGACCGGCGTCTCCAACTGCACCGTGACGTCCGGCCTCGCGCCGAACACGAAGCTCCGCGACGATGTGGGGTGGGTCGTCCGCCCGTTGATGTTCGTCTTGTCGGTGTGGTTGTGGATGTTGCTGTTCACCTCGCTCGGGAAGTGGCCCTCGTTGATGTCGATCTCGAAATGCTTGTGCCCGGGCGGCACCCTCGAGGTCGGCATGATCCAGAAGGAGTTGTTCAGCCCCTCCGCGGCGCCGTAGCGGTAGCGGCACTCGAAGTAGCCGTACTGGAAGGCGCGCTTCGTCCAGATGCTGCCGGCGGTCCACTCCTGCCCGCCGCGTTTCTCCTTGCGCGCGACCAGCCGCAGCGTCCCGTTCGACACGACCGCGTTCTCGCGCCAGCGGCTGCTGAGGATGTGCCCGCTCGGCCCGTTCTGCGACACCCACGCGTTGGTCAGGTGCGCGTCGGGATAGTCGAACTCGTCCGCCCACACCGGCTCCCACGCCGCCTCACCGCCCGGCAGCATCGATACCGCCCTCGGCGGAGCCTCGGGCACGGGAGCCGTGACGGCCTCGCGGGGCGCCTCGCGCCCGACCGGTCCGCAGCCGACAAGAAGTGCGAGAAGACCTGCCCCCACGCCGCTGCGTACGCCGGAGACTCTCATGTAGTGTATCCCTTCGTCGGCACGTTGCGCGCTCCGAGCCCGTGGGGCAGACACTCCTGTCTGCCCTGCCCGTCAGAGATCCTCCAGGCCCCACGCATCCCGCCATTCGACCACGAACCCCTCCCTCTCGAACCGCAACGGCAGCCAGACGTAGCGCGAATCGGGCAGATCGAACTGCGACCAGCGGTCGAGCATGCAGATGAAAGCGTCCGGCTTTCCCGCGACGGGCAGGATGTAGGTGCTCTGGCAGCGGAACGTGATTTCCGAGCCCGGGCCGCGGCACGGATTGCCCAGTTCCTTCCACGGCCCGAAGACCGAGTCGGCGACGGCCGACCGCGCCGGGTTCGGGGCCCACCCTGTGCAGCCGGACGCCATCAGGTAGTAGCGGCCCTTGCGCTTCACGACCGCCGGCGCCTCCATGTACCGGCCGACGAAAATCCGTTCGAACCGGCCGGAAGGCTTGAGGTAGTCGTCCGTGAGCCGCGCGACATGCATCGTCGCGTTGTCCTCCGACGAGTGGAAGAGATAGGCCTTCCCGTCGTCGTCGGCGAAGAGGGTCATGTCGCGACTCATCGCGCCGTCGGGCCGCAGGCTGCCGAGGTAGCGGAACGGACCCGCCGGCGAATCCGCGACCGCCACGCCGGCGTGGGCGAGCTTGTAGTCCTCCGAGTCGACGTGCATCCACATCACGAACTTCCCGGTCTTGATCTCGCCGTACCAGTAGTACGTCCCGCCGTGAAACAGAACCCCGCCGCCGTGCGCGTTGATCGGCGTCCCGTCGGTGTCCGCCCACACCTCGCCGGGCCGGAACACGGCAGGCGGCCCGGGCTCTGCACCGCCCGTCAGGATCGCCGGGATCGCCACCAGGACTGCAAGACCGGATCCGAGTAGTCTCATCCGCATGGTCCTCCATCCGCTTCCGCACCCTTCGCCGCGGATGCCTGTCATGTCCGTCGCCTGCCCGGGCGCCCCGAGACCATACCGGGCCCCGCAGCCCCCGTCCATCGTGCGCCACAGGCTGCCGACCCGCGGCCGGATGGAGGGAGAAGGGTGGACGCTGGAGGTCGATTCCGCCCGTGGGGCAGGCCCTCCTGTCTTCTCTTCCTCGCGCCGATGGTCGGCGGTCGGAACTGTCATCGCGCCTCCACGACCAACGCACACGGCTGCGTCCATGCGTCGCCGTCGGCATCGGTGACCCGAAAGTCGAACCCGGCCCGCCCGGTGTGGCCGGGCGCCGGCGTGAACCGGATCCGCGCGCCGCCGGGCGCCACCGCCTCGACGCGGCCGCCGGTGACATTCCCGACGGCAAAGCGGGGCGACGCCGTGAACCCGGCCGTGAACTTGCGCAGGTCGACGACCACCGGGCCGGCGATCGTGCCGTGCGGGATCGACCGGAAGTGCAGGTACTCCTCCAGGCGGGTGTACCCGGGCGGCGTGCCGGGCGGGAGGAACGTCGGGCCGGCAACCCGACCGTTGGCGGCCGCCAGGACGACGTTGTGGTCCTGCGCCGCCGGGTTCCAGCCCATCGCGGTCTCGTAGTCGTCGGGCATGCCGTCGCGGTCCGAATCCCGCGGCGCCGGGGCCGCGAGCAGACGGTCGTTCACGCCCAGCTCGCGCACATCGCGGATCATGCGGCGGCGCTTGGCGACGACGTCGTCGATGAGCAGCGTGTCCACGGCATCCCGCAACGGTGTGTCGGGATCGATATCCATCCGCACCGCGCCGACCAGGGAGATGACCTTCTTGTACGCGATGCGCCGCGCCTCGACGGTCACCGGCACCCCCTCCGTCTGCGGAAAGGGCGTTCGGGCCCAGCGGTAGTCCTTTCCGGCGACCGTGGCATCGCAGTCGTCGAGGTGGACGTGGTACGGGATCGTGCCGTCCGGCAGCCGCCCGCCGCCGAAGATCGCCTCCCGCGCGTGGCCCCCGGGGATGAAGGTGCTGCCGCGGATGTTGGCGCGGTACGTCCCCGGCACATCCGCGCCGGCGAGGTTCATGCCGATGTCCCAGCCGAAGCTGACGTTGTTGATCCAGTCGAACGCCTGCGGCGTGATGACCTTCGGATTGCGCGTGTGGTTGTTCGCCCAGAGCGTGTGGTGCGCCGTGGCGTGGTCCACCATCCAGAGTCCGCCGCAGGAGTGGTCCTTGAGGCCCCACGCATTGATCGACCACTGGAACGTCATCGTGGGCGGCGCGGACTTGAACATCGAGAAGTTCTCGTCGGTGGCGAACTGGACGTCGCAGTGATCGATCACCAGGTTGCGCGCGCCGCGGTCGGTCTCCAGCAGGTCGCCGCCGTCGGGATCCACGCCGTGGCGGAACCGCAGAAACCGCACGACGACGTCGCTTCCGGAGATCCAGAAGATGCTGCCCTTCAAGCCGACCCCGTCCCCGGGCGCCGTCTGGCCGGCGATGGTGACACGGGGCGCCTTGAGGGTCAGCTTGCGGATGGGGATGTACCCGCTGACCGCGAAGACGATCGTGCGCCCCTCGGCCGGCACCGTGGTCACGCCCTCGGCGAACGAACCGGGGCCGCTGGAGTCCAGGGTGGTGACGATGTAAACGTCGCCTCCGCGCCCGCCGGTCGAATGCGCGCCGTAGCCCTCGGCGCCGGGGAAAGCGGGGATCGGCCCCGCCGCGGCCGTCGCGCCCGCGAGCAGCAGGGCGGACAGCGAGGCGGCGGCTCGCGGGCGGACGTGTCGGTCGACGCTCATGGCTTGTCTCCGGCCGCGGCGTTTTTCGCCGCGGCGCTGGTCGTCACCGTCCAGCGGTCGAAATCAAGGACGATCGTCCGGGCCCCGCCCCGGATCGTCATCGGGCCCATTTGCGGCTGCCGGATCCACGGATCCTCGTGGAGCGGCCATTTCCCATAGTCTACCGCGGCACCGTCGATCCGCCCAGCCCGGCCATACGTGAGGTCGAGCACGCGGCCCTTGCGCGTGCGGTAGGCGAACCGCGGCGGATCGGCCCCGATGTCCCGCGCATCCACGCCGCCCTTCGAGAGCACGTCGTGGCGGAACGCGGCGATACGCTCCGCCGGAGTCGCCTGCGGATACTCGGCCGGCAGGGCGGTTTCGATCGCGAACCCGCGCTTGGCGCACGGCGACTGCGCATCCGTCCACGCGAACGGCGCGGTCCGGTGGATCGCGACGAGAACCGTCCTGTAGTGGATGAACAGGCGGCCCGCCGACTTCGCCTCGTCCACCGCGGCCAGGCCGTTGGTCGGGATGTGGTCCTTCGTGAACCGGTGCTTGCCGTCGGGGATGTTCAGCACGCCGATCAGCGTGCCCTCGTGCTGCAGCGTGTCCTCGTACGGCCCGATGCCGGACCCCTTGGCCCAGCCATAGCTCGTCGGCGGGCGCATCCAGAGCGCCGAATCGCCGTACGCGGGGGCGTCGTCCCACACCAGCGCCCAGCGCTCCGACGACCAGTCGTTGGACGGCACGCCCGCGTTGTCGAGGTCGCGGACCGCGAGCGTCCCATCGGGGTTGAGCGTCGTGTCGCCCTCGACCTGGCTGAACAGCGCGCAGCCGGGCGCGACCCAGGACGTGGCGAACTGCGTCTCGTGCGTCCGCGCCATCGTCCGCACCACGTACGGCCGCGTGCGGCGGGTCGCGGCCTCCAGGATCTCCGGCATCACCGGCGGCCGCGGCGCGCCGGGCAGCGCGTAGAGGATCGACTGCTCCGAGTCGAGCATGCCGGCCGGCTTCGGCCCGCCGAAGAGCAGCCACCACGAGAACTCGGTCAGGTCGTAGCGGTTCTGCTGCGCCCCGGTGCTGCCGCGGCCGGCGGGCAGCGCCCAGTGGCCGGCGAGCCAGGTCGACGCCGAGTTCGCCGCGCCCCACGTCCACACCATGTCCGCGCGGCGGCGCAGGTCCCGGTCGGTGGAAAGGTCCGCCAGCGTCCGGATCGGCCCGAGCGACGCCCAGAGGTAGTGCTTGGACCAGCGTTCCCTGAAGTTGTAGCGGGGGACCCGCGCGAGCTCGTCCATGAGCCAGAGCTTCCCCGACCGGTCGCCCTTCGGCGCGCCGCGGAACGTGATGCCCGACTTCGACGTCGCTGCGGCCTCGCCCCACTGCTCGCACGCCAGCCGGCACGCGACGGCCGCCATGATCTGCTGGTTCGGCGTCGCACCCTTGCCGTAGGTTGCACAGGTCGTGAAGGTCTTCTTGAAGGCCTCGCGGATCTCGGGCGTCATCTTCGCCTGCCAGCGCACATAACAGTCCATGCCGGGCCACAGCGAGAACCCGCCGTTGGCACCCCCCGCGTCGGCGCGCCCGTCCGCATCGGCCAGCAGCCCCGGCAGGATCTTGAGCGCGCCGGCGGTGTCGCCCGTCGCGAAGCGCGCCTCGGCGAACCAGAAGCCGTTGCGCCCCGCGCGGTGCGGACCGTCATGCTGGCCGAGATTCGGCCGCGCACGGGCTGCGGCGCGGATCGCCATCGCCGCCCGATCATCGAAGGTGTCCGCCAGAGCCGGCGACGCGGGAAGTAGGGCGACAGCGACCGTCGCGGCGCGCGCCCGGATCGTCCATGTGTGGAACGCCACGGCGGCCGCCATCCGGTGCCGGTTCACCGACGGGCGCGGCGGCGCAGCAGGGCGGCGAGGGAGGCCGCACCGAGGAGACCGAGCGAGGCCGGCTCGGGGACGACGGTCAGCGTGATGTCGTTGCCCGTGCCGCCGTCGTAGTCGATCTGGAACTCGTGCCCGGGTTGGAGGCCGGCCGCGGCGAAGGTGGCGCCGTCCGTCAGCTCCGTGCTCCCGTCCAGCCACAGCGTCCCGGACACCGCGCCGCCGAACTGATTGTCGAAGATCCGGAACGCATCGCCGGGAACCGAACTGTATCCGGCGAGGTTCAGCGCCAGGATCGGGCTGCCGGTCAGCGTCAGGCTGCCGGCGGCTCCCACGACGATCTGGTCGTAGTCCGCCGGGCTCACCAGCTCGAATGCGTTGGTGTTCGAGGTCAGCGTCAGGGCGCCCGCGAAGAGGTTCGTCCCGGTCGAGTTTCCCGGGCTCAGCGTCGAACCGGCGCCCATGATCAGCCCCCCGGTGACCGTCCCGTTGCCCCGGAGCGTCCGCCCCGTGCCGAGAGTGTAGCTGCCGCCGGTGGCGCCGCTGACGTCGAAGGTCGCGCCGGCTGCAATCGTGAGGTCGCCGCTGCCCACGGTTCCGCCGCCGGACAGCGCCAGCGTGCCCGCCCGGACCGTCGTCCCGCCGCCATAGCTGTTCGCTCCGGAGAGGGTCAGCGTCGAGGCTCCGGTCTTGTCGATGCTGCCGGTTCCGCCGATGTCGCCGGAGATGGTGAGCACGGCATCGGCCTTCACGGTGACGGCGCCCGCGACGTTGACCGGACCCGCCCACGTGTTCTGCGTGGACGCGCCGCTGCTCTGCCCCCGCAGGGTCGATCCGTCGTTGAGGTTCAGGGTGGAGCCGTGGTCCGTGCCGGTCTGGTAGAGGCCCAGGGTGCCGCCGCTGTTGACGGTCACGCTGTTGACCGCGCCCGCGCCGCCGAAGGTCGATCCGAAGGTGAGGTTGAGTTCGCCCCCGTTGACGATCACGTCGCCGGGATTGGAGATGGTCGCACCGATCAGGCCGATGTAGTTGGCCCCGGTCTTGGTGAGGGTGTGGCCCGCCATGTCGAGCGTGGGCGCCACGGTGTTCTGGCGGAGATCCCAGCGGCCGCTGCCGCCGAGGGTGGCATCGCCGCCGAGCACGAGATCCTGCACGGCGTTGATCTGGTCGCCGCCGCTATTGACGAGCGCACCCTGGCCCCCCACGCCGTCGCCCGAGATGACGAGCCGTTCGGCATGAACCTTGTAGCCGTTGAAGTCGAGAGTGCCGCCGCCCTGGATCGTGGTGCTTCCGCTCGAATGGCCCAGCGGGCCGGCGGTCGTGGTGGTCGCGCTCACGCCCAGTTTCAGCGTGCCGCCGTTGACCGTGGTCGTTCCGACATAGGTGTTGGCGCTGCCGAGCG
The DNA here is from genome assembly GCA_964402695.1 of uncultured Verrucomicrobiota bacterium. Taxonomy (GTDB): domain Bacteria; phylum Verrucomicrobiota; class Kiritimatiellia; order PWTM01; family PWTM01; genus VGWF01. The sequence goes on from CAYODK010000016.1 coordinate 31,124, forward strand.
TAAGCGTGCCGGCGCCTTCCTTCACCAGGGACAGGGTGCCGGAGTGGCCGTCGCGGACGAGCACGCGGCTGCCCCAGGTGCTGTCCGTTGCGCCGTCGATGGTCAACACGCCGTTTCCGCCGCCGGCATCATTGAAGACCCGGTTCTCGATGTAGATGTTGCCGCCGCCGACCGTGCCATCCCAGGTCGGGTTCAGGGCGGCAAGGGTCTGGGAATTGCCCTGCAGGGCGATCTCCGAGTAGACGGTTCCGGTGCCCTTGAGCTCCATGTTCAGCGTCGCGGTCGCAGCCATCTGGTCGCTCTGCATCAGCCGGAGATAGGTGCGCTGGGCGGAGGTCGAACTGAGCGTGACGTCGCCCGCGAGGGCCCCGCCGCCCGTGGTGTTGAGGAGCATCTGGCCGTTGTTGACGGTGGTGAGGCCGACGTAGGTATTGGCGCCGGCTAGCGTGAGATTGCCCCCGCCGGTCTTCGTGAGGCCGCCGCTGCCGGTTCCGGCGAGCAGCGACTGGCCGATCGTGATGCTCCTTCCGTTGCTGTCGATGGTCACACCGCCGTCGTTGACGGTGGCCGCGGTGAGGCCCTGCAGGAACGAGGCGCTGTCGACCCGCGCGCGAAGCGTGCCGCCGTTGAGGGTCAGGTTCGCCGTGCCGCCGCCCCGCGAGATGCTGTTGACCTCCAGCACCCCGGTGCCACTCAGGTTGACCGCGGCGAGGGTGGCGTTCAGGGTCAGACTGGCGACCCTGCCCGTCCCGGCGGACACGTTCAGGATGGCGGTCGGCCCTCCGCCGATGCCCAGGCCGGTCCCACTGGCGGTGCCGATGTACGTACCACCTTCGATGGTCAGGGTTGCGGTGTTGGCATTGTTGCCCACGACATCCCCCGCGGTCCCGCCGAACGTCGAGAAGACGCCCCCCGTAATTCGCAGGGTCCCCGAACCGAGGGCGCCGCTGCCGATGACCAGCCCCCGGCCGGTGCCGTCGCCGGTGAAGACGGTCGTCCCCTGCGCGGCCGAGTAGACCAACTCCTGCGCGCTGTTCACGTTGAGCCGGCTGGCGAACGTGCCGTTGGTCTCGGCGTTGGTGCCGTCCGGGCTCCAGTTGCCGGCCGCCGTCCAATCGCCCGAACCCGCACCGCCATCCCACTGCCAGGTGGCGGCGCCCGCGGAACCGGCGGCCAGAATCGCCAGAACGGCAAGGCACGTCACGACCGCATGCCGTCGCATGGCCCTACTCCCCGACGTCCCGCGGCCCCGGCAGCACCCGCGTCCGCACGTTCGTCTTCATTCCACTCTCCTCACCCCTGTCTGACCCTTTGCCCTTGAAATTGACTTGCCAAAGCGAAACCCGCTTTGAGAGCTTTCGCAACAAACTACCCGCAACGGCCGCGACCCGTCATGTGGCATGAAGTGGCCACACGGGCACGGGCGGCTTCGCGGAACACCTCAGTCCGTCCGCTCGACCCGGTACACCCGGATGGGTGCATCGCCGGGATCGAGGAAGACGTTCTCCGGAGGCGTCGGGGCGACCCCATCGGCCACCGTGTGCATCACCGAATCGAGAAGATTGGTCGACCGCAGTATCCGATACCGCTCGCCGTCGCGACTGAGCCAGCGGAGCTCGATGCCCTCCGCGACCGGACGGATCGGACTGACCAGTTCGAGGGCCGTTGCCGTCCGCGGATACGGCCCGTACTCCTTCATCCCGCCGTCCTGCTCGGTTTCCACGAGCTTGTACTCGTACGTCCCGCCCGCGACGGCCCCGGCGTCGACGAGGCTGTACGACGCCCCCAGCCCGCCGTTCGGCGCGCCCGTGGCCGCGATCATCCCGTCATTCACCCTCACCCACTCGCCGTCGACCCTGCGGTAGAGATCGAATCCGACCGTCCCGATCTCCGACGCCGTCCGCCACCGCACGACCACGTTCGATCCCTCGGCCATCGCACCGAACTGGTGCAGGACCACCGCGGTCGGGCTCGTGTTCAGGATGACGTACTTCGTTCCGCCGTCCCGCAGATAGTGAATGTGGTATCCCGTCATTCCGGGAACGGCCGTCCCCTCGGACAGCCCGTTGAAGGTCCCATCCAGGGTGCCAGGGGTGCGAAGCACGACGTAGCCCGACTGGCTGGGCGACGCGGACGAGACGCTCAACGTGGCGCCGCCAAGGTCCACATTGCCCTCCGAGATCGTCAGGTCGCACACCGCCCCGCTGACCTCCACGTCAAACGTCGAGCCGCTCTCCAGAGCCAGACTCCCCACCGTGTTCGTCCCCACGCTGCCCCCGGGGGCGAGCTTCCCGCCGCTCTTCACCGTCACCGCCCCGGACACCCGCCCCGTCCCGCCCAGCGTCCCGCCATTGTTGACCGTCACCGTCCCCGATCCTGTCCCGGACCCGCTCGTGTTGTTGACCAGCAGCGTTCCGGACTGGACGGTCGTGCCGCCGCTGTGGGTATTCGCGCCGGACAGGATCAGCGTGCCGGCGCCGTCCTTGGTGAGCTTGCCTCCTCCGTTCGCTGAACCGGACTGGGTGATCCCGCTGGTGATTTCGAGACGGGTGGAGGCGCTGCCGGATACTTTGAAGACGGCGGTGTTGTTGTCGATGAGGTAGAAACTGCGATCCGTCGTCGCATTGGCAGTGTTGTAGTAGTCCAGCGTGGCGGTTCGGGTTTGACCGACCTCGCCGAATTGGATGCGGCCATTGGCACCAAGGGATGTTCTCGCGGTGCCGATGACATTGATGCTGTAGGCTTGAAGTGTGCCCCGATGGATCGTCACGGAATTGCCTTCCGCATCGCTTCCGTCATAGGTGCCCGTGGCGGCGATCTTCAAGATGCCATCATCATCAAGCAGGACGCTCATCTTGCAGCGCCCCCCGGTGCCTGCGTTATCGACCAACTTACCGGTGATGATCTCGATGGTGGCGCCGCTTGCCGGTGTGAAGCTGAGTCGCGCCAGCGTGGTGCCAGAGCCTGTGTTTTGAGCTTGGAACGTGCCCAGTTTAAGGGTGCCGGAACCTTGATTGGCGAAGTATGCGGTGGAATTGATGGCCGGCCGGATGTACAGAATGCCGCTCAGATCCTGATGCGTTGCCACTGTGCTGTTGATGGTCACGCCGCCGCTGTCGGGAAGGGACCATGTCGTACTCGGGCCACTGATCGTGTAGGCAACGCAACTGGCCGAATCGAACAAGTAAGAATACAGACTGGCGGGGGCCGTTGTGATGGTTGTCCTGCCGTTGCCGGCGCCGTTGAAGGTGGCGGTGTCACCGGCGCCGGGCACGGGGGAGGCGCTCCAGTTGGCGGTGGTCGTCCACTCGGAATCGGCGCCAAGGCCCGTCCACGTCGCGCTGGCGGCCCGGGCACAATCGACCGGCGCGAGGCCGGCCACCAGGATCGCCCCCGCACCCAGTCGAACTCTCCTCCACGTTCCGATGGTGACCATGCTCCCCTCCTCTGAAATCGCCCGGGACGGCTCCTCCATTCCGCCACCTTCTGTCCCCACCCTTCGCCACGGAGGAACAGAAAGACATTTGTAAACAATGGCAAAATACGCCGGCTCCGCGACCTCGTCATGTGGCATGAAGTGGCCACACGGACGGGGGGGCGTCAGGGATGGGATCCCGGGAATCCCGCGGCTCAGCGGCCGGTCTGGCCCGCCGGGCCGAAGACCTGGAACTCGTTGATATTGATCGGGCGCTTCGCCCTGAAGACGTTCAGCCGCACGGCGCGGGTGCGGACCGGGGCGAACTCGATTTCCTTGTCCGCGCCGATGGTCGTCCCGCGGGCCACTTCCTTCCACGCGTCGCCCTGCCTCACTTCGATCGCGAACTCCTGCGTCTCCGGCCACTCGATCTCGCGGATCCGGACGCGGCAGACCTCGCGCTCCTCTCCGAGATCGACGGCGAGCCAGCCGGACCGGGCCGCGAAGTCCGACGCCCAGCGGGTCCTGGGGTCGCCGTCCACCGCGCGCGCGGGATCGTAGCCAGGCTCGACGAACTGGCTCGACACCGTCACGGGCTTCCCCTGGCTCAGCGGAACCGGCGGCGGGGGCGGCGGCGTGTAGGCGGGCCACCGGCCGAGCCAGTTCACGACGTCCTTCGCGCGCGACTCCGGCGTCACCTTCAGCCTCTCCAGCTTTCCGCCCCGCAGCACGGCCTCGATGACCGTCGGACCGGGCGCATGCAGCTTGAAGTCGACATCCCACTCCACCGGCCACGCGGGGAAAAGGTGCAGCTTCCCGTTCTTGCCCGGCTCCGGCGCGAGGAGCATCTCCTGCAGGCCGGTCATGCCGCTGCCGCCCCAGTTGTGGTCGGGCAGCCAGTCATGGCCCGGACCGAAGAACGCCGGGAAGCGAGCCTGGGGCGCCGCCGTGTTGGCCATCTTGTAGATCGCCCGCTCCTTCGCCTTCTCCGGCCAGGCCAGCGCGGCCATGTTCGCGACGTTGGCCATCCACGAGTAGTCCTGCTTGCACAACCGCGCGCGGTCGGCGGGCACGGTCTCCCACGAATCGCGGGCGAGTTGGATCGTGTCGGGCTGCGTGATGCCGACCAGCCGGTACGGCCACGCCGCGTACATCTCGATCGGCTCCCACTTGTTGTAGTCGCGTTCCCATGTCCGCGCCGGCAGCAGCGAGGCCACGCCCTGCCGGCGCCCGACGGGCAACTCCGGAATCCGCGGCGAGATCGCCCGGAGCCGCTCCCGCGATGCCGCGGACAGGTGCGGCAGCGCGAGCAGACTCCCGGTGACCCGCCTCAACGCCGCCACCACCTCGATGGCATCCGTCGCCCCGCCCGCGAACTCGAGCCCGCAGGTCGGATAGAGCACGTACTTCCCGTCGGCGCCGAATTCCCTCCCGGTGCGCTGCTTCGTCTGCGCACGGTAGTAGCTGTCGTAGAACCAGACCGTGCCCTCGATCCACGGCAGGTCGTCCTCCAGGGCGATCCCGAGCGCGTCGTGCGCCTGCAGCGCCATCCACGCGTGTTCGAGCATCATCGAGAAGTGATGCGTCAGGTGCTGCGCGCCGCACAGGCCGTCCGGACGCGGCGCGACGCAGCACAGGCCCCAGACGTCGAGCGGCTCGGGGTAGACCACGCCGTCCGCCCCGTTCGCCCGCGCCCGCGCAGCCGCGACGCCGGCCCGGTCGCGATAGAACCTGAGGGACGGTCCCAGCAGGTCGGCGTCGCCGTTCGCCAGCGCCGGCCAGCCCAGCCAGCGCTGGTTCTGCGACATGAACCGGCAGCCCATCCAGCGGCGGAAGTCGGGTGTGACCGGTTCGCCCTCGAACGTCGGAAGCTCGTCGTTGTTGTTCCCCCGGATCCGCCCGTTGTTGTCGGTGGTGAAGATGCCGCCGTTGAAGAGCAGCGGCAGCTCCCCGTCCCGGTTGCAGGCCATCATGTAGCGGAAGAGCGGATAGTTCCGGCCGATGAGCCGGCCCGGATCGTCCGGGCCGGCGGCCGGATTGACAACGATGTGCGAGCGCGACCAGAACGCGGCCCATCGTTTGCCTTCCCCGGCACGCGCAGCCGCGATCGCGTCGGCCTTCAACATGTCCGTCGCGCGCGCGCGCCACGCGGCGGGCTCCGCGTCGATCGCCGCGCCCAGCGCAACGGCGAGGGTGTGCCGCGGGCGCGCCGCCGTGCGCCCCGTCCACGCCCTGCCGTTCCAGAACTGCCAGCGCACGTCGGTCGCCATGGGGACCGAAATCCCTCCCTCCACCGCGATCGCGCCGCCGAAAACGCGCCGAGTCGTCGCGTCCAGCACGGCCTCCGCGGCAATCCCCTGCTTCTGCGCGCGGCCGACAACATCCGACGGCGTGTCCGCATTGCGGTGGAACCAGGTGAACCCGTCCGCGCCGGCCTCGACGTGGTCCGCGGTGAACGTCCCCTTCCCGCCGTGCATGTCGCAGCGGATGCCGGCGCGCGTCCGGTCTCGCCAGGTGCCGAATCCGACGTCGAGGGCCTCCGGACCCGCGCTTTCGGTTTCGATGAGCAGGGTCTCGCCCGCGAACCACAGCGACGCCTGGATGCCCTCGCCGCGGATCGTGACGGTCCCGGTCGCCGGATCGAGCTCCTGCCGGAACGACGGACCGTCCAGCTTCGCGGAAACGGGCGTCACGCGCAGGCAGCCGAGCTTCAGCAGGCGCCCCTGCTCGTCGTAGGCACCGTTGTGCGCGAGATACAGCCAGATCGAGCCGTCCTGCACCCAGACATTCGCGCCCGCGCCCTTGCGGCCGGAGAGCGGCATGGAGTCGAGCGAGTCCTGCGACGGCGTGGTCCATTCGATCCGCGGCGGTTCGACGGCCTGCGTCGCGAGTGCGATGCCGAACAGCAGGCCGGGCAACACGGCAGGGAATCTGAAGCGATTGCGGTTCATTCCGGATTCATCACGCTGGCCGCCATCAGGCCGACGATGACCTCGGGCGAAAGCGTCTCCAGCGTGACCTCCTTCAAGTGCACACCGGGCCTCAGGGCCCAGCCGTAGACCATCGCGCGACAGTTGCCGCCGAGCTGGACCTGCGGAGGCGGATCCTTCGGCAGCGCGAACGCGTCGCGCTTGTAGTCGTAGTCGACGCCGCCGAACGGACACAGCGACCAGAAGTTCCAGGGCGGCACCAGTTCCAGCGTCTCCACCACGCCGTCGGCATAGACCATGCGCAGCGCCGCATTTGCGATGCCGGTCTGCATCGGCGGCGTGAAGCCGGCGATGAGGAACCAGATGGCATCGCCCGCGCGATTGACCGGTACGGTGACCGCGTCGGGCCAGTTGTCCCACCGGGAGGTGAGCGCGCTGTTGCGTGCGCCGGCCGGCCACGCGAACTCCACGCCCGCGGGCGTGCGGAGCCGGCCCGATCCGGCGAGCAGTCCATCGACCAGCTTCAGATCGACCTCCGGCGGCCGGTGCGTCTTCTTCAGCATCATCTGCCACGTCGAGTAGCCGTCCTTCGCAAGTCGCAGCGAGCAGGTGGCCGGGCGCGGGGAGAGATATTCCTGCTTGAAGATGCCGCGCACGTCTCCGTTGAGTTTCGCGGAGAGGTCGACCGGATGCCAGCGCGCGGCGGACGGCGCGTTCGTCAGCCGCTTCGCCGCGCGGGCGGCGTCTCCCGCCGGATCGATGACCCTCACCCGGTGCAGCCGCCGCCGGGTCAGCTCGCCGGCGCGGACGAGCGTCTCGTACGCCTGGTGCCCCGCATTCGTCGGCGTGAACGTCGCACCGTCGACCCGCAGCGATTCGCCCAGACGGATCTCGTGCCTCGCGGACGGCTCGACCGGCAGCGGCCCGCCCGTCGCGATCTCGACGCGGGCGGTGGTGGCCGCCGGCACCCGCAGCGAGACCAGGCTGCACGCAAACCCGGGCTCCACCGTCCAGCGCGCCGGCGCGCCGTTGACCGTCACGCCGGCCACCCGCTCCGCGCGCACGGGCAGGCTGAACGCGAGGTCGGCCGGACGGGCGAGCGCGACGTCGCAGCGGCCGCCGCGCACGGCGAGCGAGACGTCGGGCGTCACGATCGATGCCTGCTCCCACCCGGACGGCAGCCGCGGCGCGATCGTCACGACGCCGTTCGGGTAGTCCGGCCGGAACCCGAACAGCCCCTCGACCACGGTGCGGGCGAAGGGGCTGGCGCAATCGCTGAAATCCGTGCCGCCGACCGTGAAGCCGAGGTCGCCCGGCACGCGGCCGAAGAGGGCCATGTCGGGGAAGGTCCCGCGCAGCAGCGTCCATGCGTCGTCGGGCAGTCCGGCCTGGAAGTGCGCGAGGGCCAGCGCGTAGGTGTCGCCCGGCCAGACCTGTCGCAGGGACCAGATGCCCGGCACCCAGTTCGAGGGCTGGCAGCGCTGGCCGCCCCACGGCATCGGTTCCCGCTCGAGGCCCCACTCGGTGTAGTGGAGCGAGCGCACCGCCTGCTGCGGCGAGAGCAGCCCGGCGTCGATGGGGCAGAAGATCGCGTAGAGCCATGCATCGGGACGGACGCGGCGGAGGCCCGACTCCTCGACGCTCTGCCCGGGATGGCCGCGCGCCTCCAGCCAGAGGGTCCGCTGGAAGCTCGCGTGAATCCTGTCCGCCCGCGCCGCATGCGCCGCGGCGGCCCCGGCGTCGCCGGCCCTCCGGGCCATCTCGGCGGCGGCGCGGTGGGCGGCGAAGGCATAGGCAGTCTCCTCGGCGCAGCCGCCGCCGCTGAACCACGAGTTGTCGGTGGGCCAGGTGTTGGCGTAGCTCTCGTAGAGACCGTCGCCGTCCGGGTCGAAACACTCGCGGATGTACTCCAGGTGCAGGTCCAGCGCCGGCCGCAGCAGCTTCTCCAGTTCGGCATCGCCCGTCCATCGCCATGCGTGGATCAACTGGTCGAAGAACTGCGTCTGCATGTCGTAGTGCCAGGGGTGGTGCACGTCCACCCGCCCGCGGCCGAACAGCCGCGAGTTGGTCGACTGGCAGGCCAGCCCGCAGGCCTCGTCCGGCACGGGCTTCGTCCTCGTCGATTCCCGGATCTGGCGCCCGAGGCAGACCTTCGCCTGCGCCTTCACGCGATCGTGCCAGCCGTAGGCCGTGCCGCCGTAGATCGAGCGCCAGCCGAGCAGCGGCACGCCCCAGCGCATGCCGCTGTGGGTGTAGATGCCCTGGCGGTGGATGCCGTCGATCACCGCGCCGGACGCCCCGACCGTGGCGTCGAACCACGGGTCGGGCGTCGTCACCGTCACGCGCCGGCCGATGCGCTCCGCACGCTCCAATCCGGCGGCGAAGACCGCGGCCGGATCGGCCACCCGCTTCGGATCGATGGGCCTCGTTCCTTCGGTGGCGTGAAACGCCCATGCGATCGACGCCGTTCCGTCCACCGGAACGACGCCGCACGCGATCGGCTGCTTCCCCGCCTTGCTCGCGGCCAGCGCCAGCGGATCCCGCGCCCCCGACGCATCGGCCACGCGCACCTCGCCGGCCGCGCTGCAGCGGCCCACCGCGGTGCCGATGCGGGGGCCGGGCGCCGTCGCGATGCGGACGAGGCCGGCCTCCGCGGAGACGAGGTTTCCTTCGCACTCCGCGGCCCGGAATCCGCGTTCCATCGTCTTGGCGCGGATGCCGGTGGTGACGTCCCAGTAGGCGACGACAGTCTCGTTGCCGATCGGAAACGCCCCGCCGCAGGCCCAGACCAGCCGGTCGCCCGGCTGCGCCCCGTCGACCCGCGCCCGCACCGCCAGCCCGCCGCCGTCCGCCAGCGGGACCGCCGCCAGCGTGACCGTCGTGGCTCCGAAGGCGGCGTCGCGCACGACCCACTCGAGCCGGCCCGGCCGGTACCTCATGGTGATGTCCGACGCCTCGTGCAGCCAGCGCGACGTCCCGCCGCGCGCAAGGCCGAGCAGGAACGTGCCGCTCTGCGTGACGCCCAGGCCGAAGCGAAGCAGCGGGCGGTCGCCGCCCACCGCAACCGCGGTCAACTGGTTGCCGTAGAGGGGCCGGTTGTTGAAGCGGTCCCCGTTGTGCCGGACGAAGGCGCCGTCCTCCACCGCATAGACCGGCGCAACCGCCGCGTCCGTCGCATCCGCGGCACCCGCCTCCGCCTGCGGCCCCGCCGCCCAGCCGAGCCAGGCCGCGGCCATACCCCTGGTGATGGTGATCTTCATGTCCTGGTCCCCTGCGAGCGTGATTCAGACCCGTACGGAGTGTCATGTGGCATGAAGTGGCCACGCGAGGGGGGGCGAGGATCGAGGCGCTCAGGAAGGGGAAAGTAAGAAACTCCAAGCTCCAAGGAAGGGATAAGTGGAACGGAGAAGAAGGAACGAAGGCGGACCGGACGGTCCGGGGCGCAGCCGGCAAGAGAAGTGAGGGTGCCTTTCAGGAAGCCCGCCGATCCGCGTCCGCGGCCCCTCCGACATTTCCCCTTCGCCCTTTCCCCTTTGAACTTCCCTGGAGTTTCGAGTTTCCCCACGTTGAGAGCGATGCCCATGAGGCCCCCCTGCATCACGGTCGGGTGCATCGCGCCGGCTCATCCCTCGCCCCTTGTCCGAAACCTCGCGACGGCTTCGGTGCGGCTGTGGACCTGCAGTTTCTCGTAGATGCGGCGGATGTAGTTGCGGACGGTATGGATGGCGATGCCCATCTCCTGGGCGATGGCCGCGTAGGTTTGCCCGCGGGACAAGCCGGCAAGCACCTCGCGCTCCTGGTGCGAGAGCCCGGTCCCCGACGCCCGGTGGAACGAGGCGACGACCTTCCGGGCGATGTGCGCGGACATGGGCGAGCCGCCGGCGTGAACCTCGCGGATGGCGTCCAGGATCCGTGCCGGCGGGGTGCGCTTGACGAGATAGCCGTACGCGCCGGCCTCGAGGGAGCGGAAGACGAGATCGTCCTCGTCGAAGGCGGTCAGCACGATCGCGCGGACGCCGGGCGACTGTCGCCGCAACTCCGCGATGCAGTCGACGCCGCCCATGCCCGGCAGCCTCAGATCCACCAGCACCACGTCGGGCGCGTCCTGCGGGATCCGCCGCAGCGCCTCGCGCGCATCGCCGTACGCGCCGGCGCACGAGAACCCCTGCGCGCGGTTGAGGTACTTCTCCAGCGTCTCCCGGAACGGGGTGTCGTCCTCCACGATGGCCACGCGAATCGCCACGGCATCCTCGTTGTTCATTCTCCCCCGCCCGCGCCGTCCTTGTCCAGCGGCCATCGCAGCGTGACGGTCGTGCCGCGGCCCGGCGCGCTTTCGATCCGGCACTCGCCGCCGAGCCGCCCCATGCGCTCGCGCATGCCCGGCAGCCCGTTTCCGCCCCGGGCGGGCGCCGCGCCCCCGGGGTCGAACCCGCGGCCGTCGTCGGCGATGCGGATCTCGAACCCATCCCCGTCGATCCGCAGCCCGACGTCGACCGTCGCGGCCCCGGCATGCTTCAGAACGTTCGCCAACGCCTCCTTCACCGCGCGGAACACGGCCGCGCGCGCGTCGGGCCGCATCGGCCGGGTGGGGAGGTCCGGCGGCACCCCGAACCGGCACCGGACGGACGTCTCGGCGAAGTACTCCTCCGCGTGCTGGCAGACGCGGTGCGCAAGGCCGGCGATCGTGTCGTGCCGGGGGTTCACCGTCCAGATGATGTGCTCCAACTCGCCGGCGGCCTCGCGGACGCCGCGGGCGATCTCGTGCGCCCGCGTGCGATCCACGGCGCGCGTGGAAGGGTCGTCCGAGGCCATCTCGCCGAGCAGCGAAAGACGCGCGAGCTTGCTGCCGACCTCGTCGTGCATGTCGCGCGCAATGCGCGCGCGCTCCGCGGCAAGCGCATGCTCTCGCTCGAGCCGCAGGGCGACGAGATACCGCCGCGCCCCGTACAGGAGGCTGACGGCCGCGACGGCGGCCAGCACCCAGAACCACGTCTGGCTCGTGACCGGCAGCAGGATCCCGAGCTCGATCCGCTGCGGGGCGCCGCGCCGCCGGTCGTGCACGCCGATGCGCCACACGTTCTCCCCGCCCTTGGCCGGACCGCTGACCCGGCAGCCCGTCGCCGCCCGGAGGACCGGCGTGCGGCGGCTGTAGACGAACAGGTCCCCGTCGCGCGCGCCGGCGTCGGTCAGCTCGATCTCCATCGCGTCCCGCAGGCTCGTGACGCGCCGGATCTCCGCCGCGCCGCAGTAGATGTGGAGGTTGGAGCCGATCAGGACGGGCCGGGTCGAGGCGGGGCCGAGGTCCGTGAAACACAGGTGCTGCGAGGCCGACGGTCCCAGGCGTGGCGTGGTCCACGCCCCCTCGGCCACGCCGAGATAGCGGTCGTCCCAGAACGACCACACGGCGTACCGGCGGCGGGGGTCCATGCCGGCCCGCGCGAAGTCCAGTTCGACCGCCTGCTCGACGGCGGCGGGGTTCCACAGGAGCGCGACGGTCCAGTCCCCCCAGTCGCGCCGCACGCGGCCGACGAGCCGGGGCCACTCCCGGCCGGTGCACAGGTCCGACACCTCCGTGCGCTCCCGCGCCGGCGGCGTGAGCACCTCGAGGTTGCGCCGGTAGGGCCCGAATTCCTCCCAGTGCCACGGATCGCAGGTGATCGCCGCTCCGCAGGAGAGGCCCACCATGCTCATCCACGTGCGGACCAGGGGCCACCCGCCCTCGATCCGGCTGACGTCCCCGATGTCGGTGCCCAGGTAGTAGCTGTCGCAATCGGCCGCGTACCAGCGGCCGCCGAGGGGGAAGGACCGGAGCACGTCGTCGATGGCCCCGCGGACACCGGCCCGCGTCGCCTGCCGTCCGATCCGGCTGGCATCCGCGTGTCCGACGACCGCACGGTTCGGTTGCTCGGCGCAGTACAGCAGGTACGTGTCCGGCCCCGCCGCCGTCCGGGCCGCGGCGATCCTGTCGCGCAGGGCCTCGAAGGCGGTCTTCTTCTCCGGCCACGGCCGCGGAGTTCCCACGCACCCGAGTTTCAGGTAGGTGAACCCCCTTCGCCTCGCGATCTGGACCAGTTCGGTGGAGCCGGACTCCATCCTGAGGTCCAGTTTCAGGCCGGGCCGCACACCGATCCCGGCCACCTGCCGGGCATAGTCTCCCAGCCCCCCGGGGAACTTCACGGGCGTGTAGCCCTCATCGATCTGGATGACGTCGGGACGCCAGCGGTCCGGATCCCTTGCGACCGCATCGATCACCTCGCGCACGTCCGCACCCGTCACGGCCCGGCCGAAGAAGTTCCAGCTGCTCCATCCCGACAGCGCGCGGGGATCCGCCGGAGCGCCATGCGTCCGGGCCACCCAGTCCGCCCACCCGGCCAGCGCCGCCTGCGGCGGCTCCATCCAGAGGACGATCCCCTGCCCCCACCGCGTTTCGCCGGGGTCCACGCGCACCCGGCCCATGTCCGCCCGGAGGTCCATCGCAAGACCGCCGGCGGGCGCGGACGCGAAGCGCGCGCTCACATAGGCCGCCGACGCGCCGGCCGGACCGAACAGGAAGCCGGTTCCGTCGCGGCGGTAGAGCCCGCCGTACTCATGGATCTCCAGGGGGCTGTCCAGTTGGCCCGGGGATGCAATCACCGGCGTGGCCGGATGCAACCCGGTCAGCAGCCATTCGTCCGTCGTCCCGGCCGGCTGCAGCGCCGCGACGGCCGGGCCGAGCGCCACGAGACGGACCGCGTCCGCGCCGCCGTTCCGGATCCCCGCCTGCACGAACACCCCCCGCCCGCCGGGCAGAGGCCCGAAGCGGAGAAGCAGGTCGATCCGTTCCCGATCGAACTGCAGGGCGATGGTGGTCACCGCCACGGGGCCGAACGGGGTTGCCTCCGCACCGGTCCGCGGCGGCGATCCGGACGGCGTGCCCGTCGCGGACGCCAGCACCTGCGTTCCTCCGCCGGTCTCGATTGTGGCGAAGAAGCCGGCCCGGAAGCCCGCGAACCCGGGCGCGGTCACCGAATAGGAACGCCCGTCATCGGCCAGGGCGATGCGCACCGTCCCGTCGGCCGGCGGAGCGGCGGGCGCGGAATTCGCACCCGCCATCCACACCGCGACCGCGGCGACAGCAACACGTGCGGCTGCCATCATGGGGCCCTTCCGTGGGCCGGACCGCCCTCCGGCGTCACGGCTCCCGGTACTCCAGGGGACGGAGCGGCGGCGGGGCCGGTCGCCCCGGCAGCCGCGCGTAGCCGAAGAGCAGCCCGCCCTTCACCGTCCGCCCGATCATCTTCGCCGCGAAATCGTCGGCGGTCAGGCCGTGGGCCTCGCCGGAGAACGTCACGACGAGGTTCGTGGCGGAGGGCGCGGAGGCCGTCGCGCGGAAGCCCTTCCCGAAGTTGACCGCCTTCACCGCGCCGAAGGTCAGCGAGGCGACGTCGATGTCGGCGCGCGGGTCGAACCCCGGCTCGGCCTTGATCTCGACACGGATCTCGCGTGTGTCGGGAACAATCGGAACATCGCCGAGGATCGCCAGGCGGCGCCCGACCGTCAGCGGCAGCGCGAGGCTCTTGGAGCTGTGGTTGTCGCCGCCGAAATCCTCCTCTTTCGCGATGTCGATCCCGGCGAGATAGAAATGGGTCGCGCGGCCGTACGCATCCTGGCGCACCTTCGGCCGCTCGAGCTTGTGCCAGCCCTCGACGCGGCCGTCGGGATGCCGGACCACGTCCTGGTCGTACGCCTTGCCGTCGTCCCAGACCCAGTGCAGGCCGTCCTCTGAGCGGAGGTAGTAAGCCGTGCGTCCGTACCAGTCGTTGACAATCAGGTGATACTGGACCTCGTCGCGCCAGACCACGGGATCCTCGAACGCGCCCTTGATCTTCGGATAGACGCTCCCGTTCGACAACCGCAGGAACGGCTTGAGCCCGTCCTCGCTCAGCCAGATCTCGCCCGTGCGCGACACCATCAGCACGCTGCCGTCCTCCCGCGGCGCAAACGTGCAGTTCGACATGTTCACCGGTTTCGCGCCGCGGTTGTCGAACTGCAGCTTCACCGGTGTCCAAGGTCCCTCCAGGGACTTCGACTGGTAGCTGTTGTTGATCACGTAGACAACATAGGTGCCGTCCTTCGCCCGGTAGACCTCCGCGTTGTGGCCGGGACCGATCTCCTGCACGACGCGGAACGGCCCCGTAGGCTTCTCTGACACGGCGCGGACGAGCAGCGAGCGCGGCCACTCGCGGTGGCCCTTGGGCGAATCCTCGCGCCAGCGGCAGACGAACATGTGCTCGAGGCCGTCGGGGCCACGGATGACGCTCGTGCACCAGTAGGACCAGGCCGCGTCCTCCAGCCCGTTGTGCGCGTCGCGCGGCTTCACGTTGTCCCCGCCCCACACGTTCGTCTCCAGCCCGTCGTGGATCGGGATCGGCTCGATCAGATCCCTGAACGCCGCGCCCCGCACCAGCCCCTCGGGCACCTGGTACGGCGACGGACCGAACTGCGCGGACGTGATGATCGGGCAGCCCAAGAGGATGACCCCTGCGATTGCGATCCGCATGACTTCTGCCTTTCTCATGCGCACGACCTCACCTCGCGATCTCCACCGCCAACTCCTGGAACGCCGTGTTCTCGCCGATCGGCGTGACCGGATGGGCCCGCCAGACGATCCAACGGAAACGGCCCAGAGTCGAGCCGGGACGTGCGCGGAGCGACGCGGCGGTGAAATCGGCCTTCGCGGCGCCGGCGGTGTCGATCGTGCCGAGCGCGACGAAACGCGCGGCGTCGGACGTGTCCCACCCCGGGTCGGCCTCGGACGCGCTCCCGTACAGCGTCACGAACTGCCGCCCGCGGTTGCCGCCCTGGTTGAAGGACCAGCCCGTGACAGAGGCGACCGCCCGCACCGCACCGAGATCGAGTCGGTAGGCGCCATCCGTCACGCCATTCGGATAGACGGGACCATAGCCGCGCGCGAGCCGGCCGTCGGTGAGCGTCGGCAGCGGGTCATTGGCGGTCCGGCCCGAGGCACCCGCCACGCCGGATGCCGTGGCCGGCGGCGCGAGCGACGGGAACGCCCTGCCGTCGGCCGACGTCTCGACCTTCACGTAGGGCGGCGCCTCCACCGCGATCGCCTGCGCGGCCTGGTTGCGGACCACCTTCACGCGCAGCGGCACATCGCCGGCCGCGACGAGAGCGGAGAACAGGTCCGCCGTGCCCGTGACCTTGCGGTCGTTCAGCGCCTGGACGAGATCGTTCTTCTGCAGCCCCGCCGCGGCGGCGGCCGAGCCGGCGGGGACATCGACGAGTTGGACCCCGCCATCCTCCTTGCCCACGCCGAACGCGGAGAACTCCTCGCCCTCCAGGCCGTGCAGCGTCGCGCCGAGCCAGACGGGCGCAGCCGGCGCGCGCGCGGGGGCCCGCGGCTCCGCCGCCGCGCCCAGGACGGGCATCGCGGGCGTCTTCGCGATCGCCCGCAGCGCGGGCTTCTTCACGCCGAACCGGTCCATCGGGAAGTTGCGGAAGCCCAGTCGCAACGCCGGGGAGCCGTCCTTCACGCGGAAGTCGCCGGACGCGGGATCGATGAACTGCGGGTCGCCGGCGGCCGAATTCGCATCGCATCCGGCCTTCCGGTGCGCCTCCAGCGCGGCGGCGGAGGCGAAGAGGTTCCCGTCGACGCCGCGGCCCCAGCCGGCCGGCATTCCGATCGGCGCGTGGGGGCGCATCACGAGGTTCGTCGCGAAGACGTCGCCGCTGTCCTCGAACCAGACGTGCGGGTGGAATCCGTTGTTCACGATCACGTTGTTCCAGGCGCGGCGCCCGTAGCCCTCGCGGAACTTGAGACCGCCGGCGAGGAGGAGATTGTCGTGGATCGCGTAGTTGCTGGATCCGTCGTCGAGGTCGATGTCCCACCCGTGGTCACACCGCCAGCGCGAGGCGCGGATGACGGTCGTCTCCATCGCGTCGAGGAACGGCAGCCGCGGATCGGCCATCGCGGCGGGTTGCGAGACGCCGCGGTGGTTGGAGGCCCAGTAACGGTCGCGCCCCCACGAGTTGAACGAGCCGTGGTCGTGGGTTTCGAGCACGGTGTCGAAGACGTCGCAGCCCTCGATCACGGGCCCGCCCCACGTCCCGTCGCCGATGTTGATGCCGGCGCGGGCGCAGTCGTAGATGGAGCAGTCGCGCACCGCAATGCGCCGTGCCATCGAGATCTGCACGCCGGCGGGCTGTCTCTCCACGCGGCCGATGCCGCGGATGAGGCAGTCCTCGACGACGCAGTCGGCCGGGTAGTCCTCCGTCTTCGGCCCCGGCGTGCGGTCGATCGCGGCGAGGTCCTGCGTCTGCCCGTACTCGAACAGCGGATTGCGCACGGCCTTCGGGTCGCCGACGAAGCAGACGCCGCTGGCGCCGGCGTCGTGGATGTGGCAGCCGCGGACCGCCACGCGCCGGTTGTAGCCGCTGGCGAAGACCGCGTTGCCGCCGACCTGGTCGAACTCGCAGTCGGCGAGCGCGACGTCCTCCGCGCCCTCGATCCGCACGGCGCCGCCGCGGTAGATCGTCCAGTCGCTCCGCAGCAGCGGCTCCCGCGTGTCCATGAACGTCCGCGCCGCATGCCGGAACACGAAGCCCTTCAGCGTGACAAACCGCACTGGCGCCGCCTGCGAGCCGCGCAGTTCGACGAGGTGCCGCAGCCGGACGACCTCGACGACCGCCCGCGCAAGATCCGTCCCCGCCTCGGGCTTGAAGAAGAGGACCCCGCCCTTCGCGTCGTGGAACCACTCGCCCGGCGCGTCGAGTTCCTCAAGGAGGTTCTCCACCATCCGCTGGTCCTTGTGCATCCCCATCTGGCGGTTGTTCTGCCAGCCGCCCTCGTAGGCGATCGTGCCGTCGGGGTTCTTCCCCGTGATGCGGTAGTGGTAGCCGCCCCAGCGCGAGCGGTGCATCGCGTGGATGTAGCCGCCGGCGGGATCGGCCCATCGCGCGGCGCGCCCCGGCGCGAAGGCATCGGCGGCGAAGCCCTGGTAGGCCGCGGTCGGCTTGGCGGCATCGAAGTCCGGATAGCGCGCCATGCGCTGCCGATGTCCGTTGAGGAAGAGTTGGTCGATCGCGATCCCCTCGGGCGTTGCGGCCTTGAAGATGCCGTTGCTGCACGGCGTCCAGGTCACGCCGAGCCGCGCACCGCCGCTGATCACCGCCCCGCCCTCGCGTTCGGCAACCCAGGTCACCGGATGCGCGGCCGTGCCCGAGTCGGCCGCGGTGAGGACCAGCGTCTCGGGCAGGTAGTACACGCCGTCCGCAACGCGGACCGTCACGGCCTCGCGCCCCGCCGCCGCCCGCGCCGCCCGCTGCGCCGCGGCCAGCGTCCGGAACGGCGCCGCGCGCGTGCCGGCGTTCGCATCATCCCCGTCCGCCCCCACATAGACCTCCGCCCCGCGGGCGGTCGCGGCACCCAGCACGCCGATCGCCATCACGATCCGGAACGCCCCCGCGACGCATCCTTCGATCCCCGTGGGGCAGACACTCCTGTCTGCCCCTCTCCAATCCGCAGTCGGCCCTTCTGACTTCCCTTCCGCCTTCGCCCCCTTCTCCCCCTTTCCACTTCCTTGGAGTTTGGAGTTTTCCACTTCAACG
>CAYODK010000017.1:0-48297 GCA_964402695.1 uncultured Verrucomicrobiota bacterium
CCGGCGCGGCCAGGTCGCGCAGCGAGGCGAGCGGCGTACACCGCGCCGCCCGCGTGAACCATTCGAACCGCGCGATCGGATTGACGGTCACGGGATGGCCCAGGAGCTCCCGTTCATCCTCGATCCGCCGGACATCGGGCCATGGGGCCACGGGGGGCAGGATGGAGTCGTCGGCGGCCCCCATCGCCGACTCGTCGAAGAGCAGAGCCTGCCCCCTCTGCACATCCCTGCGGCCGCCCGCCGCGGCCAGCGCCACATCGAGCCCGCCGGCCATCCGGCTGCGCGGCATGCCGGTGAAGTCGAACGCGCCGCACCGGATCAGGCACTCGACGGGATTCCGGGCGCCGGCCCCCCCCGCGGCCCGGCGGCAGAAGTCGACCAGGCCGCCGTAGGGCCCGTGCGCGACCCGCTCGGCGACCCAGGCGCGGGCGGCATCGGCGCCCACGCCGCGGATTCCGGCCAGTCCGAACCGGATCGCCCGGCCTTCCGGAACGAAGCCGGCCGCGCTGCGGTTGACGTCGGGGCCGAGAACCCGGAGACCGAGCGTCCGCGCCTCGGCCAGCAGGGCGGCCAGGCGCCCCGTGTCGCCGCTCTCGGTGGACATCGCCGCCGCGAGGAACTCGACCGGGTGGTGCGCCTTGAGCCATGCCGCCCGGAACGCGAGGCTCGCGGCCGCGACGCCGTGCGCCTTGCTGATGCCGTTCCGCCCGCACGTCTCCAGCGCGGCGAGGATCCGCTCCGCATCCGCCTCCCGGAGGTGGCGGGCCTTGCGGCATCCCTCGACGAAGGCGGCGCGGAGCCGGTGCAGCGATTCGTCGTCGCGGGCGACCAGCGCGCGTCGGAGCAGGTCCCCCCGCTCGGGCGGCATGGCCGCCAGGATCGCGGCCGCCGCGGGGATGTGCTCCTGGTAGAGCAGCAGGCCGTGGGTCTCCGCCAGGAGGCCCTGCAGGAGCTTGTGCGGCGGGGCGGCGGGGGATTCGCCGCGCTTCCGTGCCAGGTACTCGTCGAACACGGCCGCCATCTCCGGCCGGTGGAGGGCGAGGACGTCGACGAGATCCCCGAACCGTCCGATGCCGGCGCGGCGCGCGGCCGCGCGAACGGGGGGCGCGTCGAGCAGGAAGACGCCCGCCGTGTCGCCGCGGGTGAGCAGCGCCAGCGTCGCGGGATCGTCCTCCGGCAGACGCGCGAGATCCACGCCGGTCCCGCCTTCGCGAAGGCTGCGAACCGCCTCGTCGAGCACCGTGAGCACCCGCAGCCCCGGCAGGTCGATCTTCAACAGGCCGGCCCAGGCCAGCTCGCGCATGTCGTACTGCGTGACCGTCTCGCCGTCGCCCCCCCGCGCCAGCGGCACCAGTTCCCACAGGGGCCGGTCGGCGACGACGACGCCGGTCGGGTGCGTGCCCGGGTTGCGCGGTAGACCCTCGAAAACCTGCGCCATCGGCAGCAGATCGGGCGCGCAGGCCGACTCTGCCTCGCGCCGGAGGTCGGGTCGCGTCCGCAGCGCGCGCGCCAGGGTCATGTCCGCACCCTCGGGCACGCGCCGCGCCACCGAGTCGCAGGTGCCGGGCGACACGCCAAGAGCCCGGCCGGTGTCGCGGATCGCCATCCGCGCCCCGAAGGTGCCGAACGTGATGATGTGGGCGACGCGGTCGCGTCCGTACCGCTCGCGCAGGTGCTCCAGGAGGGCCGGGCGGCACGAGGGACAGATCTCGATGTCGATGTCCGGCACCGAGGGCCGATCGGGATTCAGAAACCGCTCGAACGACAGGCCGTGGCGGAGCGGATCGATCTCCGTGATGCCGAGGCACCAGGCGGCCAGCGATCCGCCGACCGCCCCCCGCCCGGGCCCCACGGGGATGCCGCGCCCGCGCGCGAAGCGGACGAGGTCCGCGATCACGAGCAGGTAGTGGACGAAGCCCGCCCGTCCGATGACCTCCAGTTCGTGCTCCGCCCTCGCCACCGCCGTCGCCGCCGCGCCGGGGCCCGGGTGCGCCGGATCCGTCACGCCCAGGCGTTCGCGCAGCCCGTCGAAGACCAGCCCGCGCAACCACAGGGCCTCGCGGCCGCGGCGCATCTCCGGCTCGAAGTCCGCCGGCGGCGCGAACCGCGGGAAGTGCAGCTCCTGCGCGGGCCAAAGATCGACGGAACACCGCAGCGCGATCTCGACGCTGCGCTCCACGGCGTCGCGGTCCTCCGGCAGGGCGGCGATCATCTCCGCCGCGCTGCGGAGATGGAAGAGGCGGGAGTACTCCGCCCCCGCCCGCGCCGGCTCGCGCACGGCGCAGCGCCGCACGAGCCGCAAGGTCTCGTGGGCCCTGGCGTCGTCGGAGCGGAGGTAGTGAACGTTGTTCGTCGCGACCGTCCGCAGTCCCGTCCGCCGCGCAACGTCGCGGACGCATGCGAGGGCCTCCTCCTGCCCGGGCAGCCCCTGGTGCTGCATCTCCAGGAAGAAGCGGTCGGGGCCGAGGATCTCCGCCAGCCGTCCCGCCGCCTCGACGGCGGCATCGATCCGGCCGGCCGCGCAGTGGCGGTTGACCTCGCCGTTGCCGCCGGAGGAGAGGCCGATCAGGCCCGCCGGGCGCTTCGCGAGTTCGGCCTCGCACAGCACCGGGCGCCCGGGCTCGGGGGTCTGCAGGTGCGCGTCGCTGACCAGCCGCAACAGGTTGCCCCACCCTTCCGGCGTTTCGGCGAGCAGCACGAGGCCCGGCCCGGCGGCGTCGAGCGGACGCAGCACGGCGGGCGGGCGCGGAGCCATCTCCATCTCGACGCCCAGCACGGGCCGCAGGCCCTTGGCCCTCGCGCGGCGGTGGAACTCCGGCGCCCCGTAGAGCACCCCCGTGTCCGTCATCGCCACGCCCGGCATCTCGAGGTCCGCCACGGCGTCCATCAGCGGCCCGATCCGGACGAGGCTGTCCAGCAGGCTGTACTCGGTGTGGACGTGCAGATGGACGAACGATCCCATGCGCCGGCTCCGGCGGCAGCCTACCCCAGCGCCGCGGCGATGAAAAGAACGCGGATGCGGTCCGGGAACCCTGGCGACGGCGCCCCCGCGCCGGCGGCCGCGGCATTCCGAACGCGGGCCGACGGGAAGGAAGGTCCGCGGGGTTCCTGGCTTCCGGGGTGTCGAAGTCCTTGCGAAGCGCCCCGCGCCCGCTACTCTGATGCCGATCAACCGGAGACTGCCATGACACCGACCCGCATCCGCACCGCATCCGTCTGGGCCTTCGTCGTTGCCGCGGCTTCCGCGGACGCTGGCGATCTCGAGGAGCGGTTCCGGCTCTCGCTCGACCGCGTCCTCGCGGGGGGGCCGCCGGAGTTCACGAAGGATTTCATCCTCGCCGACGCGGTGCCGGTCCACCAGCGCCGCTTCACGGAGTTCAGCGGCGATGTCTCCGGGCGCTATCTCGATGCGCTGGCCCGCGCCGAGGCCGTCACCGGGGAGCGGATCGCCGCTCTGGATGCCGTTCTCGACGGCCTCGCCGCCGCGCAGAAGCCGGCCGGGTTCTTCGGCGACGAGTTCCCCGACGGCGAGATCAAGGGCCGGCCGCACATGGCCCTGCTCTGGGGCAACGGGCGCATGCTGACCGGCCTCGTCGAGGTCCACCGCCGCCGCGGCGACGCCACGTCCCTCGCAATCGCAAGGAAGCTCGGCGACTTCCTCGTCGCCATCGGGCCGCGCCTCAACGACGAGGCCGTTGCCAAGGCCTTCTCGGGCGACCAGCATGCGGTCGGCTACATCTGCTGGACCCAGATCATCGAGGGGCTCGTCGGCCTGAACGCCGCGACGAAGGACGCCCGCTACCTCGACCTCGCCCGCGCCATGGCCGGCCGCGTCTTCCTCCACGAGGGCCAGCACAGCCACGGCCTCCTCACCGCGCTGCGCGGCATGGTCGACCTCGCCGTCGCGACCGGCGAGAAGCAGTGGCAGGACCGCGCCGCCGCCCTCTGGCAGAAGGTCGTCGACAGCGGGAACCTCCTCCCCCATGGCTGCGTCCCGGAGGCGTTCAAGCCGATGATCCTGCGCGACGAGGGCTGCTCCGAGGCCGACTGGGTGCGCCTCTCGCTGCAGCTCTGGCGCGCGACGCGGGAGTCGAAGTACCTCGAGGCCGCCGAGCACGCCGTGTTCAACGAATTCGCGCTGAACCAGTTCTCGACCGGCGATTTCGGCCACCGGACGATCTCCGCGCTCGGCGCGGGGGGCGCCGTGACCCGCGCGCCGAAGGGCGGCGCCACGAACCAGGCCTTCTCGGCGGTCAGCATCGCCTACGGACAGGCCCGCGCATGGTGGTGCTGCACGTTCCACGGCCTGCGCGCGATCCCGGAGATCATGGACAGCGTTTTCCGGGCGGACGGCAACACCCTGGCCTACGACCTCCCGTTCGACGGCACGGGCCGGATTGAAGGCCTCGCGTTGAAAGCGGTCTCGACGCTCGGCCGCGACGAGGCCTGCCGCCTCGAGGTCGTCGAGGCCGACGGCCGCGAACACATCGTCGCCGTCCGCTGCCCGGCGTGGGCCGACGCGCCCCGGATCACCGTCAACGGCGGCGGCGCCGCCGAGGGTGAAGGCGGCGCTATCCGCACGATCCACCGCGAATGGCGGAAGGGCGACGTCCTCGCGATCCGATACCCGCTCCGCACGCGCACCGTGAAGAACCCGGCGAACCCCGCGCTGGTCGGCTTCGCACGCGGTCCCTGGATCCTCGGCGTCGAGCCGGACGGAAGCCCCGCCTTTTTCGACGAGCCCATGTCGCAGACGGTGATCCGGGTTTCCGGTCTCCCGGACCGCCCCGAACTGGCGCCGGCTCCCGACGTCGATCCGGCCTCCGGCGGCGCCTTCGCCGTCCCGGCCGCGCGGGCGGGCCTCCCGTTCATCCCGGGCGGATACCCGATGCAGCCGCAGATCGCCTTGCTCCGTCCCATCGCCGAACAGACCGGCCTGCGCGACATGAACGAGTGGGTCTTCTGGTTCCGGCCCGCCGGGCCCTGAGAGGACGCCGACCGCGAGCGCGCGCGGGCGCGGGGCGGCGAAGGCTCACAGGTTCGCAGGTGCGGAGGTTCGCAGGTTCGCAGGTTCGCAGGTGCGCAGGCGCCGAGGTTGAAGCGGCGGGGTGCGGGTTCGGGCCGCGGGAGGGGCCGTCAGCAGCCGCCGGCTGGCGACGGGTCGCCGCTGTCCGTCCGGCGTAACGCGACGGCAATGGCGTGTGCAAGGGCGGGGCCGATGCCCGGGACGGCGGCGATCGCCTCCTCCGGCGCGCGGCGGAGACGCAGGACGGAGCCGAAATGCTTCAGAAGGGCGGCCTTGCGGTTCGCGCCGACGCCCTCGATCTCGTCGAGCTCCGATTCGCGCAACCGGCGGGCGCGCAGGCGCCGGTGGTAGGTCAGCGCGAAGCGATGGGCCTCGTCGCGCAGGGCGCGCAGAACGGTCAGCGCGGGGGAGTCCAGCGGCAGGGCGAGCACCCGCTCGGCGCCGGCCGGACCCCAGTGGATCTCCTCGAACCGCTTGGCGAGTCCGGCGGTCGGAAGGTCGCCGAGCCCGAGCTCGCCCAGCACGCCCCGGGCTGCGCGCAGTTGCGCCAGGCCGCCATCGACGAGGACCATGTCCGGGGGCTCCCATCCGGCCTGCCCCGCCCGTCCGAAGCGGCGGCGCAGAACCTCGGCCATCATCGCGGGGTCGTCGCTGCCGGCGACGGTGCGGATGCGGAAGAGACGGTAGCGGGTGCGGCGCGGCACCCCGTCGACGGCGCACACAAGGCTTCCCACCGCGAGGGTGCCGCCGATGTTCGAGATGTCGTAGCATTCGAGGACGCGGGGCGGGGCCGGGAGCCCGAGCGCGGCCCCGAGCGCCTCGACGCCCGCCCGCGACGCGGCCGCCCGGACGTCGAGCGACCGCGCGGCGATCGACCGCTGCCGGACGGCCCGGTGCAGCAGGCCGAGCCAGTCGCGCAGCGCCGCGGCCCGTTCGAAGTTCGTCTCGGCGGACGCGCGCAGCATCTCGTCGCGCAGGTCCTTGAGGACCTCCGGACTCTCCCCGCGCAGGAAGGCGCAGGCGGCGTCGACCCGCTCGCGGTACTGCCCGGGCGTCACCCTTCCGATGCAGGGGGCGCTGCAGAAGCGGACGACGTCGTCGATGCAGTGGCGATGGTCCCGCTCCCCCGGCATGCGCGGGCGGCAGCGCCGCAG
Source organism: uncultured Verrucomicrobiota bacterium (assembly GCA_964402695.1). Taxonomy (GTDB): domain Bacteria; phylum Verrucomicrobiota; class Kiritimatiellia; order PWTM01; family PWTM01; genus VGWF01. The sequence continues at coordinate 6,181 of CAYODK010000017.1, forward strand.
TCCGAAGCGCTTGTCGAGGAACTCCAGCGCCGCTCGCGCGACGGAGGCCGAGGCGTACGGGCCGAACCAGCGCGCGCCGTCGTCCCGCCGGATGCGGCACAGGGTGAACCGGGGGAGCGGGTCGGCCGGATCGATGCGGAGCAGAAGGAAGCGCTTGTCGTCCTTGAAGGCCACGTTGTAACGGGGCCGGAAATCCTTGATGAACTGCCCCTCGACGAGCATGGCCTCGGCCTCGGTGCGAAGGGGCATGACCTCGAGATCGTGGACCGAATGGACGAGGCTCAGCAGTTTCGGGTCGGCGCGGCGCAGCGTGGAGGCGCGGAAGTAGGACTGCACGCGCCGCCGCAGCGACCGGGCCTTGCCGACATAGATGACGGCGCCCGAGCGGTCGCGCATCACGTAGACGCCCGGCTTCTCCGGGAGCTGCGCGAGGCGCGCGCGGATACGGTCCGTCACCTTCATGGCGCCCCCCCCCGCGGCCGGCGCGCGAGGGCGGACGGCACGACGGCGGCCGCAAGGGCCCCCGCCGAGAGCAGCATCCCGGAGAGGCTTGCGGTGCGCCAACCGGCGAGCGCGAGGCCGAGCGAGAGCGCGGCGAGGAGCATCATCGCGCCGAACAGGCGGCGGAAGCCGGCGGCATCGGCGGCGCGGCACGCGCGGACGCCGAGGGGCACGCCGGCCAGCGAGCCTGCCACGAGGCACGCGGCGACGGGAAACGCGACGTGGCCGCCGAGGGCGTAGCCGGTCGCGCCCCAGAGCCCCGCGGCCGATACGCCGACGAGGCTGGTCGCGACGGCGGCACGGTGGTCGACGCCCATGAGGCCGATCATCGCGGGCACGAGGATGACGCCTCCGCCGAGACCGAGGAGTCCGGCCATCACGCCGGCGAGAAGCCCGGCGCCCGCGATCACCCACAGGGAGACGGGCACGACGGCGCTTCGGACGGTGATCCGCGGCGGCCATGCGATCCGGAGCCGGCGCGCCGGCCCGTCCGCGGCGGCCGGCCGGAACGCGGCGAGGCCGAGCCCGGCCATCCACGCCAGCAGGATCCCCTGCACCGCCGCCTCGCCCCACCCCGCCCCGTCCAGGCGCAGGAGGATCCCGCGCCCGACCTCGACGCCCGCCACCAGCGCGACGCCGAGCGCGGCGCCGAGCCGGAGGTCGACCCCGCCGTGCCGCGCGTGGCGCGCAACGCCCGCAAGCCCGGTGACCGCCAGGAAGGCCATGCCCGTCCCCACCGCCTCCGGCGCGCCGAGCCCGGCCAGCAGCAGGACGGGGGTGACGATCCATCCGCCGCCGACGCCGAAGAAGGCGCTGAGCAGTCCGGCGAGCACGCCGAGACCCGCAAACGCCACCCCCTGCTCAACCGATGGAAGACCGAAGTCCATGCGCGAGCTCCAGCATGCCATCCCGGCCTGCCCTCCGCCAGCATGGGGGCGCAGGTTTCAGGTGCCAGGCGCCAGGAACACGGAGGGCAGGAGGTCGCGCCGCCCGGGGCGGTCGGACCGGGGCACGAGTCCATCCCCGTCCGGCCTGCCACCTGAACCCTGACACCCGGATCCCGCTCCGGCGTCCGGTGTGCGTTGCGTCCCCCGCTGCGTTATAGTGCCCGCGACAACCGAAGGAGACCGCGGATGAACGGAACGACGGTGCGGGCGGGGATCGCGGCGGGGCTGCTGGCGGCGTGCGGCGTCGCGGGCGCGGCGGACGGGTGGATCCCGATGTTCAACGGGAAGGACCTCGAGGGGTGGACGCCGAAGATCACGGGGTTCGACCTCGGCGAGAATGCGCTCGACACGTTCCGCGTCGAGGACGGCGTGCTGAAGGTGCGCTACGACAAGTACGAGAAGTTCGACGGGCGCTTCGGGCACCTCTTCTACAAGACGCCCTACTCGCACTACCGCATGCGCGTCGAGTACCGCTTCGTCGGCGAGCAGTGCCCCGGCGGTCCCGGCTGGGCGCTGCGCAACAGCGGCGTCATGATCCACGGCCAGCCGCCGGAGACGATGAAGAAGGGACAGAACTTCCCCGTCTCCATCGAGGTCCAGCTCCTCGGCGGAAGCGGCAAGGGGGAACGGACGACCGGCAACCTGTGCACTCCCGGCACGCACGTCGAGATGAGCGGCAAGCTGGAGACGCGGCACTGCATCAACTCCACGTCGAAGACCTTCCACGGCGAGCAGTGGGTGACGCTGGAGCTCGAGGTGCGCGGCAGCGACCGCATCGTGCACTCGATCAACGGCGAGAAGGTGCTCGAGTACTCGAAGCCGCAGTACGACGCGAAGGACGGCGACGCGAAGACCCTGATCCAGGACGGCGCCGTGCTGATTTCCGGCGGCTCGATCTCCCTGCAGGCGGAGAGCCACCCCGTCGAGTTCCGCAAGGTGGAGATCCTCCCGCTGGACCCGAAGGCGCCGTGAGCCGGGGCCGCGCGGGTTGAATCGCGGGCGGCGGCGCCTATACTTTTCCCGGGACATGAACCTGGACCTCCAGACGATCACGCGCGGGTGGGACTACCAACCCGGACGGGTCATCGCGCGCTGGGTGTCCGGCGACGACGGCGTGCGCCGCGTCCAGCTTCGCGTCGACCTGGGCGTCCTGCAGATGGATCTCGAGGGCCGGCCCGACGGACGGCGTCCGCACGGCTACGAATCCCTGCTCGACTACCACCGGCAGATCGAGCGGACCAGCCCGACCGCCCCCCGCGCGCGGCTCTCCCCCGCCGAGTGCGGGGAGTTGCAGCAGGAGGCCGTGCAGTACTACTACCGCTACCTGGCCTTCGCCGCGCTCGAGTTCACCGACGGGCTGCTCCGCGACACCGAGCACAACCTCGAGATCATCCGGCTCGTCCAGCGGCTGGCGCCGGACGAGACCGTCTCGTGGCAGTTCGTGCAGTTCTTCCCCTACGTCCGCATGATGAACGCGCAGGCGCGGGCCCAGAAGCTGCTCGACAACCAGCAGCCGGAGGATGCCGAGCGGCTCGTCGCGTCGAGCATCGAGGAGATCCGCGCCTTCGCCCAGGAGCACGGCCTGCCCACCGAGCCCGCCCGGATGGGCGAACTGCACACGCTCGAGGAGTTCCGCGCCCGCATCCTGGCCCGGCGCCCCGTCAGCCCGGCCGAGAAGATGCGCGCCGAGATGGAGGAGGCGATCGCCGCCGAGGACTACGAACGGGCGGCGTTGCTGCGCGACGAGCTCAGGCGGATGGCGTAGCGGCCCCCGGCAGGGCGGATCGCAGCTCCCCCAGGCAGACCGACCGCGCCCGCCAGGCGCACGCCATCGACACCGTGAACGGAAGCACCGCGAAGGCGGCGGCCTCCGCGGGCAGGTGGAAGAGGACCTCGAACCAGGCGGCGTAGAGGCTCGTGCCGTCCGCCGCGGCGCGGAAGGCGGTCCACAGCGCCAGGGCGGCCAGCATCGACCCGGCCATCACCCCGCATCCGATCACACCCCAGCGCGCCTCGCGGGCGAAGGACACCGCGCCCAGCACGCGTCCCGTGCGGCCCGCCTCGCGGCAGATCCCGGCGAGAAACCACAGGGCCGCGGCGGCCGCCGCCATCGCGTTCGCGAGCAGGTACCCGGAGTAGGGAACGTCCCGCCACCACAGGACGAAGGGGGCGAAGTAGAGCGTGAGCCCCGCAGGAACCCAGAGAAGCGCGGAGGCCCGCAGGGGGCCCGTGTCCCGGCGGCGAAGGAACCCGACCCCCGCGGCGGCCAGCAGGCATCCGGGCAGGTGGACGGGAACCGGCGCGTCCTCGATCACACGGAAGCGGAGGGCGCCCGTGAGCATCAGCAGGCCCAGCGCGGCGCCCCAGAAGAACAGCACGTAGGCCCGGGCCGCGTGAAGCAGCCCGGTCGCGGACACGCCATGACTCTCCGTCGCCCCGCTCATCGCCGGTGCGGCAGACTCTAGCGGGACGGGGCCGCGGGCGCCACACCGGAGACTGACGTTACTTCGCGGCCGGCGGCTTCAGCGCCGTCAGCCCCTTGAGGTCGATGGCCTCCGCGGCGGTCTTGAGGGCGGCGGCCGGGATGTTGCGACCCTCGATCTGCACCGTGAAGCGGCCGGCCATGATCGTGACGCTTCCGGACTTCGACGACGTGCTGTACTTCTCGATCCCCTTGTAGGCCCCGATCTTCGTTGTCCGCTCGTAGCCGTCGTCGGTCTCGTTGTCGATCTCGGTCGCCGCGAGGCCCATCTGCGCGATCGCGCCGAACCCTCCGATGCCGGCGGTATCGGTGATCTCAAGCGTCATGCGGGCCTCGTTGGCGCCTTCGTACGAGCCCTCGGCCTTGGAGACGGTCATCCCCATCGCGCCGCTCTTCTCGCCTTTCGCGCCCGTCCGCTTCAGATCGCCAAGCGCCTCGGGCAGAAACGTCTTCAACTGGCGGAAATCGACGACCGGCTGGGCGGACTGCGCGTTGGCCTGCAGGGCCTTCTGCATCGCCTCCATCTGCTTCTGGAACTGGGCCGCGTCGAAGCCCTGGGGCTGCTGCTGCGCGAACGCCGCCCCCGCCGTCAGGACCGTGACCGCCGCCGCCAGATGAACTGCATGCATGCTGTTGCTCCCTCGTGAATGCGGACAACCTATCCGACCCTCCCGCGCCGCGCAACCCGCCGGGGGTCACCCGCGGCCGAGGGCGAAGGCCTGATCGTTGGCGGCGTGCAGGGCTGGCGCGAGATGCGCGTGGAGCGATTCGATCCACAGCGCCTCGGGAAACGGGAGATGGCGGCTCAGGACGCCGAGCATCGCGACGTTGAGGGACTTCCGGTTCTGCAGCTTCGACGCGTCGACCGCGGATGGCGCAATCAGCACGCCGCCCGGCTTCAGGTGGCGCCGGTTGATCTCGACCTGGTCCTCGGCGACGACGACGAGGATGTCGCTCGTGCCCTCCGGGGTCAGCGGCGAGAGGACGCGCGGCCCGAACCGGACGTCGCTCGTCACCGCGCCGCCGCGCTGGCTCATGCCGTGGACCTCGGCCTTCTTGACGTCGAGCCCGGCGGCGAAGGCGACCCCCGCCAGGATGTCCGTCGCCGTCACGATCCCCTGCCCGCCCAGTCCCGCGAACTTCACATTGGTCACGCCGTTCATCGAGAGTCTCCGCGCCGGAATCAACCCTTGGCCGCCCGGGCGGCCCTTGTCTCGCGCGCGACCGACAGGATGCACGGGCGCCGCGCGATGATCACCGTGAGGTCGTCGGCCGCCATCGCGTCGAGCAGGGCCATCTCCAGCGCGGCGGTCTCGCGCGTCGGGTCGACCACCACGACGCGGTCGACCCCGAGCGCGCGGCAGGCGTCCTCGATCGAGAGCGTCCGCGCCGCGGCGCTGTGGTCGAGCAGCCGCCCGGTGCCGGGGTGCTCCTGCAGGCCCGTCATGGCGGTCGTCTCGTTATCGAGGATCAGGACGACGTGACCGGTCGGCGGCCGGTTGTAGACCATGTCCGCGATGCCGGTGAGACCGCTGTGGATGAAGGTGCCGTCGCCGATGACGCTGACGACGCGGCGCGCCTGCTCCGGCGGCAGGACGTGGCGCAGGCCGAGCCCGACGCCGATGCTGGCGCCCATGCAGACGCAGGTGTCCATCGTCTGGAACGGCGGCATGACGCCGAGCGTGTAGCAGCCGATGTCGCCGGCGACGATGCACCCGTGCCGCTTGAGAAGATCGAACGAGGTCCGGTGCGGACAGCCCGGGCACAGCTGCGGCGGCCGGCCCGGCGGCGGGGGGGGCGGCTCGGCCGTCTCCCCGGCCAGCAGGCGCCGCACGCGGTCGACGTCGAGTTCCCCGAACCGGTACGGTTCCGGACGCGCCTCGACGCGCACGCCGGCGGCGAGGAGGGCCCGGCTCAGGACGGGATCGCCCTCCTCCACGACCGCGCAGCGCGGGAACCGCGCCGCGAAGGCCCGGATCCTCTCCACCGGCAGGGGATGCGTCATGCCGACGCCCATCACGGTCGCGTCCGGCGCGGCCTCCAGTGCATGGCACACGCAGATGCCGTCGGCGACGATCCCGAGATCCGATCCGCGTTCATGCACGGTCACCGGTCCCTCGGCCTCGTTCCACGCCGCGATCTCCGCGAGCTTGGCGCGCAGCCGGCGGTGGGCGGCCCGGGCGTAGCCGGGGATCATCACCCGGGAGGGGATGTCCTGCACGTAGGACGCCGCGCGCGGCGTCTCGGGCACGCCGGGCACGACGATCGTCTTGGAATGGCAGATGCGCGTGGTCATCCGCAGGATCACCGGGATGCCCCATCGCTCGGACACGCGGAAGGCGAGCCGCGTGAAATCGTAGGCCTGCTGGGAATCGCAGGGCTCGAGCATCGGCGCGCCCGCGGCCTCCGCGTAGCGCCGGCTGTCCTGTTCGTTCTGCGACGAGGCCATGCCGGGGTCGTCGCACGCCGCGATCACGAGCCCGCCAGTGACGCCCGTGTAAGTCGCCGTGAACAGGGGGTCGGCGGCGACATTGACGCCGACGTGCTTGGTCGTCATCAGCGTCCGCGCGCCCGCGTAGGCCACGCCGAGCGCCACCTCCAGGGCGACCTTCTCGTTCGGCGACCACTGGCACGGAACGCCGAGCCGCGCCGCGGACTCCAGGATCTCGGTCGACGGCGTCCCCGGATACCCCGCGCCCCGCGCGACCCCCGCGTGCAGCGCCGCGAGCGCCACGGCCTGATTCCCACTCAACAGTTGACGGTCTTGCATGATGGCTTGCGCGCCCGGCCCTGCCCGGCGCGAGCCCGGGAGGATACCGGGCTCCCCGGGGGGAACGCCAGCAAAACCGATGGACGACGGAAAACGGAATACGGAAGACGGAAAATGGGAGGCCTCAGGGCGGGTCCGAGCCGGCGGCGGGGGTGTGCGTCCGAAGCGCCCCGGGCGCCACGACCATCGATTCGGGCGCCGAGTCCCCCGCCGGCGCGGCGCGGCGGAGGACGAGGGCGTAGTCGCCCGGGGGCGCGATGACACGGCGCCAGAGGGGTTCGTCGTTGTCGCTCCGGCGCGAGACCTCCAGCCACGGCGCGGCATCGCCCGGCCGGGTCACCTTCCATCCCTCGACCCTCGGACCGCCGGGCTTCGTCAGGACGAACCCCGAATCGAGCGTCACCGTGGACGTCTCGGCGGCGGTGACGACCACGCCCGTGGCGACGGTCGACGGCGCCGTGGAGCGGGAGTACCGGATCGCAACCTCGTAGACGCCCTGCGGCAGCGGCTTCGCCTTGAAGAAGTAGTAGGTGTTGCCGTTGTCCTTCAACTCCAGTTCGAACGGCGCGCCGCCGCCGGTGCGCCGCACGAGGATGCCCGAGAGGTTCAGGTCCGGCCGGTCCGCCGGAACCTCGAAGGCCAGCGCCCCGAGCCGGACGATGGCGCGGCCCCCGGCCGGGATCGCGGTCTCGTCGACGACGACCTCCGTCGGCGGCTGGTAGTTCGAGTTGGCGAAGCCGAGGACGATCCGGCGTGCGCCGGCGGGCAGGGAAACAACGGCGGCGGCCGCGCCGTTGCTCGCCACGGTCATCCGCGCCGTGCCGTCCGGCCGCTCGACATGAACCGCCGCGAGGCTCTTCGCCGCCTCGGCCGGCAGGTGGATCTCCAGGACGCCCGGCCGTCCGCCGCACCCCGCGGCAAGCGCCGCCGTGCCCGCCACCAGCCACCATCCGAAACGCTTCATGGCATCGCCTCCGCGCCCCCGGCCTTCGTTCCCGGCCCCTCGTTCCGGTTGCGATCGTCGTGGCGGACGCCGGCCCGGGCCGGAGGGCCGGCCAGATCGAACTCGAGCATGCGGCATTCGATCGGGCCGTTGAACATCGTGCGGATGCTGCCGACCTTCAGCCCGATGCGGCGCGAGAGGGCCAGGTTGCCCGTGAACACGACGCCGCGCCCCCCCTGCCCGCGCTCGCGCAGGAACCGGCCGATGCGGCGGTACTCGGGGGCCAGATCCTCGCCCGCCCCCATGCGCTCTCCGTACTCCGGGTTGAGCACGATGAGCGGGGCCGGCCCCGGCACGCGGCATTCCGTGAAATCGCACGCCGTGAACTCGATGAACGGCTCCACGCCCGCGGCCCGGGCGTTGACGCGCGCGGCCTCGACGGCGGCGGCATCGCGGTCGCTGGCCACGATCGCGGCCTGCGGCGCGGACCGCGCGGCGCGCAGGGCCTCCTCGCGGAGGGCGCGCCATGCGGCCTCGTCGTGTCCCCGCAGGCACATGAAGGCGAACCGGGCGCGCAGGAGGCCCGGCGCGCGTCCCTGCGCGATCCACGCGCCCTCGATGGCCAGGGTGCCGCTGCCGCACATCGGGTTCACCAGCGGACGGTCCCCGCGCCAGCCGGAGGCCAGGAGAACGCCCGCCGCGAGCGATTCGCGCATCGGCGCGGCGACGGTCAGGCGGCGGTACCCGCGGAAGGAGAGCGGCACGCCGGAGGTGTCGAGGAACACGCGGCACTCCCCGCCCCTCCACAGGACGAACACACAGGCGCCCCGCGGTTCAGGGCCCGAATCCGGACGGCGCCCGCACCGGTCGCGCATGCGGTCGGCGATCGCATCCTTGCATTTCAACGCCGCGAGACGCCCGTCCGGACCGGCATCCGGCGCGTCGGAGGAGGCCCGTACCGTGATCGGGTGCTCCGGCAGCAGGTGGTCCTCCCAGGGCAGGGCCGCGCATCCGCGGTAGACATCGGCGGCCGACGTCGCGCCGAACGACCGGAGCCGCCACAGGACCCGGTGGCCGGTGCGGAGATGCAGGTTGAGGCGCGGGCAGAGGGACAGCGGACCGGCCGTCTCGACCGCCGTCTCGTGCGTGGCGACCACCGGCAGGCCGAGCGAGCGGACCTCGCCGGCGAGCACCGGGGCGAGCCCCCGGCCGCACGTGATGAGGATCGGCGCCTGCCCCCCGGCGGATGGGGCGCCTCCTTCCGTTCTTGACCCTGAGATCATGGCTTCCGTATGGTGAGCAGGATGAACACGCGCCTGTCGCATGGTCTCCTGGCCGCGGCCGTCCTTGCCTGCGGGATGGCGGGCCACCCCGCTGCGGCGGCGGATGAACCCTATCAGGAAGTTCAGCACCGCGAAAGCTGGCTGGCCTCCCTGTTCCTCCGGCCGGCCAAGGACACCCCCGCGGCGCAGCTTGCCTACGCCCGCCTCCTGCGCGACCGGGGCAGCCTGCGACGCGCCAAGAGCCACTACCACGCCCTCGTCGCCACATGGCCGGCCACGCCCGAGGCCGCGACGGCCCAGTACGAGTGGGCCCGGATCCTGGAGGCCCAGAAGGACTACTCCGGGGCGTTCGAGCAATACCAGGTGCTGATCAACCGGTTTCCCGGACGGTTCGACTTCACCGAGGTGATCGGGCGGCAGGCCGCGTTGGCCGAGCGCGTGGCGACGCACCGTTCCCTGCCCTTCCTCTTCGGCGGATTCACCTCGCCCGACCGCGCCGTGCCGATGCTGGAGCAGATCCTGACCAACGCCCCCGCCTGGAGCGGGGCGGCGGAGGCCCGGTTCCGCATCGGCGACATCTACGAGGCGGAAGGCACCCACAACAGCCTCTTCGAGGCGGCGGCCGCCTTCGCGAACGTCACGTACCTCCACCCCGACAGCCCCTGGGCCGAGAAGGCCGCCGCCCGCCGGGTCGAATGCCTCGTCCGGGCCTCGGCCAAGGCCCCGAACAACTCGCGCATCCTCGACGATGCCTGGGCATCCGCCATCGACTACCTTGCCCGGTACCCGGCCTCCGAACGCGCGCCGCTGATCACGCTGCGGCGCGATGCCCTGTTCCGCCGCCGCGCCGAGGCGGCCTACAAGGCCGCCCACTACTACGACCGGCAGAAGAGAAGCCCGGACGTGGTCCGCGCCGCCTACGAACACTTCCTGAGCCAGTTCCCGAACTCGCCTTGGACGGCCGCCGCGCAACGCCGGATCGCGGAACTTGCTCCGGCCAAGGAGACGACCCCATGAGCCCCCACCGGGCACGACCCGCCCCCTCCCTGCTCGCTCTGTGCGCCCTGGGCGCCCTGGGCGCCGTCCTGCCCCTGGCCGGCTGCATCGGCTACACCCTCGGATCCTCGCTGCCCGCGAACGTGCGGACCCTCCAGGTCCCCATGTTCGCCAACCAGACCGAGGAGCCGCTGATCGAGGCGGACATCACGCGCGAGGTCATCAGCGCCATCCAGCGCGACGCCACCTTCACGGTCGTCCGCGGAAGCCAGCCGGCCGACGCCGTGCTCCACGTCACGCTGAAGCAGTTCCTGATGGCCCCCGTGGGCTACACGTCGTCGGATGCCTCCCTGGCCGACACCTACCGCATGACGATCGCCGCCTCGTTCCAGCTCGTTCAGACCTCCACCGGGAAGATCCTGTCGCAACATGCGCGGGTGCATGGCCAGGCCATCGTCCCGCTGGTCGGCGACATGACCTCCAGCAAGCTGTCCGCCCTGCCGGAGGCGTCACGCGAGCTGGCCCGCGACATCGTCGACAAGATCACGGAGACCTGGCAATAGCCAACCGGCCGCTCCAGGCGCTTGCAGCGCCCGAGCGGCCGGTGTGCGATCCATGAGGTCGGATCCGTCAGCCCGCGGAGGGGGCGGGCGCCTCGGCGGCCGGCGCGGCCGGCTGGGCGCGAAGACGGGCGGCGGCGCGGGCCTTGCGGCGCAACGCCGTGTTCTTGGGAATGATCCCCTTCTTGGCGGCCTTGTCCAAGGCGGAGCAGTAGCTGCGGAATACGGCCTCGGCACTGTCCTTCACGCCCGCGCTCGTTGCGTCGAGCATCTGGCGCCGGATGTGCTTGATCTCGGTCTTGGCCGCCTTGTTCCGAACGCGGGCCTTCTCGGCCTGCCGCATCCGCTTCGCTGCACCCTTGATATTCGGCATGTCTCTCTCTCTCCCGGATGTTCCGCGGAGCACGGGCCGGACCCGGCCACGCCCACCGCAGGCAAAAACGCACGGATCATAGGCCCGTCCGGCCGGAAGTCAACCGAGAATCACAACCGCCGCGCCCGTGCGGAGACCGGCGGAAGGCGCCCGCGGAGCCGGTCCTTCCGGCGGACACGGAAGGATGTCCGGTGATCCGACCGCTCAAGCTGCTCGCCGGCCTCCTGCTGCTGCCTTTCTGCGCCGCCCTCGCCCGCTCGCTCGGCTGGCTGGCCGTTTCGATCGCCCTGAGCCCCTCCGGCCGCGCCCAATGCCTGGGTCTCGCCATCGGGTTCGCCCTGTGGATCTTCTGCTACTTCACCATGCCGCGCCCGATGTGGAGCTATGTGCTCGGCCACGAGCTGACCCACGCCCTCTGGACCTTCCTCTTCGGGGGCCGCGCCTCGGGTCTGCGGGTCAGCGAGCGCGGCGGACATGTCCGCGTGACCAAGACCAACGTCTGGATCGATCTCTCCCCCTACTTCTTCCCCTTCTACACGATGCTCGTCCTCGCCGCCTACGGCGTCGCCGGCCGATTCGTCGACCTCTCCACCTACCGCCCGTTCTGGATGGGCCTGATCGGGCTGACCTGGGGCTTCCACCTGACCTTCACCCTCTCGCTCCTCACCGTCCATCAGACCGATGTCCAGGGGCACGGACGCATCTTCTCCTACACCCTCATCTTCATCGTCAACGCCCTCGGCGCCGGCCTGTGCATCGCCTTCCTGTCCGGCATCGGCAGCCTGACCTGGCTCGAGAACCTGGGCGCCGGCACAAGCCTCGCCTATGCGTTCCTCTTCGACACAGCCGTCAGTGCAGTGCAATTCCTTCGGGGCTAAACGGTTCCAGTCTGAGCTTCTCTGTCCCTCGGCCACGGACGGGAGGGCGCGGGTCCCATGCCGGCGGAGGATGACCATCGACGACGGACACCGATCGCCGGTAGACTGTGAATACGGGCACGGCCTTCCGCGTCCATTCTGTGGCACCCTGTGAGTTCGCTGCTGGACCAGGCGAAGTCGGGCGACATCGAGGCTTTCACGCGCCTCTTCGAGCCGCTTCGAGGCAATGTCTTCGCGATCGCCTGCCGTCTGATCGGCGCCCAGGATGCCGAGGATGTGGTCATGGACACGTATCTGAAGGCTTGGAAGGCGCTGCCCGGGTTCCGCGGGGGGGCGTCGCTGAAAACGTGGCTGGCCCACATCGCGCGCAATGCCTGCCTCGACCGCATCCGGCGGGTCCAGACCGCCCGTGCCGAATCGATGTCCCCCGCCGATCCCGCGGAGCCCGCGCGCGAACTGTCCGACCCCACCCTCTCGACGCCGGATGAGACCGTCCGCAGCCGGGAGATCGCCCGCCTCGTGCGCACAGCCCTCGCCCGCCTCGACGAGGCCCACCGCACGGCCCTGCAACTTCGCTATGTCGACGACCTGAGCTACGCCGAGATCGCCGCCGCCACCGGGGTCCGCATCGGCACGGTGATGTCCCGGCTCTTCAACGGGAAACGGAAGCTCCGCATGATCGTGGATTCGATGGAACAGGGACGACAGGGGGAGGTCTCTGCATGAAAGAGCTCAACACCGCACTCCGCGCCCACCGGGCGGTCGATCCGGCCCCGGCGGACGCCGACGCGTTCTGGAGCGATTTCCAGCGCCGCGCCGCCGGCGTCGAACGCGTCCCGCGCGTGGCCACGACCGGGCCCCTCGCCCGCGCCGCCTCCGTCGTCGCCGCCCTGGCCCTCATGGCTGGCGCGGGGCTCTGGGCCGTCCTGCCCGGCGCCGCGCACGCCGGCGTCCGGATCGACGCCCTCGCGATCCCGGCCGACCACGATTCGGTCTTCATCATCAACGACGCGGCGGGCGAGGGCACGATCATCGTGATCGGCGGGCTCCAGCCGCAGGACTCCCGGAGGGCCGATCCGTGACGCGCATGCCGAAACGATGGACACGGATGGCCATGGCGCTGGGGATCGCCACGCTCGCGATCGGGTGGCCGGCACCCGCCGCGGAGGCAGCGCAGACGGCGCACATCCGCCTCGTCGCCGCCGCCGCGGGCCCCGGGGGGGCCGATGCGGGACTCCGGGACGTCGAACCGCTCCTGAAGCGGAATCTCAACGTCACGAACCTGCGCCTGATCGACAGCGGAAGCGTGCGCCTGCCCTCCACGGGCGATGTCGTCGCCCTGAAGGCCGGGGTCATCGTGCGCTGTAACGGCAGCGCGGACCGCCTGGCCATCACCGTCGAAAGCGGCGGCCGGGTCGTCGCGCAGACCCAGGTTGCCATGCGCCCCGGCATCCCGCTCATCCTCTCCGGCTTCCCCGGCAGCGGCGGGACCCTGATGGTGATCGTCCACCTGAGGTAGGCCGGGATCGGACGCCATTCCTTGCAGGCCGGGGTGCCCCGGCCGATCCGGTGGGGGCATCCGTCACCGTGCGATCCGGCCCCCTCCAGCAGGGTCAGGGCACGGCAAACCGTGCGAGCAGTTCCTCCACCGTGACCGATTGCTCGGTGCCGGCGGCCATGTCCTTGAGCTGGCAGCGGCCGGAGGAGAGTTCATCGTCGCCCCGCACCGCAACCCACGGGGCGCCGCGACGATTGGCGGCGCGCATCTGGGCCTTCACGCTGCGGCCGGAGGTGTCGAGCCCGACGGCCACGCCGTTGCGGCGAAGCCGCTGGGCCAGCGCGAGGTTCTCGGCCCGGGCCCGGTCGCCCACCGCCACCAGCCAGAGGGCGGGGCGGCCGCGATAGTCCTCGAGCTTCACGCCGGTCCCCTGCAGCGCCATGATCACACGCTCGACGCCCATCGCGAAGCCGACGCCCTCGACGGCGCGTCCGTCGAGTTCGATGCGGTAACGCCCGCCGCCCGCCAGCGCGTCCTGGGCGCCGAGCGCGGCATGGGTGATCTCCCAGATCGTGTGCTCGTAGTAGTCCAACCCGCGGATCAGGCGCGGGTTCACCTGCGCCGGGACGCCGAGCGAGTCGAGCCGCCGGACGACCTCGTCGAGGTAGGCCCGCGATTCCGGCGCCATGAAGCTCATGACCGGAGGCAGGGAGTCGACCACGGCGCGGCAGCCCGGGTTCTTGCAGTCGAGGATGCGCAACGGATGGGTCGCGTGACGGCGGCGGCACTCCTCGCAGAGGGCGTCGAGATGCGGCTCCACGGCGTGGACCAGTCCGTCGCGAACGGCCGCCTGGTCGGCGGCGACCCCGCGCGTGTGGACGTGCAGCACGGCGCCCCCGAGCCCCCACCGCTCGACCAGGTGCATCTGCATCGCGATGCACTCGGCGTCCGCCGCCGGCGACGCCCCCCCCAGCGCCTCGACGCCGATCTGGTGGAACTGGCGCTTGCGGCCCGCCTGGGGACGTTCGGCACGGAACATGGGCCCCATGTAGAACACGCGCGCCTCGGCGAACTCCGGACCGAGATCGCACAGCGCCCGGATGACACCGGCCGTGCCCTCTGGACGCAGCGACACCTGGCGTCCTCCGCGGTCGTCGAACGTGTACATCTCCTTCTGCACGACGTCCGTACCCTCGCCGATGGCGCGGGTGAACACGGAGGTGCGCTCAAGGATGGGCGTCCGGATCTCCTCGAATCCGTACAGCGGAAAAACGGCGCGGGCGACCGACTCGATGTGCTGCCAGAGCCCCACCTCCGGCGGCGCAACATCGGACATACCCTGCAGGGGCGAAAAGCCGCCGGAACTCATGGGCTGTCTACTGGCCCGTGATGGTCTTGCGCATCACGCGCCCGGGCTTGAACTTGACGACCTTCCGGCGCGGGATCTGCACGATCTGGTCCGGCCGGTTGGGATTGCGCCCGATGCGGGGCTTGCGCTCCTGCACCTCAAACACACCGAAGTTGCGGAACTCGATGGTCTTCCCCTGCTGAAGCGCCTCGACGATGTAGTCGAGTGACTTCTGCAGCACGACCGCCACATCGTGCTGAACCAACCCGGTCTCCGCCGAGATGCGAATCACCAGATCCCGTTTGGTCATGGCATGCGTCTCCCCGCTCGTTTCCCCACACCAACTCCCTGCGGGTATCCAAGGACGATGCGTCCGTGATTGCAAGCACAATCCTTGGAAAATGTTACGGGGCGAATGCGTCCGGTTCCGGGAATAGAACGCGGCCGGGATGGGACGCCCCCTCCCATCCGCCCCGGTTGGCAGGGTTGCGGCCGAGGGCCCGGCGGGGTATTCATACCGCGCTCGCCGGGACGATCCGGCGCCGGAGGACCGACGATGAAGAACCGCATTGCCGCCAGCCTCGCCCTCGGCCTGGCCATCGCCGCCAACGCGGGCGCGCCGTGGACGTTCCGCGTGCACACGATCAACGCCGATTCCAGGTTCGAGGCCGCCTCGCTGGCCGACCTCAGCGGCGACGGCAGGCCGGATATCTTCAGCGGCGGCTTCTGGTACGAGGCGCCGAAGTGGACGAAGCACTTCGTCCGCGAGGTCGAGGAGAAGGGCGGCTACCACGTCGACTTCGGCGCGCACCCGGCGGACGTCGACGGCGACGGGAAGACCGACATCATCAACGCCGCGTGGCACAACAAGGCGGTCTTCTGGCTGAGGAACCCCGGCAAGGCCGGCGAGCCGTGGCCGGTGCACATGGTCGACACGCCGGGCAACATCGAGACGCTGATCCCTGCCGACCTCAACGGCGACGGCCGGATGGACATCATGCCGAACGTCGTCGGCAAGCCGGCCTGGTACGAGTTCGCCGCCGACGCGTCCGCCTCGAACGGCGCGCGCTGGACGAAGCACGACCTCCCCGGCCAGGCCGGCGCGCACGGCATGGGCGTGGGCGACGTCAACGCCGACGGCCGCCCGGACATCGTCACGCCGCGCGGCTGGCTCGAGGGCTCCGCGACCGGCTGGGTCTGGCACGCCGAGTACGACGTCAAGGAACGCGCCAGCATCCCGATGCTGGTCGGCGACATCGACGGCGACGGGGACGGCGACATCGTGTGGGGCTCCGCCCACGGCTACGGCGTGAACTGGCTCGAGCAGGGCCGCGGCCCCGACGGCGCGCGCACGTGGACGCGCCGCGAGATCGACACGAGGTGGTCGCAGGCGCATTTCCTCGTCTTCGCGGACCTCGACAACGACGGCGTCGCGGAGATCGTCACCGGCAAGCGCTACTACGCCCACAATGGCAAGGACCCCGGCGCCGAGGATCCGAAGTGCGTCTACGCCTATGACTACGACCGCGCCGCGAAGACCTGGACGCGCCACACGCTGAGCGAGGGCGGGCAGGTCGGCTTCGGGATCTTCACGAACGTGGCGGACTTCGACGGCGACGGCGATCTCGACGTCCTCTGCCCCGGCAAGAGCGGTCTCTACCTGATCGAGAACCTGCTGAAGTGAGCTGGGAAGCCGTCGGTTCCTGGGCCGCGTCGGCCGCGCTCTTCACGGGTGTCGGCGTGCTGTGCCTTGCGGGCCTGCTGCTCTCCGCCCTGTCCCTTTCCGGAACCTGGTGCGTCGTCGGAGCGGCGGCGCTCGCCGCCGCGGCCCGGTCCGATCCGTTCCCCTCGTGGTGGCTCGTCGGCATCTTCGCCGCCGTCGCGGCGGCGATCGAGGGCGTCGAGTTCCTGTCGTCCTACCTTGGCGTGACCAGGCGCGGAGGCTCGAAGACCGGGGCGTTCGTCGCGATGCTCGGCGGTCTCGCCGGCGCGATCCTCGGCGCCTTCGTCCCCCCGCCGGTCATCGGATCCCTCGTGTGCATGATGGCCGGCGCCTTTGCCGGCGCCTACTGGATCGAGAGCCGCCGCGCCAGGGCCAACGCCGCGCACATCGCGTGGGGCACGGTGCTCGCGAAGCTCGCCGTGATCGCCCTCAAGTTCGGCGCGACCGCCGCGATGGCCGTCGTTCTCATCGGCGGGCTCCTGTAGCCGCGGGCGGAGACCGCGGCGCCCCCCTGCGTGGTGGCTGGCGGACACCGTCCACCCGAGGGTCAGAGTTTATAAACTGTGTCCCCCTACCGCCCGTTCCGTCCCCGGAAACGTCCAAGGGTTGGACCGCGCCCTTGCGGGCCGTCCAACCCTCGGAACCCCTCCCCCTCCCGCGCGCGCGGGAGGTCCTATCGACTATCCGTACAGCGGACCGAAGTTCGCGCAGGCGCGGTAGTCGGCGCCCTGCGGATCCTGGGCGCCGAACAGGCCCCATGCGCTCGGACGGAACACCTGCTCTTCGGCGACGTTGTGCATCGCGACCGGGATGCGCAGCACGGAGGCCAGCGCGATCAGGTCCGCGCCGACGTGGCCGTAGCTGATCGCTCCGTGGTTGGCGCTCCAGTTGTTCATCACGCTGTAGACGTCCGCGAACGGACCGCTGCCGGTCAGGTTCGGCACGAACCACGTTGTCGGCCAGGTCTGGTTCGTCCGCTTGTTGAGCGTCGCGTGCACCTTCGCCGGGATGTCGACGGACCAGCCCTCGGCGATCTGCAGCACGGGGCCGAGGCCCTTGACCAGGCTCACCCGGCTCATGGTCATCGGCATGCCGCCCTTGGAGAGGTAGCACGACGAGAATCCGCCGCCGCGGAAGTACTCGGTGACGGCCGCGGGCCACGTCGTGGCCTTGAGGCACTTCTTCGCCTCGGCCTCGGTGATCTCCCAGAACGGCTTCATCGCGGGCTTGCCGCCGCGGGTCTGTTCGCCGGTGCCGTCGAGCGTCGCGGCGCCGGAGTTGATCAGGTGGATCAGTCCGCCCGCGGCGCGCCCGGTCAGCTTCTGGCCCGTGACGCGCTTCACGGCGTCGGCGCTCCAGAACGTGCGCACGTCGGCGAAGATCTGCGCGGTGTTCGTCATCAGGTGGCCGAAGAGCATCGCGACGCCGTTCAGGCTGTCGTTCTCCGTCGCGAAGACGTAGGGCGCGCGGATGCCGTCCCAGTCGAACGACGAGTTGAGGATCGCCTCCATGAAGTCGCCGTTCGGGAAGTGGTCGGTCCAGTGCCGCTGGCCCTGGAAACCGCCGAAGATCGCGTTGTGGCCGAGGGCCTCCTCGCCGTAGCCGGCCTCGGCTAGGCGCGGGTTGCCGACCATCAGGTCGCGGGCGATCATCGTCATCTTGACGACCATCTCCCACTCGCGGTCCTTCGTCTTCGCGTCCTTCCGGCTGTCAGGCCGGTTGACGTCCTCGCCCTCGGGGCAGTTCGCGCGGGTCCAGGCCAGCGCGCGCTTGAACTCCGTCCCGTCGTAGATCCTCTCGTCGATCCGGCGGACGATCTCCGACATGTCCACGGCCTCGACGCGGATGCCGAGGTACTGTTCAAGGAAGGGCTGGTCGACGATCGACCCCGCGATGCCCATCGACGTGCCGCCGAGCGACAGGTAGGACTTGCCGCGCATGATCGCCGCCGCCAGACCCGCCTTCGCGAACCGGAGCAGTTTCTCCTGCACGTCCGCCGGGATCGAGGTGTCGCCGCGGTCCTGCACATCGCGGCCGTAGATGCCGAACGCGGGCAGGCCCTTCTGGTTGTGGCCGGCCAGCACGGCGGCGAGGTAGACGGCTCCCGGCCGCTCGGTGCCGTTGAAGCCCCAGACGGCCTTCGGCATGAGCGGGTCCATGTCCATCGTCTCGCTGCCGTAGCACCAGCAGGGCGTGACGGTCAGCGACACGCCGACGCCGGCGCGCGCGAACTTGTCCGCGCACGCGGCCGCCTCGGCGACGCCGCCGATGCAGGCGTCGGCGATGACGCACTCGACCGGCGAGCCGTCCGGGTAGCGGAGGTTGGCGGAGAGGAACGACGCGGCGGTCTTCGCCATCGTCATCACCTGCGCGTCGAGCGATTCGCGGACGCCGCGGCGGCGGCCGTCGATGGTCGGCCGGATGCCGATCTTGGGGAACTGTCCGATCCAGCGGGATGGGGATGTGCTCACGGGGACTCCTTTCGGGGATTCAGGTGTCAGGTTTCAGGTGTCAGGTTTCGAAGTTCCAAGCCTCAAGCACCGGGCGCAACGGGACTCCGCCGGCTTCCCTGACACCTGACACCCGACACCTGACACCACTTCTTCGTTACTTCTTCGGTTCGAGTTTGATCGTGCGGACGTTCACGGGCTTCCAGCCCGCGGCGACGGCCTCCAGCCTCAGCACCTGGGCCCCGGCGGGGAGGTCGACCGTGCCGGCCTTGACGTTCTTGTACTTCTTGTAGTCGCCCGTGTCGGCCACGGCGACCTCCAGGCGCTTGTCGCCGGCCACGAGAACGACCTTGGTCGCGCCCTGCGCCGCGGCGTCGAACGACACGTTGTACGTCCCGGCCTTGTCGGCCTTGATCCGCCACGACGCGGCATCCTTCGGATTCACCCAGAAGCCGAGGTTCAGGTTGATATGGCCCTCCGACTTCATCTGGCCGGTGGTCTCGGCGTTCTCCGGGCGGAGCAGGATCGAACCGTCCTTCTCGGCCAGGCCGACGAACGGCGCGGTTTCGACCTCGCCGGCGACGTCAAGGACGACGACCGAGGCGATCTTGTCCGGGGCGTCCTTCGGAACGGCGATCACGACATCCTCGCCGTTCCGCGTGACGTCAAGCGGCGAGCCGCAGGCGAGCATCTTCGCCTTGCCCGGCTTGTTCTTCAGGCCCGGGATGACGAGCCTGCCGTCGGCCGGCCAGTCGAAGACGTGCAGGAAGAGGGTCGTCGTCCGGCCGAACAGACCGCCCTGGACCTTCCGCGTGCAGCGGCCCCACGGTAGATTGCGGAAGGGGCTCGCCGACGTGCCGTAGATGGCCTCGCCGTTGACCTTCATCCACTCGCCGACCTGGGTCAGGCGCTCGATGCTCGGCTGCGGGATCTCGCCCTCGGCGGTCGGGCCGACGTTGAGAAGGAAGTTGCCGCCCTTGCTGACGATGTCGCACAGCTTGCGGATGAGGTCCTCGGTGCTCTTCCAGTTATGGTCGTAGCTCTTGAAGCCCCATGTGTCGTTCATGGTCATGCAGACCTCCCAGTCCCGGCCCTTGAAGCCGGTGGCCGGGATGTACTGCTCGGGGGTCTCGGTGTCGCCGTGGTAGTTTCCGCCGAGGCGGTTGTTCGAGATGATGCCGGGCTTGAGGGCCAGCAGGGCGTGCAGCGGGGCGGCCCGCTCGGGGGTCATCCACGTCGGGGTGTCCCACCAGAGGATGTCGGGCTGGATCGTCTCGAGGATCTCCCGGGTCTGCGGGATCGCGATGGTCTTGAGGTACTCGTCGAAGTTGCCCTTGTTGGCCTCGTCCCAGCTCTCGCCCTCCTTGTAGCCGGACTTCGCGCCGCCGGGATGGGTCCAGTCCTGCGCCTGCGAGTAGTACAGGCCGAACTTGAGGCCCTGCCTGCGCGCGGCGTCGGCCAGCGGCTTGATCAGGTCGCGCCGGGCGCCCGCCGCGTCGACCGCGTCCCACGTGCTCGCCTTGGAATCGAACAGCGCGAAGCCGTCGTGGTGCTTCGAGGTGATGACGATGTAGCGCATGCCGGCCTTCTTCGCCAGCGCGGCCCACGCGTCGGGGTCGTACTTCGACGCCGTGAACTTCGGCGCGAACGCCTTGTACTCGGCGACCGGGATCTTGCCGCGGTTCATGATCCACTCGCCGATGCCGGCGACCGGCTGGTCCTTGTACGTGCCGGCCGGCACGGCGTAGACGCCCCAGTGGATGAACAGGCCGAACTTGGCCTCGCGCCACCAGGCCATGCGCGCGTCGCGCTCCGCCTTCGATTCCTCCGCCTCGGCCGGCGCCGCCCCGGGCGCCGCGGCGGAGCCCTGGGACCGCGGCACCGGGGCCCGCAGGTCCGCCCCGAACGCCGCCATCGAGATCGTCGCGGCCGGAAGGACCGCCCACCACCCGTGAATGCTCATGCGTGCATGCTCCCCATGTTGCGGCGGACAGCATGCCCCCGGGCGCGCCCGGGGGCAATCGCCGGGCTTGACTTGAAGGTGTCATTTCTTGACCTTCCCCGGGGGGGCCAACCACGGATGAGACGGAGGAAACGGACAGGGAAGGCCGGCGATCCGGAGGCCCGGAGCGCCCGCGGCCCCGCGGGCCGGCGGGAGGGGGCCCCGGCATCCGAGGAAGGGCGCCCCGGACCGGCGCCCGCCGAGCCGAGCTACTTCAGCGCGCGAATCTCCGCGGCGCGGCGCTTCTACCTGCGTCTCGCTCCGGGGGGCGGCCGGCCGCTGACGGTGGTGAGCGGCGGATGGGAGCAGTGCCGGCCGGACTACTCGATCCGCCGGCCGGGCTTCCCCCACCCCACGCTCGAATTCGTCGCGCGGGGGGCCGGCGAACTGCGCCTCGGCGGGCAGACGTGGGCCCTCGCCCCGGGGACGGCCTTCGTGTACGGCCGCGGAGTGCCGCACCGGATCCGCACGGACCCCGCGGCGCCGATGCTCAAGTACTTCGTCGTGTTCGCCGGCGCCGAAGGCCGCGCGTTGCTGCGCACGTGCGGGCTGAAGCCGGGCACCGCCTGCCGCGTCTCACGGCCGGAGCCGGTCCAGCAGGTGTTCGACGACCTGATCGACCACGCCCTCGGCGACCATCCGGACCGGCAGCGCCTGTGCGGCGTCGCCCTCGAGTACCTGATCACGAGGATCAACTCCCTGGCCGTGCCCTTCGAAGGGGGGGGGACCCGGGCGCTGGCCACCTACCAGCGCTGCCGCGCCTTCATCGAGGCGGAGTACCTGAGGGTCCAGTCCCTGCAGGCCATCGCCACGGCCTGCCACACCGACGGCGCCTACATCTGCAGGCTGTTCCGCCGGTACGGCCGCGAAAGCCCGATCCAGTTCCTGCGGCACCTGAGGATGAACCGGGCCGTCGACCTCCTGCTGAACCACAACCGGATGGTCAAGGAGACGGCCGCCGAACTCGGATTCAGCGATCCGCATAACTTCACCCGGGCCTTCCGCAAGGCCTTCGGCGTCGCGCCGGCGCGGTTGCGGCGGGCGTGAAGGGTCTAGTGCAACGGGCGGCTGCGGGTTTCCATCCCCGCGCCGCCGTTCCAGAGGACGATGCCCGTCCGGCCCTTGTCCATGCACTTGAGGTAGGTGTCCGTCGCGGCAATGACGATCGACGGATACATGCCGGATTCGTCGGTCCGGATCGTGAAGATCACTTTCCGGTCGTAGAGGACGGTCGCCGCCCTCGCGTCATTCGCGTCGACGACAATCCGGGCCCGGTGGGATGGACGACGGGGGGTGGGTTTTCGCGCTGGCGCTGCCTTGGGTGGTTTCACAATAGCCATTCTCTCACGGATCGGGAAGAATAACGAGTCCGACGAGGCCCACGCGCGGCCGCCGCCGGCCCGGATCGACCGCGAAAGGCTCAGTCCCGGCCCGCGCAAAGCGCGTCGGACAGGGCGGACCATTGTTCCACCGAGAGCGTCTCGGGGCGGGCGGCGGGGTCGATGCCGAGGGCCGCCACCCAGTCGGGCGTCGCGCGCGCCATCCCCCGGGGGGCCTCCTCCATCTCCTGCAGAACCCGCTGGATCTGCTTCCTCCGGCGCGTGAACGCCCCCTTGACCAGCGCCGCGAAATGCGACGGCGACGCCGGCCGGGCACGGGGGACCGGACGACGGGCCAGCCGGATCACCGCGGACTCCACCTCGGGGGGCGGGTGGAAGCAACCGGGGCTGATGCGGTGGAGGATCTCCACATCGTACAGCCGCTGCGCGTGCACGGAAACGAGGCCGTAGTCGCGCGAACCCGGCGCGGCTGTCAGCCGCCGCCCCACCTCGATCTGGAGCGTCACGATCATCAGGTCCGGCCGCGGCTCGCGCTCGAAGAGACGCATCAGGATGCGCGTTCCGGCGGAGTACGGGAGATTCGAGACCAGCTTGGAGTAGCCCCGGGCGACCAGGGCGGCGAGGTCCTCGTCCAGCGCGTCCGCGTGGCGCAGCTCGAGCGACGGCACGCCGGCGAACCGCTCGCGGAGGAAGCCGTACAGGCGCGCGTCCTTCTCGATTGCGAGGACCCGCCCGGCCCGCTCGACGAGCGCCTCGGTGAGCACCCCCGCGCCCGGCCCGATCTCCAGGATGCCGTCGGACTCCTCCGGCGAGGCGGCCTCGACCAGCAGGCGCAGGATGTTCCCGTCGACCAGGAAGTTCTGCCCCAGGGCGCGCGACGGGACGATCCCGCGCTCGGCCAGGAGGAGTTTGAGGTGGCTGGGGCGCGTCAGCTTCATCCGCGGCGCGCCACCCAGGGATTCGGGCGCCGCGCCAGGTCGGCGGCCAGCCGGAGCGCGGCCGACATCGACGATGCGCTGGCGACGCCGCGTCCGGCGATGCCGAACGCCGTTCCGTGATCCGGCGAGGTCCGCACGATCGGAAGGCCCAGCGTGACGTTGACCCCCTCGTCGAACGCCACCGTCTTGAGCGCGGCGAGCCCCTGGTCGTGGTAGAGGGCGACGACCGCGGCATGCCGGCCGGCCCTCGCCTCGTGGAAGACGGTGTCCGCGGGGTACGGTCCCGTCACCGGCAGGCCCCGGCGTTGCAGGGCCCGGATCGCGGGACCGACCACCTCGATCTCCTCTCGGCCCAGCGCCCCGCCGTCGCCGGCGTGCGGGTTGAGGCCGCAGACCGCGACACCGCCCGCGCGCACGCCCAGCCACGGCAGGGCTTCGGAGGCCATCCGCGCCGACTCGACCACCGCGGCGCGCGTGACCGCGCGCGGCACGTCCCGCAGCGGGATGTGCCGCGTGGCAAGAACGACGCGAAGACCGCCGCCGCACAGCATCATCGCGAAGCGCCGGGTCGACGTGAGGCCGGCGATCATCTCCGTATGGCCGGGGAACGGGATGCCCGCCCGCGCCAGGCCCTCCTTGCAGATCGGCGCCGTGACCATCGCGTCGAACTCCCCGGCGAGGCATCCCCGCACCGCCGCGGCGATCCACGAGGCGGCGGCCCGCGCCGCGTCCGCACGCACACGTCCGGGACAGGGCGTCAGGCGGGGGCTGGCGGGCGGTGTCCAGACGGCACAGGGCCCCCGGAAGGCTTCCTCGGGATGCCGGATGACCGCCGGCATGGCCGCGCGGACCCGTCGGGCGGCCACCCCGACGGCTGCGGCATCACCGACGAGGACGCATCGGACGCCGGCAGGCAAACGGTCGGCGACGGCAGCCCTCACGGCGACCTCCGGACCGATGCCGTTGATGTCCCCCAGCGTGACCGCGATGCGGATGGACGGTCGAGCGTGCATGCCCCGATCAGGGCCGGGTGCCCTGGATGATGCGGACGAAATGCCGGCGGCGGAGCGAGCTTCGCCAGTCCTCGAGGCAGGCGTCCTCGAGAGCCCGGACAAGCTCGCGCTCGATCGCGTCCCGGACCTCGGCCAGCGGCTTCACGGACGCCTCGCGCCGGGCCTCCAGGTGGACGATGTGGAACTCGTTCTCGACCTCGACCACCGGGCCGGTCTGCCCCGGCTTGAGCGACGCGACGACCGCCGCCAGCTCCTTGCGAAGGTCCGTCGGCCGGATCCATCCGAGATCGCCGCCGT
The DNA here is from genome assembly GCA_964402695.1 of uncultured Verrucomicrobiota bacterium. Taxonomy (GTDB): domain Bacteria; phylum Verrucomicrobiota; class Kiritimatiellia; order PWTM01; family PWTM01; genus VGWF01. The sequence continues at coordinate 30,523 of CAYODK010000017.1, forward strand.
CGGCGGCCTTGGGCCCCTCGGACACCTGGCGCGCAACCTCGCCGAAGGACTCGCCCTTCCCCACACGGGCCAGCGCATCCCGGGCCTGCTGCAGCTTGACCGCGGCTTCGGCCTCGGTGGCGCCCCGGCGGACGACGATCAGCCGGACGTGCACCTGTTCGGGTTCGCGGTACTTCTCGAGATTCGCCTCGTAGGCGGAGCGGACGTCGGACGGCGACACACGGACCCGTTCGTCAACCTCCTGCCGGCGCAGAAGCCGGACGCGGAGATCGTTGCGGATCTGCTCGCGGTACTCGGGGAACGTGAGCCCATCCTGCGCCAGGGCGGCCAGGAAGGCAGCCCGGTTGTCGTCGAACCGCTCGCGCACGATCTGGTTGATCTGGCCGTCGACCATCGGGTCCTGCAGATCGAGTTCCCGCCGCTTCGCCTCGGCCAGGATCATCTCCCGCTCGATCAGCCTCCAGAGCCCGTTGGTGTAGTTCTGTTCCAGGGACTCGCGCAGCCGGTCCTCGCGCAGGCCCATGGAGGCGCGGCGGTCGGCAAGCTGGGTCATCCGGAACACATCGCCGACCGTGATGACGCGGTCGTTGACGATGGCCGCGTATCCGTCCTCGAACAGGGTCCGCCCCTCCGATGGGACATCGCCCCGGGCGGCGGGCGGAGCGGCGAAGCCCGTCACCACCGCGGCGACGGCGCACAGGACTGGGAATCCACGCTTCATCGACGCATTCCTACCCCAGCCGGAGGCGGGAAGCAAACCGGATCGCGATTGACGCCGCCGCATCGGGGGTGGTACGGGTTCGTCCAGGGGACGACACGCCGGCGACCGGCGGGATGCTCGAAGCGGAGATGCGGGACGTGGCCCGGGTTCTGGTGGTCGAGGACGATGAGATGACGCGGACGTACCTCGTCCGCGTCCTGAGGATCGAGGGCCATGACGTTTCGTCCGCCGTCGATGGAGCCGACGCCCTGGAGCAGATCGCGGCCGGGGCCCCCGACCTCGTCCTCCTGGACGTTGCGATGCCCGGCGTCAACGGCATCGAGGTCTGCCGGCGCCTCAAGGCCGATCCCTCGACCGAGCCGATCCCGATCCTGATCCTCTCCGGCCTGACCGATCGCGACAGCCGGATCCGCGGCGTCGCCGTCGGCGCGAACGACTACCTCACCAAGCCCATCGACCGCGAGGACCTCGTGCTCCGCGTGCGGAACGCGCTCCGCATGAAGTCGCTTCACGACCAGCTCCTCGCCCGGAACCGGGAACTGCTCGCCATGCAGGAGCTGAGGGAGGACCTCACGCAGATGCTGATCGCCGACAACCGGAGGATCGCGGAGCTGGCCGCCGCGCGGGACCGGCTGCGCGCAGCGATCGAGACCCCCGCCCCCGGGCCGGCGAGGGAGCCGCCCCATGCCTGACATCGACGCCCTCCTTCGCACAATGGCGGCAGCCGAGGCGAGCGACCTCCACCTGACGACCGGCTTCCCGCCCTTCCTCCGCATCCACGGCGACATGACCCCCATCGCCGGCATGCCCCCCCTGACCGCGGAGCGGTGCCAGTCGCTACTCGCCGGAATCATGTCGGCGGACAGCCGGAAGGAGTTCGAGGATCGGTCGGACACCGACCTCGCCTACGAACTGGACGGCGTCGGCCGATTCCGCGTCAATGTGTTCCGCGACCGCTTCGGCGTCGGCGGCGTGCTGCGCCTGATTCCGAGCGTCATCCCGACCCCGGAGCAGCTGGGCCTGCCCCGGGCGGTTCGTGATTTCTGCTTTCTCACCAAGGGCCTGGTCGTCGTCACCGGCCCCACCGGAAGCGGCAAGTCCACCACGCTGGCCGCGATGATCGACATCATCAACCGCAGCCGGCCCGACCACATCATCACGATCGAGGACCCGATCGAGTTCGTCCACGTCCCGCGCCGGTGCCTGATCAACCAGCGCGAGGTGCATTCCCACACGAGGAGCTTCGCCACGGCGCTCCGGGCGGCCCTGCGCGAGGATCCCGACATCGTCCTCGTCGGCGAGATCCGCGATCTCGAGACCATGGAGATCGCAATCGAGACGGCCGAGACCGGCCACCTCGTCCTCTGCACCCTCCACACCAACACCGCGATCTCGACGGTCAACCGCATCGTCGACAAGTTCCCCCCGAACCAGCAGAACCAGATCCGGGCCATGCTGGCCGATTCGCTCAAGGGCGTCATCGCGCAGACCCTCTGCAAGCGCATCCCGAAGGGCCGGGTTGCCGCGATGGAAATCCTCGTCTCGACGACGGCCGTCGCCAGCAACATCCGCGAGGGCAAGACGCACCTGATCGGATCCTCCATCGAGACCGGGTCCGGCGTCGGCATGCAGACGTTCAACGACGCGTTTCTCGACCTCGTCAAGCGCGGCCTGATCACGCCGCGCGAGGCCTACACCAAGGCCGTCGACAAGTCGGGGCTGCTCCGCCGGTTCGCCTCCGTGGGCATCCGGCTGGACCTCGATTCGGTGTTGGAGCCCCCGCCCGCCGAATGCCTGAACCCGCCGCCCCCTCTCCCCCCGTTGGCCGCGCCCATCGAGCCGAAGCGCCAGGAACTGCTCGAACCCCTCCGGGAATTCGTCCGATCCTGCACGGAGGAGGCCCGCCGGAGCCCCGAGGATCCGCAGGCGCTCAACAACCTGGCATGGGCCCTGGCCACCAGCGAGGACCCCGGCGTTCGCGACGCAACGGAGGCCCTGCGCGCCGCCGAGAAGGCGCTCGCGCTGACCCGCGGGAGCGACCCGGCCGTGCTGGACACCCTGGGCGCCGCCTACGCGGAATCGGGGCACTTCGACAAGGCGGTCGACTGGGCCCGGAAGGGTTTCGAACTGGCGAGACGCACCGGACAGGACGCCCTCGCGGAGGCCCTTGCCCAGCGCATCCACCTCTACGAGTCCGGCCAGCCCCACCGCGAGCCGTTTGGTCCGCCCTGATCCCGGGATCGATCCGGCTCCGTCCAACTTGCACGGCGCGAAATCTGAAGTACTTTGGTAGCGTTTTTATCTCGGCTGCAACCATGAACACCTCGCATCAGAGACTTCGAACGATCCTGTCCTCCTGTGCGGGCCTGGCGTTGGCGGCAGCCGCCGCCGAGCCCACCGTCCCGGGGGATCCGCTGGCCGCCGGCATCGCCGACATCCGGTACCGCGTCACGGCGATCGAACACGGAAAGGGCGACAAGGCCGCCGCCTTTGACGCACTCGCCTCCCAGGCCGATGCCCTCGCCCGCGAGAATCCGAAGCGGCCGGAACCGCTGGTATGGAAGGGCATCGCCCTCTCCGCCGGCGCCAAGCACAAGGGCCTGGGCGCGCTGGCCAGCGTCAAGGAGGCCCGGGGCCTGCTGGAAGCCGCGCTGGCGATGGATGAACGCGTGGCCGGCCCGGTCGCGCACAACGCGCTGGGCATGCTGTATCACAAGGTCCCCGGATGGCCGGTTTCGTTCGGCAACGACAAGACAGCCGAGGTGCATTTCCAGAAGGCCATCGCGGCATCCTCCTGCCTGGACACCCACTACCGCTACGGTGAGTACCTGATGGACGAAGGCCGCCGGGACGAAGCCCTGAAGCATCTCGAGCAGGCCCTTGCCTTTCCCGACCGGCCGGGCCACGCGGAGGATCCGCTGAAGAAGGAGGAGATCCGGGCGCTTCTCGGCCGCCTGCGGAAATGACCCATGCCTCCCCGCGTAGTCACCGTCCACACCCTGCTGCCCGAACACGCGCACACGTCCGAGGAAGCGATGGCCGCCTATGACCGATGGGTCTCGGGGCGCCCGCGTTGGTTCCGCGAGAAGGCCCGCCGGATTTTCGAGGCCGCGGCCATCGAGGAGAAGCACACCGTCGCCCCGGCCGATGTGATCTTCAGCCGCCGCTCGCTCGCCGAAAGCAACCGGCTCTACGCGACGAAGGCGGTGGAGCTTGGCGCGCGCGTCCTGCGGGAGGCCCTCGCCGGAGCCGGCTGGGCCCCCCGGGACCTCGACCTGCTGATCACGACGTCCTGCACGGGCCACATGATCCCCTCCCTCGACGCCCACCTTGCGAACCGGCTGGGGCTCCGAAGCGACCTGCGCCGCATGCCCATCACGCAGATCGGCTGCGCCGGCGGCGCCGCCGGCATGATCTACGCCTTCGACTACCTGACCGCCCACCCCGGACACCGCGCCGCCCTGGTGTCGGTCGAGTTCCCCAGCAACACGATCCAGCTCGACAACTTCTCGTGGGACAACGTCATCGGCACCGCGATCTTCGGCGACGGCCTCGGCTGCGTGCTGCTCGGCGACGGGCCGCCGGATTCCCCCGTCATCCGCGACGCCGAGATGCGCCAGATCCCGGATACCACGGAGATCCTCGGGTACCAGCTGACGGACACCGGCTTCCTGATGAACCTCGACCGATGCGTCCCCCAGGTGATCGAGGACCACTTCGACGAGATCGTCGGACCGTTCCTGCGCCGGAACGGCGCCACGCTCGACACCCTCGACCAGGTCCTCGTGCACCCCGGCGGGGTCAAGATCCTCGACAAGATCGAGAGCCTCCTCGCTCCGCACCACCAGCACCTGGACCTGTCCCGCGCGGTGATGAGGCGTCACGGCAACCTGTCGAGCGGAACGATCCACTTCATCCTTCGATCCTACATGGCGGATCCCGTCCGCCCGGGCCGCGCCCTCGTGATGAGCTACGGTCCCGGCTTCACCGCCCACCAACTGCTGCTCGAATGGGAGTGACCATGCCCTCACCCGAACGCATCCTTCTGATCGACGGCCATCCCGATGCCGGGAGTTTCTGCGCGGCCCTGGCGGAAGCCTACGCCCGGGGCGCGCGCGAGGCGTCGCGGGAGATCGACGTCGCCGCCGTGCGCGACCTGCGCTTCGACCCCATCCTGCGGTACGGCTACCGCCAGGAGCAGCCCCTCGAGCCCGACCTGCTCGCCATGCAGGAACGGATCCGCGCCAGCACGCACGTCGTCTGGGTCGCGCCGATGTGGTGGGGCGGACTGCCCGGGCTGCTGAAGGGCTTCATCGACCGCACGTTCATCCGCGGGTTCTCCCACCGGTTCGACCCGGCGCGGCGAATCCCGGTCAAGCTGCTGCCGGGCCGTTCCACCACGCTGATCTACACGCAGAGCAGCCCGTGGCTCTACACTCTGATCGTCCACGGCGACCACTTCTGGCGCATGGCCCGCAAGTCCATCTTCGAATTCGTGGGGTTCTCGCCGGTGCGGCGGCGCTGCTACGCCGGTGTCAAGTCCTGCGGGGACGCCGCGAGGGCGCGGATGATCGAGGACGCCGTCCGGCGGGGACGGCAGGGGTACTGACATGCGCGCGCACGACAACCAGGCCAAGCTCCGGCTGATCCGCGACGTCGGCTTCGACCGGTACTTCAAGGCCGGCTCCTGGGCCGAGTACAACCGGCAGTTCTTCGACGGGCTCGCCGAGAAGTACGACGCCACGAATGCGCTCCACAGCTTCGGCACGAAGCCCGCGATCGACCGCGCCGCCTGCGCGCGCATCCCGCTTCCTCCCGCCGCCCGGGTGCTCGACGTCTGCGCCGGCAGCGGCGACATCAGCATCGAACTCGCCCGAACCCACCCCGACGCCCGCATCGTCGCGTTCGACGCCTCCGCGCCCATGCTGCAGGTGGCCCGCCGGAAGGCCGCGGGACTGGCCACCATCGAGTTCGTGACCGGCGACGCCCTGCACCTCCCCTATCCCGACGCCGCGTTCGACGCGGCCGTGATCAGCTTCGGGCTCCGCAATCTCGCCGATCTCGAGGCGGGACTCCGCGAGATGATGCGCGTCGTCCGGCCCGGCGGCTACGTCTCCAACATCGACCAGGGCAAGCCCTCGAACCCGTTCTTCGGCGCCCTCTACCGGGTCTACTTCCACCACATCGCACCGGTGATCGGGAAGCTGGTCTTCCACCGCGGCGAGTTCAATTCGTTCCGCTACCTGCCGGAATCGAACAAGTACTTCCCGGACCAGGCCGGCATGGCCGCGATCTTCCGCACCCTGGGGTTCGAGGACTACCGCAGCCACGACTACTGGCTCGGGGCCGTCGCGCAGCAGGTCGCCCGCGTCCCCGCGCGGACCGGCACGCCGCCCGCATGAACGATCCGGCGGCAGTCCCGTGGGACGTCGTCGTGGCCGGGGCGGGCCCGGTCGGTCTGACGCTGGCCAACCTGCTCGGCCTGCAGGGCATCCGGACGCTGGTCCTCGAGAAACTGGCTGAGCCCGTCGTGACGCCGCGCGCCGTCGGACTCGATGACGAGTGCCTCCGGATCTGGCAGGCGTGCGGCCTCGTCGACGCGATCCTGCCCCACGTCCACCAGGGCGACGAGGGCGACACGGTCTTCACCTACCGATCGTCCGCGGGCGACCCGCTCTTCCGCATGACCCAGCACGGCCGTCCCTACGGCTATGCCCGGGGACTCGTTTTCCTGCAGCATCGCGCCGAGGAGGTCCTCCGCGAGGGCGCGCGGCGGTTCCCCCACGTCGAGGTCCGCCGCGGGGTCACGGTCGAGCGCGTGGACACCTCCGCGGGCATGGCCCGCTTCTCGGGAACCGACCTGGCCGGCCGGCCCTGGACCGAGCAGGCCACCTTCGGCGTCGGCTGCGACGGGGGACGCAGCACGGTGCGCTCGGCCCTCGGCATTCCGATGGACGGCCGGACCTACCCGACCCCGTGGCTGATCGTCGACGTCCATTCCGGGGCCGCCGAGCGGGAGAACCGGCGCGAGGGCGTCGAAGTCTGGTGCGACGCGCGCCGTCCGACGGCCTCGATGCAACTGCCCCACGGGTTCCGCCGGTGGGAGTTCCTCCTTCGACGGGGCGAGAGACCCGAGGATTTCCTCGACGATGCCCGCATCCGCGGATTGATCGAGTCGCGGAAGCCCATCGGGGACTACCGCATCGTCCGCAAACTCGCGTTCGCCTACAGTTCGCGCATCGCCCGGCGGTACCGGTCGGGCCCGGTCATGCTCGCCGGCGACGCGTGCCACGTCACGCCGCCCTTTGCCGGGCAGGGCCTCGCCACGGGACTGCGCGACGCCGCGAACCTCGCGTGGAAACTGGCGCAGGTCGCCCGGCGCCGGCTGCCGGCCTCGCTGCTGGACACGTACGAGGAGGAGCGCCGCCCGCACCAGCTCCGCATGCTCGGCCTCGCACGGCGCCTCGGCCGGGCCATGATGCCGGGCAACCGGCTCCACGAGGCGTTGAGCCATTCGCTGTTCCGGCTCACGGAGGCCGTGCCGCCGCTCAAGCGGATGTCCGAGATCCGCGGAGGTCACATCGCCCCCGCCTACCGTCGCGGCTTCCTCCGGCCCGGCGGCGCCGCCGGAACCTACATCCTCCAGCCGCGCATGCCGGACGGGCGGCTCCTCGACGAGTGGCTGGGCCCCGGGTTCGCCGTCGTCTCGATCGGCGACGGCGCCGGGCGGCTCCTCGGCGGCGCCGAACTCGACCGCTGGAGGAGCCTGGGAGCCCGGTTTGTCGACCTTCCCGCGGATTCGGAAGGAGCTCCGGCCCTCACCGATCCACCGGGGCGGCGCGACGCCCCGCGCGTCCTCATCGTCCGCCCCGACCGCTTCCTCTATGCCGACGTCGGCTCCGCATCCCGCGCCGAAGCGCCGGGTCCGTCGCACTCCCGGCGCGGGAGGTGAGTCATTCCGCCTCAACGCCGGTACAGGCCCAGTTCGATCGAGACGAACTGGATCGGCGGCTTCGCGTCCGCCCCTCCGCCGAGAGCGATGCGGTTCCTGCCCGGGACGAGCCGGTCGAGCGGAACGGCGAAGAACGCGAGCGTCCCGGGTGCGGCGTAGCCCGCGTTCCGGGCCAGCGGCGGGAATAGCTCCGGTTCCGCGCGGCCGCAGCGATCGAGGGACTTCCCGTTGAGCTCCGCGACCACCGGCAGGTTGGTGCAGGCCCGCCGCGTCTCGACACGCAGCACCGCCTCCGCAAAGCCGGCCCCGGTGACATCGTCCGGGATCACGACGTCGATCGCGGCCGCATTCGTCGCCGGCAGGCTGCCGAAGCCGGGCGTCACGACGTAGGCCTTGGACGCGGCGCGCAGGAACCGCTCGTCCGTGATTCCCTTCAATCCCGCCGCCATCGGCACTCGCAGCTTGTCCGGCACGTAGTCGTAGTTGAAGAGGCTCAGCCCGTCCGCCCCGCGCGCGAGGAAGTTCAGCGCCGTGCCCCGGTAGATCTCCGTCGTCGTGTAGCGCCGCGCGAACGTGCTGACCTTCGAGTTCTGCGCCGTAACGTAGTTCATCTCTCCGTAGATGCGCGCGCGCGGCGCCGCGGTGCGGAACGCCTCGAGGCCGAGTTCCATCGTGTGGATGTAGAAGGAGGACACGTTGACCATGTCCACCAGCCCGCGCGCGTCCCACGCGGCGACGTCCAGTCCCGCCTCGAGGCACTTCGCCGGCGTCTCCGGCACGCGCACGCAGATCGGGAGGCGCTTCCCCCGACCGGCGCCGACGCGGTCGAGCATCGCGCGGATCCGCGCGAGATACTCCGTCATCACCGCCGTCCCCTCGGCCAGCCGGGTGGACGGGAAGAACTTCGGAAACCGCTGGAAATCGAGCTCCAGGCCGTCCACGTCGTAGCCCGTGCAAAGTTCCTCCAGGATCGCGAAGAAATGGTCCCTGACCTCGGGCACAAGGTAGTTGAAGAGCCGGATGTTGTCGGCCCGGGTGAAGGGCGACGTGTCGGTGTCGCCCAGCCAGTACTCCGGATGCTCCCGCCAGAATGCCGTGTGGGTCGGCCACGCAAGGTCGGTCGCGTAATGGTGATCGTTCATCCGGTACGAGATGAAGAACGCCTTCCCGTTCGCCCGGCAGGCGTCGAGCGTGTCGCGCACCGGGTCGCCCCCGGAATGCAGGTACTCCATGACGCGATCGAACGACGGGAACTTGCCCGGCGGCTGCCCGGGCTTCCACTTCGTCCAGTCGCGGTCGACCTTCGACGGGTAGACGTTCATCTTCCACATCGTCGGACAGCACATCACCGCGTCGACGTCCGTATCCTTGAGCTTGGCGACGAACGACTGGATGTGTTCGCGGCTGTTGTCCTTCTTGTGGCTGACGATCAACAGCTCGTGGTTGAACAGACACCGGTACGGCACGGCATTCGAAGCCGCCCCCGCCCCGTTCGCGACCCAAAGGGCCCCGGCCGCCGCAAAGACCCTGAGCCACAGCAGGCGAGCACCGACCGATCGAGCGCCACCGGGCATGGCGAATTCGCACATGACGTCCTGCCCCTGCCGGTCTCGCCGACCCGCGTCAGAGCTTCTTGACCCGGAAGTTGCGGAAGGCGACGGGGTCGTTGTGGCCGGCGAAGCCGATGTGGCCGGTCTTGCGGTCGAGACCCTTCGGCACGGCGGAGAGCTTGCTGCGGTCGATCTTGTCGATGTCGACGTCGAGGATCTTCGTTCCGTTGAGCGTGACCTGGATCCGCTGCCCCTCGACGCGGATCTCCTCGAAGTTCCACTCGCCGACCGGGCGCAGGTAGCCGGGCTTCGCGCCGACGCAGTGGTAGAGCGAGCCGTGGTACTGGTAGGGCTTCAGCGGCGTCTTGGCCTTCGCGTTGTAGCCGTCGTTGTCGATCACCTGGATCTCCAGCCCCTGCGAGGCCGATCCGCCGGTCGGGGGCGTGCGCAGCGCAATGCCGTTGTTGCCGGCGAGGGGGAGCTTGAACTCGAAGCGAAGAACCATATCGCCGTACTCCTCCTTCGACAGGAGGTCGCCGCCCTTGCCGGGCTTGCAGACGATGCAGCCGTCCTTCACCTCGTAGTTGTCCACCGCCCCCTGCCAGTTCGAAAGATCCTTCCCGTTGTCGAGCCGCGCGTAGCCCTCCTCGCCCGCCGCGAGGATCCGGTTCGCCTCCTCCGCGCCGATCTCGCGGATGAAGACGTTGCGCCATCGGATCTCGCTTCCGTGCGTCTGAAGTTGGATCGGCCCCCTCGCGAAGATCGGGTCGACGATCGCGTTCGGATCGGTGATCTCGCCGGATTTCCTCGCCTTCTGGAACGCCGCTCGGGCGAAGTAGTTCTCCATGACGGCGTTGTCGACCACCTTCTCGCCGTTGAAGATCACGGTCACCCGCTCGCCGACCATCGTGATCTTGAAGCTGTTCCATTCGCCGAAGGGCTTGTCCATGCGTTTCGACGGATCCTTGCCCGGCGCGCCGGGGCTGTTGTTCCAGAGGCCGCCGGAGCCCTTGTCCTGTCCGAGCCCGCGCGGGTCGCCCTTCGTGCTGTCCCAGATCTGCACCTGCGGCACGCCGCGGAGGTAGACGCCGCTGTCGCCGTCCGGCAGCGCCTTGTACTCGACCCACAATTCGAAGTCGCCGTAGTCCTTCTCCGTCGTCAGGTAGAGCCCGCGCCCGTCGTTGACGATCTCGCCGTCCTCGACCTTCCAGTGGGCGTTGATGTGATCGGAACCCGCCTTGCCGTCGAGCCCACCCTCGACGGACTTCCGCTTGTAGTCCGCGCGTTCCTCGGGCGTCATCTTCGCCAGGTCCGTCGGATTCCGGGTGCCCCATCCGTACCAGCCTGACAGATCCTTCCCGTTGAAGAGCGCCGTGAAGCCCGCCGGAGGCGTGTTGTTCTGGGCGTTCGAGTCCGCCGCCAGTGCGGCGAGGATGAGGACCGACAGCAGCCGAGCGTTCATGATCCGGACTCCCATGGACCGATTCGTCCGCGACCGCGGACGAATCGGTAATTCCATTCACGATGCCGCAGACGGGAGGGCAAGGCAAGCCGAAGTGATGACGGAAGCAACATATCCGACCGGACGCTCCCCCGCCCGTTCGCCCCCGTATCGACGGCTGTAGCCGGGACCGGCGGTCCCGGCCGGCAAGCGTTGCGGATGCCGGCAGCCGCGACCGGCGGTCGCAGCTACAGGAACGCGCGCCATTCCTTCCGATACCGGTGCTGCACGAACTCCTCCGCCGCGGGGCAGTTCGTCGCGCGCAGCACCCGGTCGTCCCATGCCAGCTTCGCGCCGGCGCGGTGGGCGACGTTGCCGAGAAGCACGGTCTCGGTCAGCGCCCCCGAGTAGTCGAAGTTGCAGGTCGTCGGCGCGCCGGTCTTACAGGCCCGGATCCACTCCTCGTGATGCCCGACCGAGTCCGGGATGGACGGCGGCGGCGGCTCGAAGCCCGCGAACCGGTCCTCGGGCAGCAGCAGGAATCTCATGTAGTCCGCCAGGAGCATCCCCTTCGCGCCGACGAAGAGCACGCCGCTGTTCCAGAGCGGTTTCTTCTCCCCGTCCACCTTCTTCTCCGCCCCGGGAAGGACCGACGCCAGAAGCGCCGGCCGGCGGCCGCCGTGGTGCCACGTCAGGCTCACCGCCGGCTTGCCGCGCCGCGCGGGATACGCATAGCGGAGCACGAGCCAGGGCGGCACGGACTCCGCGTGCGCGGGCGGACCGTCAACGACCTCGACCGACGTGCAGGCGCGCAGGTCGAGAGCCCAGTGCGGCAGGTCCATGTAGTGGCAGCCGAAATCGCCCAGCGCCCCGCCCCCGAACGCCCACCAGCTGCGCCACGTCCCCGGGAGATAGGCCGGATGGTACGGCCGCGCCTCGACGGGCCCGAGCCACAGATCGTAGTGAAGGCCACCCGGAACGGACGGGGTGTCGGACGGCCGTTCGACGTTCCCGTACTTCGCGGCCGACCAGACATGCACCTCGGCGACGGGCCCGATCGCGCCGGACTGCACGAGTTCCACCACGCGCCGGTAGTTCGTCCCCGCGTGGATCTGGGTCCCCATCTGCGTCGCCAGCCCCGCCTTCCGCGCCGCCTCGCGGACGATCCGGCACTCGGAGACCGTGCGCGTAAGCGGCTTTTCGCAGTAGACGTGACGGCCGCTCCGCAGCGCCATCGCCGCGACCACCGCGTGGGTATGGTCGGGGGTCGAGCAGACGACCGCATCGAGGTCGGTGCGGTCCAGCATGCGCCGGAAATCGTTGTAGGTCGCCGCCTGCGGGAACCTCGTCGCGACCGGCGCGAGCAGCGCGTCGTCCACGTCGCAGATCGCGACGATGTTCTCGCCGGCGACGTGCTTCAGGTTCTCCGCTCCCCGCCGGGCCACGCCGACCACACCGATGTTGAGCTTCTCGTTGGCCGACAACCTGCGCGCGGCGCGGGCCGCTGGTGCGAGGCCCAACCCCATCCCGATCCCGCCCCGCGCCACGCTCCTCAGAAACCCCCGCCGCCCCTCAATCTCTCTCATGTCCATCCCCTTCTCTCCCCTGTTGGATGTTGGTTGTTGGAGATTGGCTGTTGGCTGTTGAGTCCGACGTTCCGTGTTCGATGTTCGGCGTTCGCTCACCCCCACCGCACCCTCGCCATCAGCAGGTCCCCGCGCAGCCCGCCCTTCGGGCGCCACGAGCCGACCGTCACCCACGCCTCGTCCGGCGCGACGTCGGTGACATGGAAGTTGCCCATGATCGGCACCTCATTCGGCGCGCCGATCCCGTCGCCGACAAGCGGCAGGACGACCGTCTCGGTCGCGCGGAGGAGGCGGAGCGTCTTCACGTCCACCTGCGCCATGAACAGCGGCGAACGCCAGCGCATCACGTTGACATTCGACGCGTCCTTGCGCGTGTAGACCAGCCACAGCGAGTCCGGCCTCGCCATCCAATGCTGCTGGGTCGTGGACATGACCAGCGGTTCGCCGTCGTTCCACACCCACGCCTGCTGCGGCGCGTAGTCCAGGCCGTCCCCGCTCGTGGAGACGTAGCCCCGTTCGTCCTCCGCGCGGAGCGTGATGAAGTAGCGGCCGTCGAACCGGGTGACCGAGGGTTCCAGCAACCCGCGGCCTTTCGGGTTGGAAAGCGCGTTGCCGGTCTCCTTCACCCTCAGTTCGCTCCCATCGAAGGAGCACCGCACGCCGCACACGCAGCGCGGCGTGTCCTTCGCGCCGAAGGTGAAGCTCATGATCACGTCGCCGCCCGGAAGGTTGACGCGCTGGCCGCAGCCGTTCGAGTAGATGTGGCCTTTCCGCGGATCCTCCCACGCCAGGTGGCGTCGCGGCCCCCACGCCCCGTCCTTCCACACCGCGTAGACCGGCCGCCGTGGCGGCTGGTTCTTCTCGAACTTCGGGCCGCGGTAGAAGACGTTGTGCCCGAGCGCCAGCACGGAGCCGCTGGCGGCATGCCACTCCGGCACGACGTCGCAGACGCCCTCGTGCCCTCCGTCGGCGGCAGGCTCCCATCCGAGCGGCGGCACGGGACGCTTCTCGCTCCACGTCCGGCCCCGGTCGTCCGACGTCGTCCAGTGCACCGGCCCGAAATAGTCCGACCCCATGATCGGCTGGAGCGTCATGAAGGCGCGCGGCAGTCCGTCGCCGGTGTTCGGGATCATGCAGGCCCGGGGGTGGAACCAGCTCGGCCCCTCGTCGTCCGCCCGGCGCAGCACGACCTTCTCAATGACCGGCCCCTTGGTCCCCACCGCCGGCGCACGCGCCGCCCCGATCGCCATCCCCAGCGCCCCGGCCCCGCCCCGCCGCAGGAACTCGCGTCTCGTGCTCATGCCATGGAGGCTGACCGAGGATCGTGAAAAACGCAAGACGGCGCGGAACCCTGATCCCCGGCCAGGCACCAGGCACACGGACAAGTCCCGCGTGATGTGCGCATGGATCCGGTCGCGCGGCGCGCGACCCTCCCGATTTCCTTTCCGGAGGACGGCCCGGGAGGGCGTCGTGCCACCGGCTCCACCGACGCCGTCCGGACTTGATTTGGATGTCGCATCTGGCATAAAGCCTGTCGCGTCGGCACAGCACCGGTCCCGCCCCGGCTTTGGAGCTGCACCATGCATCGAAAGGAATCCGCCGCCATGAACGCCAGACCCACACGCCGACCCCCCGGGCTCTCGCGCAGGAAATTCCTCGGCGCCGCCGTCGCCGCCGTCCAGATCGTGCCGGGCTACGTGCTCGGGCTCCGCGGGCAGACCCCGCCCAGCGGACGCCTCGGCATCGCGGGCATCGGCGTCGGCGGCATGGGCCGCAACAACCTCAAGCGCTGTGCCGACGGAAACGCCATCGTCGCGCTGTGCGACGTGGATCCCAACTACGCCGCGAAGACCTTCCAGGAGCACCCGGGCGCGAAGACCTACGTCGACTACCGCGAGATGCTGGAGAAGCAGAAGGACATCGACGCGGTCGTCATCGCGACGCCCGACCACACCCACGCGCCGATCGCGATGGCCTGCATGCGCGCCGGGAAGCACGTCTACGTGCAGAAGCCCCTCGCCCATTCGGTCTTCGAGGTCCGCACGATGACCGAGGCCGCGCGGCAACACAAGGTCGTGACGCAGATGGGCAACCAGGGCCGCTCGGGCGACGGCGCGCGCCTGGTCTGCGAGTGGATCTGGAGCGGCGCCATCGGCACGGTCCGCGAGGTCCACGCGTGGACGAACCGTCCGGTGTGGCCGCAGAGCATCGAGGTGGCGCGTCCGACGGAAACGCCGCCCGCGCCGGCGGGCATGGACTGGGACAAGTGGATCGGTCCCGCCCCCTACCGCCCCTACCACCCGGCCTACCACCCCGGGAACTGGCGCGCGTGGTGCGATTTCGGCACCGGCTCCCTCGGAGACCTCGGCTGCCACATCCTCGACTGCGTCGTCTGGGCGATGAAGCTCAAGTACCCCGTCAGCGTCGAGGGCTGCATCTCGACCTACTGGCACGACCTCTGGAAGAAGACCGAGCCGAGGAATGAGAACTTCCCCCGCTCCACGATCGTCCGCTACGGCTTCCCGGCGCGCGCGGACATGCCCGCGATCGACGTGACGTGGTGGGACGGCGGCATGACGCCGCCCCGTCCGCCGGAACTGGAGGAAGGCCGGCAGATGGGCGATTCCGACGGCGGCGTGCTGTTCGTCGGCGACAAGGGCAAGCTCGTGTGCGGCTGCTACGGCAAGAGCCCGCGCCTGATCCCCGAGTCCTCGATGCAGGCCTTCAAGCGCCCCGAACCCACGCTGGAGCGGATCCCGGGCGGCGAGAACGGCCACGAGGCCGACTGGCTCCGCGCCTGCAAGGGCGGCCCGGCCGCCGACTCGAACTTCGACGTCTCCGGCCCGCTCTCCGAGATGGTCCTGATGGGCAACCTCGCCGTGCGCTTCCCGTACCGGCGCCTGCTGTGGGACGGGGCGAAGATGGAAGTCACCAACGACAAGGACGCCAACGCCTATGTCCGGCGGCAGTACCGCGAGGGATGGACGCTGTGATGCCGACGGGGCGTGCCGCCTCGCACCCCTTCCGTAGGAGAACCGCCATGAACGCCATCCTCCCTCTCACCCTCCGGTCGCTTCGCCCAACCCTCGCGATCGCCGTCGTCGCGCTGGCCTGGCGGACCGTCCCAGCCGCCCCAGATGCCGCTGCGGAGCGCAAGTCGGACTCGCCCGCCAGGGCGGTGCCGCAACCGCCGCGGGTCCTGCCCGGAGTCCGGGCCGAACGGGACATTCCCTACGTGGCCGGCGGCGACGAGGCGCAGAAGCTCGATCTTTACCTGCCCGAGAAGCCGGCGAAAGGTCCCCTGCCGCTGATCGTGTGCGTCCACGGCGGGGGATGGCGCGGCGGGTCCAAGGACTGGTGCCCGATGCTGCCCATGGTCGCCCGCGGCTACGCCGTGGCGAGCGTGGAGTACCGGTTCAGCCAGAAGGCACTCTTCCCGGCACAGATCCAGGACTGCCAGGCGGCCATCCGGTGGCTGCGCGCGAACCGCGGTCGCTACGGCATCGACCCGGACCGCATCGGCGTCATCGGTGCATCGGCCGGCGGCCACCTGGTCGCACTGCTCGGCACCGCCGGCGGGACGAAGGCGTTCGATCCGATCGGCGGCAACGAAGACCAGAGCGACCGCGTGCAGGCGGTGTGCGATTACTTTGGCCCGGCGGACTTCAGCACGGTCATGAAGCAGGCCGCGGACGATCCGAACGTCCGGAACATCTTCGCGTTCAACACGCCGTCCGATCCCTATTCGTGCCTGATCGGCGCAAGCCTCGACGCCGATCGGAGCAAGACCGACGCCGTCAGCCCGGTGCACTACGTGAGCCGGGAGAGTCCGCCGTTCCTGATCCTGCACGGCACGCACGACGCGCTCGTGCCCTACGCGCAGAGCGAGGAACTCGCGGCCGCCCTGCGCGCGAAGAACGTGCCCGTGCTTCTGCAGAAGCTGCCCGGCTCGGGCCACGGCGGACCGGCCTTCGGCAAACCGGCGGTCACCGCCCTGATCCGGAGCTTCTTCGACAAGCATCTCCAAGGCGCGGACGTCGCGGTCGACCTGGTGCCCGAGTCCGACCTCGCCGTCGAACCGGTCCCGCCCCGCGGCGGCGATCAGAAGCCGGCCGGACCGCACTGACCCCAGAGAGCCCCGCCGGCATTGGCCGGCACCGGGGTCACGGCGCCCGGTAGCACTCGGCGACCTTGGAGAGGTAGAAGTCGTCGGTGAAGAGGCCGTCCTCGTAGATCCGCCGCAACTGACGCAGACGGCCGGAGATCGAGCTCTTGCTGACCTTGTTTGTCGACGACGCGGAGGCGGCGGACGCGGGGGCCTTCATGGACTCCGGGATCTCCGGCGGTTCGCGCTTCGGGATCGCCCCGGCCATCGAGGGATGCACGGCGACGAAGAACTCCTGCGCCGGCACGAGATGGCGCCACAGAAACGCCTGCATGCGATCCTCCGACGGCACCGCCTCCCGGACGATCACGGTATCGCCGATCTTCGCGCGGCCGGCGATCTTCAGATCCACGAGCCGGTCCTCCATCTTCGAACTGGCGCGGAACGAGAACCGCGTCACCAGTTGCGTCGGATTCATCGTCATCGGCTTGGAGAAGAAGCCCTCGGGGGGATCCTTCAGGTCGATCGTGATGGGGCCGGTGAAGCCGTCCTTGCGGATCGCGTAAACGCTGACGCCCGCGTCCTGCTTGCCCTGGATCGTCGCAAACGACGGCACGATCCGGAGCGCGAAGTCCGGCCGGGGGGCGCTGATGCGGAGGCGGTAGCCGTAGGCGGCGCCGCCCTTGCGGGCCGTGTCGCCGATGTGGACGAAGAAGGTGCCGTCCGCGGGCAGCTTCGCCACCACGTGCGAATCGGCGTGGTGGGTGTTGAGGCCGGTGGCGAGATCCTCGCAATCGTCGTTGAATGCGACGAGGTTCCCATCCTCGTCGACGATCTTCACGACGGAATCCAGCGGCGAATCCAGCCGCCGCGCCGTGACCTCCGCGACGACGGAGTCGCCCGCCTTGCCCTCGAATTCGAATACGTCCCAGTCGTCGGCCATGTCGATCCGGCCGTTGACCATGACAGGCAGCGTGACCTTCTGCGGACGGGACGAGGCGCCCTTCGACTCCTCCTCGACCATCTCCGGGAGCGTATCGATCGCGAAGGGCATCGGGTTCGACATCGTCCCCTTGCGGTCCGCGACGACGTGCGCCACACCCTCGCGCGCGCCGGCCGCCGGCGGGATCAGTCTCGCGCCTTCGAGATTCCAGCCCTTCATCGCGATCTCCGGCAGCGCGCCCTCGCGACCGCCCAGCGGGAAGATGCTGGTCACGAACGGCAGCTCGCCGACCGTCAACCTGTAGACGAAGTCCTCGCGCCCGCGGAAGATGCTGTCCTGGACCGACAGCACGTATTCGCCGTCCGCGGGGATCTCACACAGGATGACGGGATCAGGCCGGAAGCGGTAGTCGTCGGCGTAGGCCACCTCGGCGCCCTTCGCATCGCACAGGCGCAGCACCGGCTGGAACCAGCCGGG
>CAYODK010000018.1:0-47925 GCA_964402695.1 uncultured Verrucomicrobiota bacterium
AGAACACGCCGAGCTTCTCGAAGTCCTGCATGGCCTCTCCTCCGCGCCGGCGGCCCTGCGCGCCCGCCGCAGAGGCAGCTTACCACCGCGGAGCCCGCGGCTCCAAGCGCGGCCCGGCCCGGGATCCACCGGCGGGGCCGGGCGACCCGGGCACGCACGGACACGGCCGCGACCACGCGCCGCTTCGCGGCGAGTGGCAGGCGAGACGCGGCCCTCCAGGGCCTGCTTCTTGGAACCCACCTCACGATCGACTTGCACGACGTCTGTTGTGTTGTAGTTTTGTCTAGGTTCAACCGTCGAGGAGCGAAGCCATGAAACGACTGTTGGTTCTGATTGCCGCCGCCGCGGCGCCCGCCCTGGGCGCGCACGCCTACGACCAGGCCTACGAACGAACCGAGCCCGGCGCGTTCGAGATCAAGTCCCTGCCCGCGGTCCGCGCGATGAGGGCGGAGCGGGAGGGCCCCTATTTCGGCACGGAGAACGGCCTGTTCCGCAGGCTGTTCCGGTACATCCAGGCGAACGATGTGGCGATGACGACGCCGGTCGAGACGGAGACGCGGACGGCGGTCATGAGGTTCTTCGCGGGAAAGGACGCCCCGGGCGACCTCCCGTCGACGAACGGCGTGACGGTCGAGGCCCTCGGCGAGCGGCTCGTGGCCGCGGCGGGCGCCCGGGGATCCTACTCCGAGGAGAACGTCGCGGAGACGACGCGCGAACTGCGCGAATGGCTCGCGAAGCAGCCCGGCTGGGTCGAGGACGGCCCGCCGCGCGCGGCCTACTGGAACGGACCGTTCCTTCCCGGCTTCTTCAAGAAGTACGAGGTCCACATCCCCGTCCGCCCCGCCACCCCCGCCGCACCCAAGTAGCTCCTGACGGCGCACTCCTCGCTCATCACTCATCCCTCATCGCTCATCGCTCTCCTCGTTTGCCCCGCGGACGCGGCTGGTGTAGTCTGCGCGCCTTGAGCGAGGCACGGACATGAGCGAGGAAGCGAAGGAAAAGCCGTCCCATTTCATCCGGGACATGATCGCCGCCGACGTCGCGGCCGGGAAGAACGGCGGACGCGTCGTCACGCGGTTCCCCCCCGAGCCGAACGGCTACCTGCACATCGGGCACGCGAAGGCCATCTGCATCGATTTCGGCATGGCGCAGGAGTTCGGCGGGCGCTGCCACCTGCGGATGGACGACACGAATCCCGCCAAGGAGTCGATGGAGTACGTCGAGAACATCCGGCGCGACATCCGCTGGCTCGGCTTCGACTGGGGCGATCACTTCTACTACTCCGCCGACTACTTCGAGCGCATGGTCGAGTGCGCGGTGAAACTCATCCGGATGGGCAAGGCCTACGTCTGCGAGCTGACGCAGGAGCAGTGGAAGGACTACCGCGGCATCCCGACCCAGCCCGGCCGCGAGAGTCCCTTCCGCAACCGGCCGCCCGAGGAGAGCGTCGCCCTGTTCGCCCGCATGCGCGCGGGCGAGTTCCCGGACGGCTCCCTGTGCCTGCGCGCGAAGATCGACATGGCCTCGCCGAACCTTCATCTGCGCGACCCGGTCCTCTACCGGATCCTGCGCATGCCGCACTACCGTACCGGCGACGCGTGGCTCATCTACCCGACCTACGACTACGCCCACCCGATCGAGGACGCCCTCGAGGGGGTCACGCACTCGCTCTGCACGCTCGAGTTCGAGGTCCACCGCCCGCTCTACGACTGGGTCGTCGAGACGCTCGGCTTCGACCCGGCGCCGCGCCAGACCGAATTCGCGCGCCTGAACCTCACCTACACCGTCATGAGCAAGCGCAAGCTGCTCGAGTTGGTCCAAGGCGGCCAGGTCGCCGGCTGGGACGACCCGCGGATGCCGACGCTCTGCGGCATGCGGCGCCGCGGCTATCCGCCCGCCGCCATCCGCGCGTTCTGCGACGCCGTCGGCGTGACGAAGTACGAGAGCCTCACCGACGTCGCGCTGCTCGAGCACTGCGTCCGCGACGAGCTCAACCGCACCGCGACCCGCCGCATGGCCGTCTTCGACCCGCTCAAGGTCGTGATCGACAACCTGCCCCCGGACGCCCCGGCGTCGTTCGCGATCCCGAACAACCCCGAGGACCCCGCCGCCGGCGCGCGGACCGTCCCGTTCGGCCGCACGATCCTGATCGAACGCGAGGATTTCATGGAGGAGCCGCCGAAGGACTTCTTCCGCCTCGCGCCCGGCCGCGCGGTCCGCCTGCGCGGCGCCGGGTTCCTGACCTGCACGGAGGTCGTCAAGGACGCCGCCGGCCGCGTCGTCGAACTCCACGGCACGTGGCAGCCGATGACCGAGAAGGTGAAGGTCAAGGCCACGATCCACTGGGTTCCCGAGGTCGGCGCGAGGCAGGTCGAGGTCCGCCTCTACGACCGCCTCTTCCGCGTCGAGGACCTCTCGGCCACGCCGGAGGAGTCCGACTACCGCGACTTCCTGAACCCGGACTCCCTGAAGACTGTCACCGCGTTCGCCGAACCCGCGATCGCCGACGCCCAGCCCGGCGCCGCGTTCCAGTTCGAGCGCATCGGCTACTTCTGCGCCGACGAGAAGGACTCGAAGCCCGGCGCGCCGGTCTTCAACCGCACCGTCACGCTCAAGGACGCCTACGCCAAGGCCCAGGGCCGGCGCTGACGCGCCCGGTTTCCAAACCTTGGACGAGTGCCGGGCCGCGGCTTCCAAGGATGGGAAGTCGCGGGGGGGCCGAGGGGAGCAGGTTCACAGGTTCGGAGGTTCACAGGTTCGGAGGTTCGGGGGGGGCGCGCAGGGGGCAGTAGATGTGACGGCCCATGGGCCTTCCGGACTTCGATGTTGGATGTTCGCTGTTCGGCGTTCGGTGTTCCGGCGCGCGCCTTGCGCGCCGTCACGCCGCGGGGCCGGTGGCGATCGGGTTGGTCCAGGCGTGCTTGCCCGACGGATCGACCACCTCTGCGCGGACCCACCGGGGCGCCTTGCGCCCGCCGGATAGCTTCCACTCCGCCTGCGTGAGGGTTCCGCCGCCGTCGGCCGCATGGGGCCGGCCGCCGCCCGCGCCGTCGAAGCAGAAGCGGATCTCCGAGACAGGCGAGCAACGGATCCGGACCACTCCGTTTTCGATGCGGAAGTCCTCGATCACCGGTCCGCAGGAGGCGTAGGTGCAGCCGCGGGCGAAGGCGTCCATGACGTCCGCCTTCGTGAGCGACCGGGCCCGGATCATGGTCCAGCCCACGTTGAGCCACGCGCTCTTGTGGACATCGTCCACCGCGGTGACGGCCGTCAGGATCCCCTTGTTGAACAACTGGTCGATGTGCGCCGGACTGAAGCCCTTCCGGCTGGCGAGATCGCAATGGCCGTTGTAGACCTCGACCGCAACGTAGCCTCCCACTTCCAGCATCTCCGCGATGGAATGGGCGGTCCAGTATGGATGCGCGTAGACGACCTTGCCGCCGGCCTTGCGCACGGTGTCGATCAGTTCCTGCGCCGGCAGGGTCTTGGACAGCTCGAACGGGTGCGGCAGGTCGAGGCACACGAAGTGGTGCGCGGGCGCGCCGGTGCCGGTCTGGGGGTGCGCCTCCATGCTGTTGATCGCGAGGAATCCGTCGTCGGAGAAGGCCGACAGGTCGTTGGTCTTCCAGTGGTCGGTGACCGCGACGACCTGGTAGCCGGCCTTGCGGTACTGCGCGAGCCGCGTCGCCACGTCGACGTCCCCGTCCGACGTCGTCGTGTGGACGTGGAGGGCGGCCTTGTACCACGCCCCCTCCTGCTCGAAGGGGTTCACGGGCGCGGCCGGCTTGGCCGCCGGCGCCGGTTCGGCCCCCGCCGGCCTTGAACCCAGCGTTGCGCCCGCCGCGACCAGTCCGGAAAGCCCCACGAATGCTCGTCTCTTCATGGCCCGGCCCCTCCCCCCCCGCTCTCGGTCTTCTTGGCCTCGTCCCAGAGGGCGTCGAGTTCGGCGAGGGTGCAGTCACCGAGCGAGCGGCCCTGCACCTGCGCGAGGCGCTCGACCTCCTGGAACCGGCGGATGAACTTGGCGGTGGTGCGGTGCAACGCCTCCTCGGCGCTGCACTTCACGAAGCGGGTCAGGTTGACGACGGTGAAGAGGACGTCGCCGATCTCCTCGCGGATGGGGTCGGGATCGCCGGCCGCGAGGGCTTCCTTGAGCTCGGCGATCTCCTCGTCGAGCTTGGCGACGACCTGGTGGGTTTCATCCCAGTCGAACCCGACACGCGCGGCGCGGCTCTGGACCTGGTCGGCCTTCTGGAGCGCCGGAAGGGATTTCGGGATGCCATCGACGGCCGACTTGGGCTTCTCCGCTCCGCCCTCGGTCCGCTTGATCGCCTCCCAATTGCGGATGACGTCGTCCGACCCGGCCACCCGGACCTCGCCGAAGACGTGCGGATGGCGCCGGACCAGCTTCTCCGCGATGGTCGCCGCGACGTCCTCGAAGGTGAACTCGCCGGCCTCGGCGCAGATCTGGGCCTGGAAGACGACCTGCAGGAGCACGTCGCCGAGTTCCTCCCGGATCTTCGCCCGGTCGCCGGAGTCGATCGCGTCGAGTTCCTCGTAGCACTCCTCGACGAGGTAGCGCTTGAGGGAGTCCAGCGTCTGCTCGCGGTCCCAGGGGCAGCCCCCCGGGGATCGAAGCAGGCGCATGATCTCCAGCAGCCTGTCGATCGGCCGTTCGGGCAGGTTCATCGGGCCTCCGCGGCCCGGCCGTCAGATGCGGCCGAACAGGTGGTCGACCGTGACGTCGCTGATGTGATCGGTCATCGCGTCGACACCGCCGAAATCCTGGTAGGAGGTGAACTCGTCCGGCACGACGACCACGCGCATGCCCGCCGCGAGGGCGGACCGCGCGGCCGAACGCGCGCCGCAGAGGGCGGCCGCGCTGCGCGGGCCCCGGCCGAGGACCTTGAGGGCCTTCAGCCAGACATCCGCGCCGGGAAACTCGTGGTCGGGCTGGGGCGAGCAGAAGACCTGCGGGTCCCAGCGGATCAGGCCGATCTTCTCGATGAGGGCCCGGGCGGCCTCCTCCTCCTGCCAGGACAGCACGCCCAGGACGGCGCCCGCCCCGCGGGCCGCGTCCAGGATGCGGTCGAGGCCGAGGGCCATCGTGACCGCCCCCGACCGGAAGTGGTCCGACAGGGCCTTGGTCAGCTTGCCGAGCAACCCGGTCCGGGCCGCGGCCCGCAGCCCGAAGTGGTCGGCAATGTCGTTCACCATGTGGGCGGGCACGGCATGCAGCCCGTGGCGCATCATGGCGGCTTCGTCGAAGGTCACGCCTTGTTCCGACAGCACCGAGCGGACGGTCTCGAAGATGACGCGCCGCGTGGGCACGACCATCCCTTCGAGCTCCATCACCAGGGCGCGGGCCGGGGACTTGGCATCCAAGGAGATCTCGATCGCCATGACGTCGTTTATCCTTTCCTGATTGCGCAAACGGCGCATACAGTAGGCCCCAGTCGCCGCCCGGTCAAGCCGATTGGCCGGGCGGCCCGGAGATCCGACGATGCATCGAACCGCCATCCCCGCCGCCGTGTTCGCCGCGCTGGCCGCCGCCGCCCCGGCGGCCCTGGTCGAGACCAACCTCCCGACGCCGCTCGTGGAGTATTCGATCATGATGGAGCGGATGCAGAAGAACGAGCTCGAGCGGGCCCGGGCCGAGATGCAGGTCGAGCGGCTCCAGGGCGAGATGCGTCGCCTGCAGGCGGAGAAGGCCGCCCTGGAGGCGCGGCGAGGCGAGCTGCAGCGGGACGTCACGAACCTGCAGGCCAGGGCCGACGCCCAGGCCCAGGCCGCGCCGTCGTTCCGGCCCGGCGGCCTGCTGGTCGCGCTTGTCGACACGCGCCTGACACGGCCCGGGGCGCCGGCGGTCGCCGCGGCCCCGCTCACCGTGGTGGTCTACGTGAAGCCCGCCGGGAAGGCCCAGCGGATCGAGGTCGCGCTGGGCGGCGGATCGTACGAGGCCGATCCCGCCGACTTCGCATCGGAAGAGGACCTGCTGGCCCGGCTGGAAGGCCGGGTCCGGTTCGCCGAGCAGCAGCTCCGGATGGTGTCGGACGATCCCGACCCCGCCGAGACCGACCGCATCGCGAGGTACGAGGCGCAGATCGACCGCGCCAAGAACACGCTGACCGAGGTGCGCAAGGCACTGCACGCCTTCCGCGCGACGCCCCCGCCGGCCCCGGCGGCGGCTCCGGCGCCCTGAGCCCCGGGCCCCGCCTCAACCGGCGTAGTCGAGTTCTCCGCGGAAGACGTGCGCGGCGGGACCGGTGAGCGTGACGCCGGTCCACCGGCCGTCCGTCACGGACGCGCCGACCTGCAGCGTATCGCCGCTGGCGGGCACCACCGTCGCCGGCAGGGCGATCCGGCCCGCGCGGGCGAGGACCAGAGCCGAGGCGACGATGCCCGTGCCGCAGGCGAGGGTCTCCCCCTCGACCCCCCGCTCGTACGTCCGCACGCGGAGCGCCGACGGGCCCGCGACCTGGACGAAGTTCGCGTTCGTGCCCTTCGGCTTGAAATCCTCGTGGTAACGGATCGCCGCGCCCAGCCGCGCCACATCGACGGCGGCCAGGTCGGCGACCTCGACGACCACGTGGGGGACGCCGCTGTTGACGAACCCGTACGCGATGGTTTCGGAACCGACGCGCAGCGTGGCGGCCGGACGCCAGTCCTTCGGATCGGTCATCGTCAGGCGCACGAGACCTTCGCCGGCCATCTCGGCCTGCAGCGGGCCGGCGACGGTCTCGATCGTCATGCGCTCCGGCGCGGCGCCCAGCTCGCGGGCCAGGCGCGCGACGCAGCGCGCCCCGTTCCCGCACATCTCGACCTCGCCGCCGTCCGGGTTCAGGAACCGCATGCGGAAGCTGCAGCCCTGCGACGGCTGGATCAGGATCACGCCCTCGCACCCGACCCCGGTCCGCCGCGCGGCGATCCGCGCGATCCACTCGCGGTCGCCGATCGGGAACGTCCCCGCGCGGTCGTCGACCAGGATGAAGTCGTTCGCCGCGCCATGCATCTTGTAGAATGGGATTCTCATCGGGCGGTTACCCTACATCAGGACGTGCCGTTCCGCCATCCGCGCCCATCATCCCCTGCCACCGGCGGCCCGTCGCCCGGCGCGTCGCGTCGGGGCGGGATGCCGTTCGCGCCCGGAGAGGTACTCGGCGACAGGCTCGCAAACGAGGGGCGCGGCGGCGGAATCCGCGCCCGGCTGCCACAGCGGGAGGCCGTGGGTCCGCGCGGCCGCGACCATCTCGTCGTCGAACGTGACCAACTGCAGGTCCGGCATCGCGTAGGCCGCCCGCCGGAAGCAGTGCAGGTGTCCCGCATCCGCGGCCCGGAGGCGCCACGTCCGGTTGACCCGGCACAGGACGTCGAGATCGTCCGGGGACAGATCGATCAATCGGAGGCTCGCGAGCAGGTCCTCCATCCTCGCCCATCGCTCGTCGGAGGCGTCCCGGCGGGACATCGCCGCCGCAGCCTCGACGCGGATCCAGCGCCAGGCATGCCCCGTGGTCGTGGCAGCGCGGGCCCGTTCAGCCTC
Organism: uncultured Verrucomicrobiota bacterium; assembly: GCA_964402695.1. GTDB lineage: Bacteria > Verrucomicrobiota > Kiritimatiellia > PWTM01 > PWTM01 > VGWF01. The sequence goes on from CAYODK010000018.1 coordinate 7,541, forward strand.
CGCGCTGTGCGGTTCCTCGAAAAGAAGGGCCACCAGCGCACTCGTGTCCCAGAAGAGGTTCATCAGTAGCCGCGTCCCCCGCGAACCAGGTCGATCGTCCGGATGTCCGTCCGTCCATCCGGCGCCACGACGGGCCGCACCGGGGGCAGGCACGGCTGCGTCGGCCGATGGAGGGGGATGTCGATCGGCAGCCCGATCTCCCGTGCCCGCGCGAGCGCCTCGGCCCGGTACCGTTGCCACTCGGCGTCGGCATTGCGCACCAGGGGCGCCAGCGTGGCCACCGGCTCGTCCCGGTCGCATACGATGATCGTCTCGCCCGTGCGGCGGATCTGCCGCAGATATCGGCTCAGGTTGTTCTTCAGATCCGCTGTCTTCACATTCATAAGGCTAACTTATCCATATTGCATGGCTATGTAAAGTCACCCGCGCGCCTCCGCGCCGCCCGTGCCGTCACCACGTCCCGGCGCTTTATCCATGTAACCATCCGGGCGGCCGACTGTTGCGACGACTTCTGGAATTTCCTCATGGTGATTTCTTCCTACGGATGAGGCCGGACGCCGCGGAGGCGCCCGGACCCACAGAGGAAGGAGCGGGAGCCATGGGAACGGTCAACGTGGTGATTCTGACGGGGAACCTGACGCGGGACCCCGAGTTGAGGAAGACGCCGTCCGGCCTGGCGGTCGTCGATCTCGGCCTGGCGGTGAACGAGCGCTACAAGAACCAGGCGGGCGAGGAGGTCCGGAAGGCCTGCTTCGTCGACGTGACGGCATGGGGCAAGCAGGCGGAGGCCTGCGCGCAGTTCCTGCGCAAGGGTTCCCCGGCGCTGGTCGAGGGGAAGCTGCAGTACGACCAGTGGGAGACGCCGGAGGGAGGGAAGCGCAGCAAGCTGCGCGTCGTGGCGGAGCGGGTGCGGTTCCTGTCCGGCGCGGGGGGCGGCGGGGACGCGGGGGAGGACGACGGCGCCAGGCCGGCCCCGCCCGCGGCCCGTCCGCCGCCTCCGGCGCAGGCCGCGCGGCGGCCGCCGCCGCGCGAGGCGCGCATGGCCGGGTGAAAGCCGCAGCCGGGCTTCCGTCCTGGTCCCGACCGGATCGGCGGAAGCCCGGCGGCGGCGCGCGCCGAGCCGCGGGGACGGAAGTCCGCCACCGTCAGGGCTACAGCGCCGCGGAGCCCGTGAGGCCCTTCCGCGAGGGCCAGCTGACCACCCGGCCCTCCACGGCGAGGTCGACGCGGTCGGGCCGGACGTGCAGCTCCATGCCCGCGTGCGGACGGCGGCCCCGTAGGACCGATGCAAGGCAGAGGGCCTTCTCGAGTCCGTCGCCCCGCCGGTAGTTCCAGACCTCGTCCGGCTGCGCGCACCGGGCGCCGTCGTAGATCGACTCGTCCGGCCACTCGCGCAGCCGGGCCTCCAGGGCCGCCTCGTCAAGGCCCTCCGCCCCCTTCGCGGAGACGGGGCTGCGGTCCATGGCCGCCTTCAGGAACGGGGCCCAGTCGGTGCGGGAGAGGTCGCGGTAGGCGTAGAACGCAAGGTCCGCGACGGGGTTCGTGGCGCGCTGGGCCTCCAGGCTTTCGATCACCTGGTCACGGGTCATGCCGCAGTCCAACGCGATGGAGGGGCCGGGGACGAATCGCCGGGGGGACGCGGGATCATCCGGCAGCCGCGGCTTGAGGCTGGCGAACGCGACCATCTCCTCGATGGCCTGCCGCGCCTGGAACCGGTGGCACTGCACCGCCTCGATCAGGCGCCGCACGGAGTCCTCGTCGGCCGGATCCACCCGGCGTTCGCGGAAAAAGGGTTCGAGGTCGTTGATCACCACCCGTCCCTCGATCGGCGCCGCGAAGAACTCGTCCTCGTCGATGTCCGCGAGCAGCTTCTCCCGCGTGGCGTCGCTGACCTTGTACGGGCTGCCGTGCTCGTAGTGGTAGACCTTCTCGGCGGCGATGTGGAGCGTGCGGCCGTGGCGGTCGTGGCGGAGTTGGAAGCACGCCTGCCGGTGCGGCGCGTCGCGGAGGAAGTTGAGCAGGATCTCGAGGGAGATGTCCGTCCGCAGGAACGCATGCAACCCCTCCTCCAGGCGCGCATACGCATCCGGCGCGATCGTGGCCTCGGGGTAGACGCAGTGGATCCATCCCGTGCGGTGGGCGACGACGGTCACCTGCTCGTGCCGGAGCGCCCGCTGGGCCTTGCGCGTGAGCTCCGTGCCGTTGAACCACATCGCCTTCGTCACGAGCCGCCGGTTGTTCGTCAGCACGCCGTCGCCGGCGAGGACGAAGTTCTGCGAGTGGAGCGGCGTGCCCATCAGGAAGATGTCGTCGAGAGGGATGCCGCACACGACGAAGAGCGCGGCCGCGTAGAGCGTGGACAGCGAGACGCACTCGCCGGCGCCGGTCTGGTAGCCGTCCTTGAAGCGGAAGGCGTCCATCGCCTCGACCGTCTCCGTCTTCCAGTACGGGATGACGTCCCGCCCGTACTTGTCGAGGCCGAAGTGCCGGCGGATGTCCATGTCGAAGTAGTACTTGTCGCCCTCGTAACCGAAGAGCGCGTTGCTGCGGGAGATCGTGGCCTCGTCCATGAACGGGCGGAACCGCGCGACCTCGCGCTGCTGCGTGGTCAGGCCCCAGGTGTCGAGGTCGAGGTTGAACTCGTAGTGGTCCATCACGAATTGCTTGAGCCGGAGGATGCGGCGGTAGGGGCTGAGCCGGTCGAGACGCGCGAACCACGGGTCGGCCCGCCACTCCCAGACCTTCGGCGACAGGATGTTCGCGAGAACCAGCGCGTAGAGAAGTTCGGGGAAGATGAAGATCTCCATGTCCGACAGCGTGCTGGCGGAGGAGTACTTCTCCATCTGGGCTTCGGCAACCGCGGGATGTGTCCGGCTCATGGCATCGCGCCGCCCCGCCCGGCCGGCGGGTCCGGCATGCGCGAAAGGTACACCCGATCCCGTCCCGGCTTCAACGCCGCGCCCGCTCCCGTTCAACAGCCTTTACAGCGGGCCCCGGATCGGGTTTTCTAGGCGGAGTTCCGCCCGAGGCGGAACAACGGACACGCGATGGACGACGACCGCCCCAGCCCGCCGAAAGAGGACCTGGTCCTCGATCTCAACTTTGTGCCGACCTGGGCGCGCAAGGCGCCGACCGAGCACCCCTACGCCTCGTTCGACGGCCCCGCGACGGGCGACCGCGAGCGCGGCCGCGGCGGGCGCCGCTGGGACGCCGACGACCGCGACGGCCGCGGAGGACCGCGGCGGGATCGCGGCGGGCGCGACGACCGTTTCCGCCGGCGCGGCCCCGAGGCGCCGCGCGGCGAGTTCCGCGTGCCGCATTCCGGCGCCCCCGCCTCCGCGACGGCCCCCGTGGCGCGGCCGGCGGACGACGGGCCGCGCGACCGTGGCGGGCCGCGCCGGTGGTCCTCCGCCCCGCCCGAACCCCGGATTCCGGCCGAGGTCGCGTTCCTTCCGGAGCGCCAGCGGTTGGGCGCCGTCGCCCACCGCGTGCACGCCACCCGGCGCGCCTTCCCCCTGGCCCAGATCGCCGAGATCTTCCTGAGCAAGGCGGAGTTCTACCTCGTCAAGATCGAGCTCCACCGCGCCCATCCGACGGCCGCGGAACCGACGCCAGGCGTGCCGTCGTTCGTCCAGTGCGCGGAGTGCCAGGCCGTCTTCCTGTCCCGCGAGGCCGCCGTCCGCCACTTCATCGGCCGCCACGCGGAGGCCTACCTGGAGACGCGCGAGGTCGCCGAGGAGCCGCCCGCGGGGAACTTCACCTGCGTCGCCCGCTGCCGCCAGAGCGGCCGCCTCCTCGGACCGCCCAACCACCACGGCTTCGCCGCCGCGCTGTCGGAGACGCACGCGGAGCTGTTCCCGGCTCTGACGGTGGATGAGTACCGCGGCCAGCTCGAGATGGTCCACGATCCGGCCCTGATCGACCAGTGGAAGCAGGAGTACGCGAAACGCAGGGTCTACGTGCTCAAGGCCGAACCGGAGTCGCCGCCGCTTCGCTGGCTCGAGGCCCGCCAGGTGCTGGAATCGCAGATCGCCCCCGCGAAGATCCGGGAGACCCACCGGGTCGTCATCCCGGCCACCGTCGCACGCGACATCGAGGATCCCGCCATCCGCCGCCTGCTGCGCGACGCATGGACGAAGGAGCAGCGCTTCCCGCTGACGATGATGATCGCGCTGCGACCCGCCCTCCGGCACATGGGCATGCACTTCTTCAAGGCGGGCGGGAACCAGACGTTCGTGACGTCCGTCGCGCCGTCGGCCATCGCCGGCGACCACGCGATCGCCCCGATCCGCGCCACGCTTCTCTACCTCGCGGACCACCCGGGTGTCCACCGCGACCAGATGGCCGCGGACGTCCTCGGCGAGAAGGCCTCCGACGAAGCCGCGGCCGCCGAGCTCTTCGGCCACCTGCGCTGGCTGATCGAGAAGGGGCGTGTCATCGAGTTCTTCGACGGCGCCCTCTCGATCCCCCGCGGCCGTGGCGGCCGCCGGGAACCCACCCACGCCGAGCCCCCGCCGGCGCACGATGCCGCAACCGAACCTCCGCCTCCGTCGCCCGAACCCCCGGCGGAACCGCCCGCGGATGCCCCGGCCACCACGGCGGAGCCGCCGCCAGAGCCCTGAGCGCGCGTGAGCGCCGGGATCCATCAGTGCATGCCCCGGAACGGAGCGGGCACCGGGCCTGATCGGAGACCGCAGAGGAGTGCGGATGCGCCGAGCGTCCGCGACAGGTCTCCGGGCCTCCCGTTCCTTCTGGCCTTGCTGTTGTCGGGATGCGTCTCTTCGCCGGTGCGGAAGACCGTCAGTTCCATGGCCCCCGGCGAGCCCCGGGTCGCGGGAGGGCCATCGGGCATCCCTTCCGCTGCCACCGCCACCCCGGCCGACCTCGCGGCGCAATTGTGCGATCTCGGTCTTGCCCTCCAGCAGGTCCGGATGCCCTCCAAGGCCCTTCTGGCCTTCGACGGGGTGATCCGGCGCTTCGGGGACACGACCGATCCCGCCATCCGCCCCCATGTAGCCCTCGCGTACTTCAAGAAAGGGGTCTTGCTCGGGGCACTCGGCGATCATCCCGGGGAGCTCGCGGCCTACGAGGAGGTCCTCCGCCGCTTCTCCGACGAACCGAAAGACACCTTCCGGAACATCGTGGCGAGAACCCTGATCAACAAGGGCAACGTCCTCGGCGAGAGGGGACGGGAGGATCAAAGGATCGCTTTGTGTGACGTATTGATAAGCCGCTACGGGGATGATCCGTCGACGGAAGTGCGCCGCTGGGCCGCAGCCGCATGCTTCAGCAAGGGGATCGCGTTGCGGAAGCTGGGGCGAAACGACGAGGCGCTCGCCGCGTACGACGAGGTCGTCAGGCGATTCGGCGACGCGCCTGAGCTTGCGATCGGGCGGTCCGTTGCCGGCGCGCTAAACAACAAGATCAACATCCTTCAAAGTGTCGAACGCTGGGAGGAGGCGCTGGCCACCTGCGATCAGGTCGTGAACCGATTCTCCGACGCTTGGGCCCCCGACCTTCGCAGGCAAGCCGTCAGGGCTCTTCAGCGGAAGAGCCAGCGTCTGGGCCAGGAGGGCCGTTCGAAGGAGGCCATCTCCGCCTGTGAGGATCTTGTCCGACGCTTCGGGAATGACCGCGACACGGAGATCCGGAAGGACCTTGCCTGGACGATGTGCAGGAAAGGGATCTTCCAGATCGATGCCGGGCAGTCGGAAACCGCCCTCGCCTCGCTCGATGCCATGGTCGCCGCATTCCCCGGTTCTCAGGACGAGGATGTTCTCGACGCGGTCGGCCTCGCGCTGATCCGGAAGGGAATGCTGCTGGCCAAGACCGGCCAACGCGATCGCGGAATCGCCGTGTTCGACGATGTGGTCCGGCGGTTTGACGAGTCGCCCGCCGTGACGCTTCAGCGATGGGTCGCAAGGGCATTGGGAGAGAAGCGACGCACGCTGCAGGACATGAATCTCGATGGCGAAGCCCTCTCAATCTGTGACGGGATCATTCGCCGCTTCGCCGCCGAGCGCGATCCGAATATTCTGGACGAACTGACCCGCGCGATGGTCCAAAAGGGGGTGCTCTGGGTCCGTCTCGGAGAGCCCGGGAAGGCCCTCGCCGCCTACGATGCGGTGGTCGAGCGGTTCTCCGACACCGCCGGCCCGGAGACCCTTGGAAGTGTCGCGCAGTCGATGGTCCAGAAGGGCCAGGTGCTCGTCGACATGGGACGTTCCGGGGAGGGCATCGCGACGTACGGGGAGGTCGTGCGGCGATTCGGCGACTCGCCCCATCCGCCGCTCCGGATCGAGGTCGCCCGGGCCCTCGCCGACAAGGCGCGCGCCCTGCGGGACTCGAAACGCTCCGACGACGCGTTCGCTACCTATGAGGAGTTCTTCCGGCGGTTCGGCGAGTCGCACGAGCCGGAGATCGAGCGGTACGTTGCGGGGGCGCTGGGCAACCGCGGGGTGCTGCTGCTGCAGGCCCGGCGCCGCGACGAGGCGCTGGCGGCTTTCGACGAGGTGATCCGGCGGTTCGGCGATACCTCCGGAGCGGACTACCGGGAGGCCGTCGCGTGGGCCTTTGAAGGTCGCGGACGCGCGCTGGCCGGCATGGGCCGGAAGCCCGAGGCCATGGCCTCGTACGATGAAGCGGTCCGGCGGTTCGGCGACGATTCGTCCCCGAGGGTCCTCCTTCCGGTGGCGTGGTCCCTGTATGACAAGGGCCTGATGCATCTGCGCGGCGGACGCGCGGCGGACGCCGTGACCACCCTGGATTCCCTCCTCGCGAGGTTTGGGGATGCGACACCCGCCGAAATCCAGGAGCCCGTTGCCAAAGGGATGCTCAACCGTGCGGTGGCGCTCGATCGCGTCGGACGTCGTGAGGGCTCCCGCGCCGCGGTTGCGGAGATCCTCCGGCGCCACGGCGGGGCGCCGTCGAAGGACCTGCGGGAACCGGTTGCCCGGGCGCTCTCCATGTCCACGGGTCCGATCATGGACCGGGCCCGGGATGCGACCGGAGCCGAGCGCGCCGCGGCACTGGAGGAGATCGTGGGCATTTGCGCCCGCGCAGAGGAGCTCTTCCCCGGGGCGGCGTCCTACGCCATGGCCTGCGCACTCGCCCTGGCGGGCCGGATCGACGAGTGCCTCGCCGCGCTGGAGAAGGCGATGCAGACCGGCAATATGCCCGATGCCGGCTTCGTGACGGCCGACCGAGATCTCGTGGACGTGCGGGATCATCCGCGATTCAAGGCGATTCTACATCGCGTCGGTGAAGGTGCGCCGGGGCGGAGGAAGTCCCCGGCGGGCAATTCAGCTCCACCATGATGAACTTGCGCAAGGTGACCATGGACTCTTCCGGCATCCATCTTCTCCGCGCCCTCGCTGCCGCTTCGGTTCTTCTGGCCGCGGGCTGCGCGGCCGAACCGAACACGTTCCACGTCGCGCCCGCGGGCGACGACGCGAATCCCGGCACGAAGGCGCGGCCCTTCGCGACGCCGGCCCGCGCGATGGAGGCCGTCGGCACCGCCCGCGCCGCCATGGCGCGCGGGGAAGCCGCCGCCGCACCCGTGACCGTTCTTCTCCACGGCGGCACCTACGAACTTCGCGAACCGCTCGTCTTCACGCCGGCCGACTCCGGCGCCGCCGACGCTCCCGTGACGTGGGCCTCGGCGCCCGGCGAGCGCGCCGTCCTGAGCGGCGGCGCGAGGTTGACCGGCACGTGGACCCGCACGCCGGGCAAGCCCTTCTGGCAGCTCGACGTCCCCGGTGCGCGCGACGGGAAGTGGGTCTTCCATTCGCTCTTCGTCAACGGGCAGTCGCGCACCCGCGCCCGTCATCCGAACTACGGCGACAAGGTGCTGCGCGCCGAGGGGCGCGAGCCCGGCGGAGATCCGCGCCAGGCCCTGCGCTACTTCGCGGGGGACATCGATCCGACGTGGTCGAATCCGACGGACATCGACATCGTGCTGCTGTGCTCGTGGACTCCGACGATCCACCGGGTCCGCGAGATCGACCCCGCCCGCCGCACGGTCCGTTTCTTCAGCGGCCACAACCGCCCCGTCGACTTCTGGGAGCGGAACTTCCGCTACTACGCCGCCAACGTCTTCGAGGCCCTCGACCAGCCCGGCGAGTGGTACCTCAACCGGCATACCGGCGTGCTCTACTACATGCCGATGCCGGGCGAGGACATGGCCTCCGCCGACGTCGTCGCGCCGGTCCTGCGGTCGCGCATGATCGAGTTCGCCGGCGACGCCGTCGCGGGGAGGGTCATCGAGCATCTCCGTTTCCGCGACCTCGCGTTCCGGCATCTCGACGGCGACATGGACCGTCACAACGGCGCCTACCGCCAGGGCCACATGTACCTCGCCGCCGCGGTCGCCGCGCGCGGGTTGCGCAACGCCTCGTTCGAGCGGTGCGAGTTCGCCCAGCTCGGCGAGTACGCGCTGGAGCTGGCGGACGGGTGCCGGGACGTGACCGTCCGCCAGTGCCACTTCCACGACCTCGGCGCCGGCGCGCTGCAGCTCGGCGTCACCGACCTCGGCTCCTTGCGCGGCGACCCGAAGGCCGGCGAGGCCGTCCGCGCCGCCGGCGAGGCCGCGCGCGCGGTCGAGGGGCTCGTGATCGACAACAACTGCATCCACCGCCTCGGCACGATCTGGCACGGCTGCTACGGCATCGTGAACCGCTTCGCCTCGCGAACGCGGATCACCCACAACGAGATCTTCGACACCCACTGGGACGCGATCGGCCTCGACGCGCGCTGGTCCTGGAAGGGCGAGAAATACGCGTATGGCAACGAGATCGCCTACAACCACCTCCACCACCTCGGCCTGCGCTACCACACCGACGCCGCCGGCATCTACCAGTTCGGCCCGCTCGACACCCACATCCACCACAACCTCATCCACGACACCGTCGCCTACCCCTACATCTGCGGCTACGCGGGCATCTACCTCGACGAGCAGTCGCGCGGCGCGGTCGTCGAGAACAACCTCGTCTACAACGTCGAATGGCACGCCTACTTCCAGAACAAGGGCACCGACAACCTCGTCCGCAACAACATCGGCGCCTTCGCCCGCAACGGTTTCTTCGGACGCGGCGGACTCGACGCCACGTGGCCCTCGAACCACATCGAGGTCGCCGGCAACCTCTACGTCTCGCGCGACGGCGTCGCAATCGGCCACGCCTGGCAGCCCGGCACAAAGCCGCCCGTCCTTCGCGGAAACCTCTACCAGGGGCTCACGGACGCGCCGCTCACGTTCGCCGGGAAGTCCTTCGCCGAGTGGCAGGCCTCCGGGCAGGACTCCAACTCCGTCGTCACCCCCGCCGGCTTCCGCGATCCGGCCGCGTTCGACTTCTCGCTGGCCCCGGACGCCCCCGCGTGCAGGGCGGTCAACTTTGTGCCGTTCGACGCGGAGATCGCGAAGGCCGGGCTCTACGGCGACCCCGCGTGGCGCGCGATCGGGAAGGCGTACCCGCCGCGGGCCCCGTCCGCCGTCTGGTCGGAGGACGACTTCGCGCGGCTGAGCGGCTTCGACCTCGACTTCAACCTGATGAAGGACGGCGAGGCACCGGGCGTCTTCCGCGAGTCCGAGAACAAGGGCGCGGGCTTCGCCGTCACGAGCGAGGTCCCGGGCACACGCGGACCGCGGTGCCTCAAGGTGACCGACCGCAAGGGCCTCGCAAAGCCGTTCTACCCCTACATCCACGTCGCGCCGCGCGCGCTGAAGAAGGGCCGCGTCACCTTCACGTTCTCCGTGCGCCAGCCCGCCGCCTCCCCCGCGCGGCTGAACTTCGATGTCCGCGGCCGCGGCCAGACGGCCGACACCGGCCCCTCGCTGTCCATCGCGCGCGACGGCGCCGTGACAGCCGGCGGAAAGAAAATCGCCGCGCTCACGCCGGACACGTGGACGCGTTTCGAGATGCGCTTCGTGCTCGGCGGCGGAGGCGACGGCGCATGGACGCTGTCCGTCCATGGCCCCGGCGGCGGGTCCACCCACGCGCTCCCCTTCGCCAGCCGGACGTTCGCCGACATCGCATGGCTGGGCTTCACCACGCCCGACGACGCCGACGGCGTCGTGTACCTGGACGACCTCAAGCTGCAGATCGCGGACTGACGGAGGGACGACAAATGCGCGTCGGACTCGCATGCGGTGGCGTGTGGCTGGGCGCGGCACTCGGCGCCGCGGTGGCGGCCGGGCCGGACACCTCCGGCTGGGAATCACGGGTCCTCCTGTCGGCAGCCGTCACGTCGCGTTTCTCCGCGGCGGAATCGACCGTGACCGTGGAGCCGGCCGGCGGCCCCGGGGGCGGCGCCGCGCTTCGCATGAGCATCGTCGTCGACCACTTCGGCGGCGAGGAGAAGTACCCGGTCGGCTGGCCGCGGATCGCCCGCGAGTTCAGGGAGGCCGCGGACCGCGAGTGGTCGGCGTGGGACTACCTGCGGCTCCGCATCCGGGCCGAGACCCCGCGCGCCGCGCTGCCGGCCACGCCGCTCTCACTGTCCATCCGCGCACCGGACAAGGCCCGCTCGTTCAGCCGGACGCTGGACGAGGTGAGGAAGGGCGGATGGAGCGAGATCCTGGTGCCGGTCCGCGCGATCGCCGATCCCTCGGACGTCACGTCGATGACGCTGTCGATCGCCGACGCCAGCTACAGCCACGGGGACCGCGTGGATTTCCTGATCGGCGAGGTTGCGCTGGTGCGGCCGCGGGAGCCGGCGCTGACGGAGTTCGCCCCCGCGGCGGGCGCGATCTGGTCGGACGCGGGGCGGCTTCCGGTCCGCTTCCGGCTGCTCGGCGTCCCCGACGGTGCGCGCGCCGCGCTCCGCTTCGAGCTGCGCGACGGCGCGGCGGTGGTCGGGCGAAGCACGTTTGCGGGCGGACGAGGCGATCACCGCGCACTGGTGGATCTCCCGGCGCTGCACCCCGGCGAGTACACCCTTCACGCGCTGGCGGACGTACGGGAGGCCGCCGCCCCGGCGCGCGTGACCGTCGTGGCGTCGCCATGGGCCCCGGGCCCGGAAGGAGCCGTGCCATGAGCCGCCGGTTGGCCTGCCTTGCCGCCGCCGCGACCGGCATCGCGGTGGTCGCCGCCGCCGCGCCGCATCTCTACGACATGGGCAGCGCATCGTCGTCGCTCGAGCCCGGCTTCCTGCGCGTTACCGTCGAATCGATCGCCGCGCCGGACGGGTCGTTCGGATGGGCGGCGAGGGACGGTCTGCGCGCCCAGGTGCGGGCCCACACGAACTACACCGCCAACGCCAGCCGCGGCACGGAGGATCCGCCGCCGATCTGGACGACGCCGCTGACCGAGGACGCCGTGCTCGGCAGCCGCACGAACGAGTTCGTCCTGCCGCCGCTCCCGGAGGGCGGCCGGGTCGCCGTGGTGTGCGGCACCAGCGATGCTGCACGCGACCAGGTCTTCGACTTCACCGTGAGGGTCGGCGATCGCGAGCAGCGCCTGCGCTTCGAGGGCGGGTATCAGTTCCGCGTGCTCCGGTTCGAGGTCCCCGCCGGGCCCCTTCCGGTGAAGGTGCGCCTCGTCCCGCGCAGCCTCTGGGCCGTCAACGCGATCCTCGCCTGGTCCGCCGCGGACGACGCCCGGGTCGAGAAGGAGATCCTGCGCCGGTTCTCGGACGAGCCGGGTGCGTGGGCGCCGCCGGACGAATGGGCGAAATGGAAGCGCGATCCCGATCCCGCCCCGGGGCCGATGCCCGAGCTGTCCGCGGAGGACCGCGAGCGCGGCTTTCTCGTGTTCGCCCGGCCCTGGGCCGAGTGCGTCTTCCCGCACGACGCCCCGCGGCCGGACGAGATGCCGCCGCGCCCCCGGCTCTTCGCGACGCCCGGCGAGTACGAACCCTTCACCTTCACGGTTCGCCCACTCCGCCCGCTGTCCGCCGTGCGCGTCGCGGTCCGCGGTCTCGGTCCGCTCGCGGCGGGCGACATCGACGTGCGGCGCGTCCGTTTCATGCCGGCGCGGCCGAACTACAGCACGATGCACCGGTGGTGGGTCGCGCCTGACGTGCTCGAGCGGTTCGAGTCGTCGGACCTTCCGGCGGGCGTCAATACACGGTTCTGGATCACGGTCCGCATCCCCGACGACGCCCCGGCGGGGATCCACACGGGGGTTGTCGCGGTCGCGTGCGCACAGGGAGGCGTCGAGATCCCGGTCACGCTGCGCATCCTCCCGTTCCGCCTGCTCGAGGACACGAACCGGCTCTTCGGCATCTACTACCATCATCCCTACGACCGGCTGCCGGGCGCGACGGACGAGGTGTCGCGGGCTCACTTCCGCCGGCGGGCGGAGGAGGAGCACCGCGACATGATCGCCCACGGCACGCGGAACGTGACGCTGTCGTGCTCCACGCCGGCGGCCGACGCGCAGGGGAACTTCCGGTTCAACTGGGACCTGCTCCAGGAGAAGTTCGACCTCTGGAAGCGCTACGGCTTCCGCGGCCCGGTCGCGATGCACATCAGCACGGCCGAGGTCTACGCGAAGCACACGGGCGGGCGGTACGGGTCGCACCTGCGGGGTGTGAAGGATCCGCCGGAATCCTTCGCCCGCGAGATGACCGCGATGGTCCGCGCCATCGAGGCCGAGCGAGTCCGCCGCGGATGGCCGGAGTTCCTCTACTACCCCGTCGACGAGCCGTCCACGGACCCGGCGGCGGTGCGGTTCATGGTGACGGTGCTCCGCGCCTGCAAGGCGGCGGGCGTGCGCACCTACGTCACCGCCGACCGCGCCCACGAGGCCTTCGCGCCGATGGCGCCGCACGTCGACGTGTGGTGCATGCAGCCGTTCTCGGTGGACCCAGATACCGTGCGTCGCGAGGCCGCGCGGGGCGTGGAGACGTGGTGCTATCCCAACCACATCTCCGGCGAGAACAACCGGACGCCCGTCGCCGGCGCGCGCATGACCTACGGGTTCGGTTTCCGGCGCTCCGGCTACCGCGCGCTGATCCCGTGGATCTACTCCTCGTCCACCGGCGACCCGATGAACTACCTCGACGGCTCCGCGCAGGACTTCCTCAACCGCCACGAGCCCGACGGCACGCCGGTGCCTGTCACGCTCTGGGAGGCGATGCGGGAGGGATACGACGACTTCCGCTACCTGCACACCCTCGAGGACGCGCTGCAGCGGGCGCGGAGCGACGAGCGGCCCGCGGTCCGCGACGCCGCGGCAAGGGCGGAGGCCGAACTCGCGGAGGTCGAGGCGGCCATCCGGGTCCAGCCGAAGTACAAGCACGACGGCCTGTGGGACGCATCGGAGTTCGACGTCCACCGCTGGCGTATCGCCCGCCAGATCCTGGCCCTGAACGCTGCGCTCGGGCGGCCGGATCCCCGCCGGCCGGGCCGTTGAAGGACGCGCGCAGGCGGGGTAGATTGGAACGCCATGAAGTCCCTCATCGAGCGCCTCCGGACCGCCGGAATCCAACCGACGCCGCAGCGGATCGCCATCGCGCGGCACGTGCTGGCTTCGCGCGCCCATCCCACCGCGGAGGATGTCCTCAAGGCGGTGCGCCGGCGGCATCCGACGGTCTCGCGGGCCACGGTCTACAACACGCTGAACCTTCTCGCCGACCGGGGCCTGGTCCGGGCCCAGCCGTTGCGGGAGGGCGTCCTCGCCTTCGACCCCCTGGTCGAGCCCCACCACCACTTCATCGACGAGCGCACCGGCGAGATCCACGATATCCCCTGGACCGCGCTGCGCGTCACGGGCCTCGCCGGGCTGCGCGCCTTCGAGGTGCGCGAGCACCATGTGGTCCTTCGCGGCCGGCGGAAGGCCTGACCGCACCGGCCCCCCTGCGTTTTCCGCCGTTTTCTCTTGCAAAGCGGGGCGGACCTCCTAGATTAGACAATGTCTAATGCAGGATGATGTCCTGGAGGAGCCATGCCATGAGCGAACAGCCGAAGCTGACGACGAACGCGGGGGCGCCCGTCCCCGACAACCAGAACGTGATGACCGCCGGCCCGCGCGGCCCCCAGCTGCTGCAGGACGTGTGGTTCCTCGAGAAGCTCGCGCACTTCGACCGCGAGGTGATCCCGGAGCGGCGCATGCACGCGAAGGGCTCGGGGGCGTACGGCACGTTCACGGTCACGCACGACATCACGCGCTACACGAAGGCCGACATCTTCTCGGAGGTGGGGCTCAGGACGGATCTCTTCGTCCGCTTCTCCACGGTCGCCGGCGAGCGCGGCGCGGCGGACGCCGAGCGCGACATCCGCGGCTTCGCGATCAAGTTCTACACGCGGCAGGGCAACTGGGACCTGGTCGGCAACAACACGCCGGTCTTCTTCCTGCGCGACCCGCTGAAGTTCCCGGACCTCAACCACGCGGTGAAGCGGGACCCGCGCACGAACCTGCGCAGCGCGCTCAACAACTGGGACTTCTGGACCTCGCTGCCCGAGGCGCTGCACCAGGTGACGATCGTGATGAGCGACCGCGGGATCCCCGCGACCTACCGCCACATGCACGGCTTCGGAAGCCACACCTTCAGCCTGATCAACGCGAAGAACGAGCGGTTCTGGGTGAAGTTCCACCTCCGCTCGCAGCAGGGCATCCGGAACCTGACCGACGCCGAGGCCGAGGCGGTGATCGGCAAGTGCCGCGAAGGTCATCAGCGCGATCTGTACGGGAGCCTTGAGAAGGGGGACTTCCCGCGATGGACGATGTGCGTCCAGGTCATGCCGGAGAAGGACGCGGCCACCTGTCCGTACAACCCCTTCGACCTGACCAAGGTGTGGTTCCACAAGGACTACCCGCTGATCGAGGTCGGAGTCCTGGAGCTCAACCGGAACCCGGAGAACTACTTCGCCGAGGTCGAGCAGGCGGCGTTCAACCCCGCGAACATCGTGCCGGGCATCGGGTTCTCGCCCGACAAGATGCTGCAGGGGCGGCTCTTCTCGTACGGCGACGCGCAGCGCTACCGGCTGGGGGTGAACCACCACCTGATCCCCGTGAACCGGGCGCGATGCCCGTTCCACAGCTATCACCGCGACGGCGCGATGCGCGTGGACGGCAACCACGGGAGCACGCCGGGCTACGAGCCGAACAGCTTCGGCCACTGGCAGCAGCAGCCCGGGTTCGCCGAACCGCCGCTGGCGCTTGACGGGGCCGCGGCGCACTGGGACCACCGCGAAGACACGGACTACTTCACACAGCCCGGCCTCCTGTTCCGCCTGATGAACGCGGAGCAGCGGCAGGCGCTGTTCGGCAACACCGCGCGGTCCATCGGCGACGCGCCGCGCGAGATCCAGGTCCGGCACATCGCCCATTGCCTGCGGGCCGATCCGGCCTACGGGCGGGGCGTGGCCGAGGCCCTGGGCATCCCCCTGGCCGACGTGCCCGCGGCGACGTGATCCGCCCTCCGGTCAGGGCGGGGAGCCCGTCCGGCCCCCGCCCGACAGGCGCAGGATCGCCTCGGTGGCCGCCACGAGACCGAACATCCCGGTCAGCGTGGACAGGCTGCCGAGGGGGCGGCGCGTGCGGCCGCGCCGGTGCTCGAATCCCGGCGGGGCCGGGTCGGCGGCGGCGTCCGCAGGCACGGCGTTCCGGGGCGGCTCGACCGAGTAGACGCAGAGGATGCCCGACGCGACGCCGTGCCGGCGAAGGCGCTTGCGGACGAGCCGGGCCAGCGGGCAGTGCTCGGTCGACGCGATATCGCCCGTGCGGATCGAGAACGGATCCGTCCGCGTCGCGGCGCCCATGCACGAGACGGTCCAGACCCCGGCGCGGTGCGCCGCGTGGAGCAGCGCGACCTTCGGGTTGAGGCTGTCGATCGCGTCGATGACGATGTCGAGCCCCCCCGCGACCAGGTCCGGCGCCGTTTCGGCGTCGATGAACACGCGCCGCGCGTCGACCTCGCAGGACGGATGGATGTCGCGGACGCGCTCCGCGGCGACCTCGACCTTCGGCCGGCCGACGGTGGACTCGAGCGCGTAGAGCTGGCGGTTGATGTTGCTCGCCTGCACGACATCGAAATCGGCGAGCCGCAGACGGCCGACGCCGGCCCGCGCGAGGCCCTCGACCGCGTAGGATCCGACGGCGCCGAGGCCGGCCACAAGCACGCGCGCGTCGCGCAGGCGCGCAAGCCCGTCGGGGCCGAGAAGCATCTCGGTCCGTGAGAACCGATTCATGGCGCAGCCTCCGGCGGCGATCCGAAGAGTCGCACTCCGTTCGCCCACGTGAGCGCCGCCACGGCCTCCGGTTCCCTGGCCCGCGCGCGGGCCAGGGCGGCGACGACAAGCGGGAGGTTGGCGGGTTCGTTGACGGGCGGTCCGCCGGCGGCGGGGGCGGCGAGCCCCTCGGGCGGGAGGTCCGGCGAATCGGTCTCCGCCAGCAGCCGGTCGGCGGGCACGGCGCGGGCGGCCGCGGGCGACCGCCGGTTGCGCGCGTGCGTGATCGTGCCGGAGAAGGAGAAGTGCGCATTCAGCTCGGTCAGCGGCGGCACGAGGTCCGGCCCCCCGCCGTAGGAGTGGAGCACGAGTCCGGCCGGATGCGGGCCCTCGGCGCGGAGCAGGTCGATCATCGTCCCCCAGGCCCGCCGGCAGTGGATCGAGGCGGGACGGCGCAGGTCCCGGGCGAGGCGGAGCTGGGCCAGGAAGACCTCCCGCTGGAGGGTCTCATCGCGGGGTTCGATCGCCCCGTCGAGGCCGATCTCCCCCACGGATGCGGAGGCGTCGCCGGCGAGGCGCCGCGCCAGGTCGTCGAGCCAGTCCGGCGGGAGCGCGTCGAGAAACCACGGATGCGCACCGTAGGCCGGGGCGACGAGCGGCGAGCCGGCGGCCAGCGCGGCGACGGCGTCCCAGTCGCGGGGCGACGTGCCGTTGACGACGATGCGCCGCACACCCGCCCCGGCGGCCCGGCGCAGCACGCCCCCGGAGTCCGCGGCGAGCGCGGCATCCTGCAGGTGGGCATGGGCGTCGAACAGGATCATGGCGCCGCCACAGTCCCGCTTTCCCGTCCGGATTTCAATGCGGATCGCCCCCCGGATCCGGGGCCCGGATCGCCGGCCGCCCATCCCTCTCCATCCCGCTTCCGCTGCAGCGCCCTCGGCGCTTGCCAACGCACCCGGCGGGGGGCATCCTAGGGTCAGGAGCGGCGCGTGGGCGCCGGATGAAGCGACATGAAAGCTCGACTGTGGATCGTTGCGGGGCTTCTCGTCAGCACCCTTGCGCCGGCCGCCGAGAAGGCCGCCGACGACCCGGCCGCGCCGCCGCCGGGCGGCAAGGCCCCCGCGGCCGAGAAGGCCGCCCAGCCCCCCGCGGAGGAGGACCAGGGGCCTGCGTTCTCCGCCATGGACCTGGACAAGGACGGCGGGGTCACATGGAATGAGTTTCTCGTCGGGCAGACCGTCGCCATGGGGAAGCCCGCGGCCCAGGCCCCGACGCTCCCGGCCAAGGACCAGACCCGCTTCCGGAAGGCGTTCAAGGAGGCCGACCAGGACCGCAGCGGCATCCTGACCGAGAAGGAATGGGCCGCCCACACCGAGGCCCAGCTGGCCGCCAGGGCGCCGCCCGCCGCCGCGGGGGACAAGGAAAAGGAACTCGAGGAGAAGCGCGAGTACTACCGGCGCATGATGCGCCGGCAGATGAGATGAGGGGCGCCATGAAGACCGCATGCGTTCTCGGCCTGTGCCTCGTCCTTGCGGCGCCTGCCTGGGCCGCCGGCGCGAAGGCGGACCCGGCCAAGGCCCCGCCCGCACCCACGGATTTCGGGCGGCTGGACCGCGATGACGACGGATTCCTCACCAACTTGGAGTTCGTCGGCGGAGGAAGCACGAACCTCGCCGCCATCGCCCCGGCGACCCAGATGGAGCGCCGGAAGGAATTCGAGAAGATGGATGAGGACCGGGACCGCAGGGTCAGCGCGGCGGAGTTCGATGCCGCGCACACCCCCAAGGTCAAGTCCGAGCCCAAGGCCGCGCAGAAGAAGGACGGCGGCAAGAACAACTCCCGCAGCCTCCGGAAGAAGGCCCAGCAGCTGGCCAAACGCATGAAGCAGGCCCAGGGCGGGAAATAGGCGCCCGGGGCCCGTCTTGACTTGCCCCCCCTCCGGCGGCTATCCATGCCACGCCCTGCGCCCCGGCATGCGGCCGGTTCGCGCCCCGGATTCGATAAGGAGACACCATGGCCATGTCCGCCAACGTGCTTGAGCCCATCCGCGAGAACGCCCGCAAACTGGGCCGGAAGATCGTACTGACCGAGAGCGATGACATCCGGAACCTGAAGGCCGCCGCGAAGCTCGCGCAGACCGGCTACGCGAAGCCCGTGCTCGTCGGCGACGCCGCGGCGATCCGGTCGCTCGCCGCGGAGGGCGGGATCGACCTCGCCGGCGTCGACGTGGTGGACGTCCTCTCCACGCCGCGCCTCGACGCCTACATCGCGACGGTCGTCGAACTCCGTCGGTCGAAGGGCCTCACGCCGGAGCAGGCGCGCGAGTGGATCAAGGACACCTGCGCCTTCGCCGCCGCGATGGTCTGCGCCGGCGACGCGCACGGGTACGTTTCCGGGGGCGGGAACCCCAACGGCTACAACCACAACACGGGGCAGAAGACCAAGCCCGCGCTGCAGCTCTTCCGGACCGCCCCGGGCATCCGGACGGCCTCCTCCTTCTTCATCATGCAGATGCCCGATCCGAAGTGGGGCTTCCGCGGCGCGCTCTTCTACGCGGACTGCGCGCTCAACATCAACCCGAACGCCGACCAACTCGCCGAGATCGCCGTCTCCACCGGCCGCACCTACCGCGCCTTCACCGGCGACGAGCCGCGCGTGGGGATGATCTCCTGCTCCACCAAGGGGTCGGCGAAGGACGCGATCGTCGACAAGGTCATCGAGGCCACCCGCAAGGCCCAGGCGATGGCGCCGGACCTGCTGATCGACGGCGAATTCCAGTTCGACACCGCCCTGATCCCCGAGATCGGAGCGAAGAAGGCCCCGGGCTCGAAGATCGCGGGCCGCTGCAACGTGCTGATCTTCCCGGACCTCAACTGCGGCAACACGATGTACAAGGCCACCGAACGCCTCGCCGGCGCCATGGCCATCGGCCCGATCGTGCAGGGCCTGCGCCGTCCGTTCAACGACGTGTCGCGCGGCTGCTCCGTGGACGACATCGTCGACTGCGCCGCCATCGCCGCCGTGACGGAGTGGACGGAGTAGCGGAGTTCCCGGTTCCCGGTTTCAGGTTTCAAGTTCCCGAAACCGGACAGGGATGGGGAGCGGTGGTTTCCAAGGGCGGGAGCGGCGGGGTGGAAGAGGTCCAAGGTTCGGACGCTCTCCGCTCCAACATGAGACCTGGAACTTGAAACTTGAAACCGCCGCCGCGTCCCCGCGGCGGCATCCTAGGAGAAGAGGACGCGCACCGTCTCGCGCGCGATCATCAGCTCCTCGTTCGTCGGCACGACCATGGCCCGCGGCGTGCCGCCTTCGCGCGTGATCACATGCTCGTTGCCGCGGTTGCGGGCCGCGTCGAGGTGCACGCCCATGAACGTCAGGCGGTCGCAGACGGCGGCCCGGATGCGCGGAACGTTCTCGCCGATGCCGCCGGTGAAGACGATGGCGTCGACACCGTTCAGGGCCGCGGTATAGGCGCCCACGTACTTCGCGATGCGGTAGTTGAACACGTCCAGGGCCAGGGCGGCCTGCGCGTTGTTCTCATCGACCGCCTTGAGGATGTCCCGCATGTCCATGCTGCCGATGCCGGCCAGGCCGAGCAGCCCGCTCTGCTTGTTGAGGATCTTGTCGGTCTCGTCGAGGCTGTAGCCGAGGCGGGCGAGGTGCATGACGACCGCGGGGTCGATGTCGCCGCTGCGCGAACCCATCACGAGCCCCTCGAGCGGCGTGAGCCCCATGCTGGTGTCCTCGACACGGGCGCGGTTGACGGCCGTGATGCTGCAGCCGTTTCCGAGGTGGATCGTGATGAGCTTGAGCTCGCCGAGCGGACGGCCGAGGAGCTCCGCCGCGCGCAGCGCGACGTAGTGGTGCGACGTGCCGTGGAAGCCGTAGCGCCGGATCTTGTGCTTCCGGGCCAGCTCGATCGGGATCGCGTAGCTGTAGGAGGACGGCCCCATGGTCTGGTGGAAGGCGGTGTCGAACACGGCCGCGTTGGGGACGTTCGGGAACAGGTGCTCGCAGGCCTCGATGCCCTCGTAGTTCGGCGGGTTGTGCAGCGGGGCGAGCTGGTAGCAGTCGAGGATGATCTGCTTGATCTTGTCCGTGATGCGGACCGTTCCCGTGATGTCCGCGCCCCCGTGGACGACGCGGTGCCCGATCGCGGCGATCTCCGCCAGCGACTCGATCACGCCGTGGTTCTTGTCCATCAGCGCCAGGCACGCCTCCGAGATCGCCGCCTCGTAGGAATTCGCCCGGATGCTCTTCTCGTACTTCGCCCCGCTTCCGTTGGAGTACTTGAGCCGCGCCTCCGGCGACTTGATGCGTTCGATCAGCCCCTTCGCGAGCAGTTTCTCGCCGTCGCTCTCGTAGAGATTGAACTTCACCGACGAACTGCCCGCATTGATGATCAGAACCTTCATGAGCCCCGTGATCCTTTCATGGCCGAAGCCGGAATCCCTGCGCAAAAGCACTCCCACCTTATCAGAGCAGGGATCCGGATCCAACGCGCATTTCGAGCCCGGCCGGCGCCGCTTCCCGGAGGACACGGGGCGGTGTACCATGGCGCGCGAACGAGGAGGTGGGCCATGGTCAGCATCGGAATCGAGTACAAGGGCGGGCTGCGATGCGAGGCGGTCCACGGGCCGTCGGGCTCGCGGATCGAGACCGACGCGCCGGCGGACAACCACGGGCGCGCCGAGCGGTTCTCGCCAACCGACCTTGTCGCGACGGCGCTGGGGACCTGCATGGCGACCATCGTCGGCATCCTCGCCCAGGAGGAGGGCTGGGACCTGCGCGGCATGCGCGTCGACGTCGAGAAGGAGATGGGCGGGCCTCCGCGCCGCATCGTGCGCCTGGCCGTGCGGATCCACATGCCGATCGCCCTGGCCCCGGTGGACCGCGAACGGGCGGAAGGCATCACCCGGGCGTGCCCGGTCGCCAAGAGCCTCCACCCGGACATCGACACCGACATCCGGTTCCTCTGGCCGGCCTGAGAACGGGGCTATCCCCGGACCGCGATCTGCCGGTCGATTCCCTCCGCCAGGGCTTCCGCCGCGGCCAGGTAACGCGCAAAGAGGCCGGGGATCTCCGAGGAGGGGATCCGGTCGCCCGAGGCCTTCGCCTCCAGAACCCGCAGGAACGGTTCGGGGTCGAACCGGATGTGCGCGGAGAGCCCCACGAGCGCCTCCCGCTTCCCGGCGGGCCCGCGGCCCTCGAAGAGACGCAGCGCGGCGCGGGCGAACACGCCGAACGTGGCGACGGACTCCCTCATCAGCGCCGCGACATGCGATGCGCGGCCCGCGGCCGCGAGGTAGCGCTCCTGCAGCCGCATCAGGTTGACCTTCAGTTCGCGCTCCAGTTCCAGGCGGAGGGCCGGCAGGTCGACCTCCAGGGGAACCAGGACGTCCAGCCCGTGCAGCATGCGGTGGTGGTCCTTCATGTCCGCCAGCTCGATGGGGAAGACGTCCACCGACCGCGCGAGCCCCTCGCGCGTGAACACCTGAGGCGGCCGGTTCCCGGCCCGCGTCCAGGCCCGCACGGCCGGCGCCATCGCATCCAGGTCCGCCGCCCCGACCCGGTCGAGGACGACCAGGACGTTGTAGTCCGACCGCCTCCCCGCATGGTCGCCCGCCGCCGCGGACCCGTACAGGATGACCGACACGAGCGGAAGCCCCGGGGCCGCCGCCAGACTCTGCGCGAACGCTTCAGGCGTCATACCCACCTCCCCGCCCCGCCGCGCAACGCGGCGGAAGCACGAAATCCGAATCTCAAAGCACGAAACAAGCCCCAAGCCGAAATGCGGGAAATCTCAAACAGCAGGGTCTCTCCCGTTCATCGCTCATCACTCTCCTCACCATCCCCTGGAGGCACCGCCCCCGCCGCTGCGCCCGCCGCCGAACCCGCCGAATCCGCCGCCGCCACCGAACCCTCCGCCTCCCCCGCGGCCGCCGCCGCCGCTGAGCAGCATCCAGATCAGGATCTCGGGGTGGCGGATGGCGAGGTAGACGAAGAGGATCCCCATGAGGATCAGCACCGGCGTCGGGATCCGGTCGGTCGGGCCGTCCCCCGCGGGGCCGGGCCGCTGCGCGACGGCGGACGGCCCGGCGCCGGTGGAGTCGAGGACCACGCCGCGGCCTGCCGCAACCACCCCGGCGATGGCCTCCGCACCGGCCGCCAGCCCGCCGCCGAAATCGCCCGCGCGAAACCGCGGGAGCACGTGCTCGTCCAGAAGGCGGCCGGCCCTCGCATCGGGAAGCACATCCTCGAGCCCGTAGCCGACCTCGATACGGACCTTGCGGTCCTCGATCGCGGCCAGAAGCAGGACCCCGTCATCCTTCCCCTTCCGCCCGATCCCCCACCGCTCGTGCAGGCGGGTCGCGAAGTCGTTCACCTCCCCGCCGTCGAGCGACTTCAGGGCCACGACCTTCCCCTGGGCTCCGGTCTTCGCCTCCAGGTCCCCGAGCACCCGGGAGATTCGCGCGCGGTCCGCATCCGACATCACGCCGGCGTAGTCGTAGGCGAACCCCGGCACGCGGGTGCGGACCAGTTCGTCCAGCAGCCGGTCGCCACCCGCGGCCCGCGCGCCCAGGGCGAGGCCCAGCAGCATCCCGGCCAGGACGGGCATCTTGGCGATTCGAAACCGCATATCCCGATTACTCGTTCCGAACCGTCCCGAAGTCAATCCCCCTGCACGCCCCGCGCCGTCATGGCACGGCGGGCGGTCAGGGGGCGTCGGCGATCCGATCGTCGACGGAGGCGCGCCACGCGAGGAGCGCGGCGGGATCGCGCGAGTAGTCGGTCATCGACTTCACGAGCGACTCCGGCACCGCGATCGCGGCCCGCGCCGCGGCGAGCCACGCGGGGTCCGTCCCGGCGACGGCGCCGCGGGTCTTCACGAGATCCTCGAGGATCCGCACGGCGGCGAAGTCGTCGAGCCCGTCGCGGAAGTTCTCGAGACGGATCGTCGGCACCGGCGCGCCTCCGGGCCCGACGCAGGTCCAGGCGCCGTCGCCGTGGTAGGTCGTCCAGCTCCGCGGATCCCAGTCCGTGAACGGGCCGGAGGCGATCGGGCGCCGGGAGTTCCAGATGCTGATCTGGTAGTAGAGGAAGCCGTCCGGCCGCTCGCGCGCGGTCATCGCGCCCATCAGCAGCCGCCCCTCGATGGCGGGGTATTCGACGAACATGTTCGCGTGCGGGTGACGCGGACCGCAGCAGATGTACCACCACACCTTCCGGCCGGCGGCGCGCGCGGCGTCGGCGCGGGCGCGATCGTACTTCGGCGTCAGCGGGCAGAAGCCGTCGATCGAGCGGAGGCCCGAGGTCGCGCCGAAGCCGTCGTCGTAGGTCGTCGTCAGCACCGGCACGCCGGGGAACTCGGCCTTCAGGATCGCCGCGGCGCGCTCCACCCACGCGAAGTGGTTGGTCGGAACCTCGTCGCAGCCGTAGAGATAGGCGTGGTCGAGCATCCCGAGTTCCTTCGCGCGGGCGTAGCCCTCGCGGAGCCGGGGCAGCGTCTTCGCCTTCCACCGCTCGAAATCGGCGGGCCGGTCGTCGTAGTAGTACCAGTAGCCGAGGTTGAAGCACCCGAGGCGGCCCTGCCCCTTGAGGCGCTGCAGCACCTCGAAATCGGGAACCGCCTGGTGGTAGAGGCTGTCGTACGTGATCCGGTAGTCGGCGAGGAAGTCGGCCCATTCGAGCCGGCGCGCGCGCCAGGCGTTGATGGGATAATCGGGCTCCCTGCGCCACGCCTCCTGGTCCGCCTTCGTCCCATCGGTCGGATGGTCGTGCGGCGCGAAGGTGATCGCAAGCGGGAGCGGGCTTCCGTCGGGCAGCGCGAAGGGGCGGACGTTCACGCGCAACCCGACCTTCTGCGGGGCCGCACCGTCGGCGGAGACGGTCAGCGTGCCGCGGTAGACGCCGGGCGGCTGGTCCTTCGGCGCACGGACCCGGATCCAGAAGGCCTGCACGTCGCCGGCGGCGATGTCGACCGGGCCGAGGAAGCCGAGGATCGGGTCCGGCCACCAGCCGACGTGCGGCGACCCGTAGGGCGGACGGCTTCTCGTCTCGACATAGCCGACGACATCGCAGTCGATGCGCGACTTCGGGAACACCGAGCCGCCAGGGCCGGCGAGGTCGCCCGCCGTCACCGTCACGCCACGCAGCCCCCCGGCCCCGGCCGGCGTCACGAGAAGCTGGAGGCTCTCGGTCTCGTTGCGCGCGACGGACAACGACACCTCGCGCGCCGGCACGGCGCCGATCTCGCCGTGCCGCGGCAGGATCTTCTCCATGGACGTGGCGGCGGCGACGAGGATGTCCGCCGAGGCCGGCGGCGCGGACTGCGAGGCCCTGTGCAATCGCGCGATCCCGGCCGCGCGGGCGACGCGCGCGGGGAACGCCTCCAACTCGCGGCCGGCCTCCGCAAGGCGTCGCGCCGTCGAGTCCGGCGCGGCCAGCAGGGCGCGGATCTCCGCGAGGCGGCGCTCGCACGCTTCGAGCAGCGGATGATCCCCCGCCCCGGCGCGCGCCGCGGCGAGGGCGGTGGAGGCGGACGCGGCCGCCGGCGCCATCAGGCCGGCAAGCCGGCGCGCGAAGGCGGGCCCGGGGTCCGGCGCCGTCTCGCCCGGGCGGAGCAGCGCGAGGGTGTCGAGATGGAGCACGAGGTTCGCCGACGGGCGCTCGGTGAAGAAATGGACGCGGACGATGGCCGACCGGTCGACCGCCTCCGGCATGGCGGACAGCGGGACCTCAAACCGGCGCCACCCCCGCGAGGGGAGGTCGAACCGGTGGCCCAGCCCCTCCTGCAGGCGGACCTTCGCGTCGGTCACGTAGAGGCCGAAGAGCGTGCCGCCGTCGCCAGGGTTCACGATGTCCAGGACAAGCCGGTCGAACGGCCGCCAGTCGGCGACCGGCGGCGTGAGGTCGAACGCAGGCCATTCCGGCATGCCGTTCGTCCAGGCCGGCGACGCGAAGCGCAGCGAATTCGTCCCCTCCGTGGCCAGATCCGCAACGCGGTCGAGGGTGGTTCCGCGCCGCTCGCGATACTGCAGCGGGGCGCCGTCCTCGAATCCGAAGAGCCGCTCCGCCCGGCCCGGCGGGGCGGCGGCGAGAACCACGGCGGCGAGAACAGGGATCGGAAGGCGATTCACCGGTTTGTCTCCTGCGTCATGATTTCGGCAGGGTCGGACGGGAGGCCCATCCCTGTCAATTCCGACGACGGCATTCGTGCTTGCCATCCGGGCTTCCGCATGGCAGCATGTCGAGCCTTTTTCGCCGCGGGAACCGGGGACGATGGGTGTCCGGAAGCGGCAGGACCGGGAGATCGTCTCATGTACACGGCATCCGATTTGCGCAAGGGCCTGAAGATCGAGCTCGACGGTGTTCCGTTCGAGGTCGTGGAGTACAACTTCGTCAAGCCCGGCAAGGGCCAGGCGATGTACAAGTGCCGGATCAAGAACCTGAAGACGCAGACAACGCAGGACCGCACTTTCCGCGAGGTCGACTCGATCGGCAAGCCGGACCTCGAGCAGCGGAACGTCCGTTATTCCTACAACGACGGCCAGCACTACGTGTTCACCGACCCGAAGACCTACGAGGAGTTCGGTCTGAACGCGGACAACCTGGGCGAGGCCCGTTACTTCCTGACCGACGACATCGAGGTCAGCCTCCTGTTCCACAACGGCGCGGTGATCGGCGTCGAGTTCGTGAAGCCCTTCGTGGAGAAGGAGATCGTCGAGACCGAGCCGGGCGTCCGCGGCGACACCGCGACGAACGTGACCAAGCCGGCCAAGATCGACTCCGGCCACGAGATCCGCGTGCCGCTGTTCATCAACCAGGGCGACTGGGTGCGGATCGACACGCGCACCGGCGAGTACGTCGAGCGCGTCGCGCGCAGGTAGGGCGGCAACGCCGCGGCGGCCCCGTCGCGCCAAGGCGTGGGAGGGGCGGATGGAAACGAGTGCCCATGCGTTCTGGCTGTGTTTCGTGCCGATGTTCGCGGCACTGAACCCGATCTCCATCGTCCCGACGTTCAACGCCCTGACGGAGGGGCTGCCCCCGGAGAAGGTCCGCCGCGTCGTGACCCAGTCGCTGGCGACGGCCACGGCGGTCGCCTTCGCCTTCCTGATCGCGGGTCGCGCGCTGTTCCGCATGCTGGGCGTGTCCGTCGCGGATTTCATGGTCGCCGGCGGGGCGCTGCTTTTCGTCATCTCCCTGCGCGACCTGCTGGGCCGGGAGAGCCACCGGTCGGCCGACAGCGACGACAGCCTCGGCGCGGTCCCCATCGGCGTCCCCCTGATCGTCGGCCCCGCGACGCTGACGACCTCGATCCTGCTGCTGGACCAGCATGGCGCGGTGCCCACCGCGATGGCCATGCTCGCCAACCTGGGCCTCGTCGCGCTGACGCTCTTCAACGCCTCGCGGATCCACCGGGCCCTCGGACGCTCGGGGTCCAAGGCGCTGTCGAAGATCGCGGAGCTCCTCCTCGCCGCCATCGCCGTGATGATCATCCGACGGGGGCTTGTCCAGTTCTTCGCCCCCCCCGCCCCATGAGAGCGGACCCCACGGTGTCCCCGCCGGGACCGGACCATCCGCTCGCGGTCCGCAGCCGGATGCTCGCGGCCATCCGCGCCTTCTTTGCCGACCGCGGCTTCCTCGAGGTGGAGACGCCCGTGCGGGTGGCGGCGCCCGCCCTCGAGGCGCACATCGACGCCGAGCCCTCGGGGGACCGCTGGCTGCGCACCTCGCCCGAACTGCACATGAAGCGCCTGCTGGCGGCGGGCTGGCCGCGCCTCGTGCAGATGGGCCCCTGCTTCCGCCGCGGCGAGCGCGGCGCGCTGCACCACCCCGAGTACACGATGCTGGAGTGGTACCGCGCGCCGGGGGACGCCGAGGCGATTCTCGGGGATCTTCGGGCCCTGCTCCCCGAGGCCGCCCGCGGCGCGGTCGGGCGGCCGGTCGCCCGGCGCGGCGGGATCGACATCGCGCTCGATGGGCCGTGGGAGATCCTGACCGTTGCCGACGCCTTCCGCCGCTGGGCGGGCTGGAACCCGGTCGAGGCCTTCGATGCGGACCGCTTCGACCTCGATCTCGTCGACCGCGTCGAGCCGGCGATGCCGCGGGACCGGCCGGTGGTTCTGACCGGGTATCCCGCCGCCGCGGCGGCGCTGGCGCGCCTCAAGCCCTCCGATCCGCGCGTGGCCGAGCGGTGGGAGCTCTATGTCGGCGGCGTGGAACTGGCGAACGCCTATTCGGAGCTGACCGATCCCGCGGAGCAGCGGGCCCGCTTCGAGGACTGCGCGGCCGACCGCCGGGCGCGCGGCCGTGACGTCTACCCGCTCGACGAGGCGTTCCTTGAATCCCTCGCCTCGATGCCGCCGGCCGGCGGCGTCGCGCTCGGCGTCGACCGCCTCGCCATGCTGCTCGCCGGGACCGCCAGTCTCGACGCCGTCATGGCGTTCCGGGAGTGAGGGGGACGGAGCGGGCGCGGCGGGCGGGAACGAGGCCTGCGCGGGCGGCGGCCTATACGATCAGCATGCAGTCCCCGTAGCTGTAGAACCGGTACCGTTCCTCCACGGCCGTCGCGTAGGCCTTCAGCACCGCCTCGCGCCCGGCGAAGGCGCAGACAAGCATCAGCAGGGTCGAGCGCGGCAGGTGGAAGTTGGTCAGCATCGCCCCGACGCATCCGAAACCGTAGGGCGGGTGGATGAACAGCTCGCTGCGCCCGCCGCCGGACGCCACGGTTCCGTCGCTGCGCACCGCGCTTTCCAGCGTGCGCACGGACGTCGTGCCGACCGCAAGGACACGGTGACCCGTGCGGCGGGCCATGTTGATGCTCCACGCGGCGTCCGACGTGATCTCGTAGCGCTCCGAGTCCATCCGGTGGTCCGAGAGGTCCTCCGCCGTGACGGGACGGAAGGTGCCGGGGCCGACGTGAAGGGTCACCTCGACCGTTTCCACGCCCCTGCGCCGCAGTTCGGCGACCAGCCCCGGCGTGAAATGGAGGCCGGCCGTCGGGGCGGCGACAGCGCCGGGGCGGCGGGCGAAAACGGTCTGATACCGCTCCCGGTCCTCCGGCGGCTCCGGCTCCCCCGCCGGCCGGCGGATGTAGGGCGGCAACGGCGTCCGGCCCTCCGCCTCCAGCAGGTCGAGCACGGGGATGTCCGACACGACCCGGATGCGTGCCGCCCCGCCGCCCAGTTCCTCGATCAGCTCCGCCTGGGCGCGGCCGGACCCGAGCGGGATCCGCGCGCCGGGCTTCGGGCGGCGGCGGGAGCGGAGCAGCACGTCCCACGTGCCGTCCGGCCGCTCCTCCAGGAAGAAGACCTCGACCCGGCCGCCGCTGCCCTCCTTGCGCCCGTACAGGCGCGCCGGGATGACGCGCGTGTTGTTGACCACGGCGACGTCGCCCGGCGTGACGTACTCCGGGAGCTCGCGGACGATCCGGTGCTCGATCCTGCCGCCGTCCCGGTGCAGCACCAGCATCCGCGCCGCATCGCGCTCGGGTGCGGGCGACTGCGCGATCAGCTCGGGCGGAAGGAGGTAGTCGAAATCAGATGTTCTCAAGCAGGACTCAGGTGTCGGGATTCCCATGCCGGGACGGTGAGTCTCACGTTCCAGGTTCCAAGTTTCAAGTGAAACCTGACAACCCCTCCCGCCGACGGGGCTACTCGCGCGCGCGGCCGGGGAGAATACCGTTGAGGAAGGCCTCGCGTTCCTGCGGCGTGGCCTGCTGCCACCAGTCGTTCATCCGGCGGACCGCATCGGGGGACTCGCCGGCGGCGGCGGCCGGGGCGGGCGCAGGGGCAACGATCGGCGCCGGAACGTGGGGCGGCTTCGCGGCGACGGGGACGGTCCGTCCGGCCTCCTCGACGATCCGCCAGCCGGGATTCTCGGCCACCGCCCGCGCGTCGTCGAGGGTCCGCCAGACATCGTGCTCGATCCGGTAGCGCCGACCCGGCTCGGTCCTGAGGGACAGCGTGGCGGGCCTGGACCGCACAGGGGTGTGGTCGTCCTTCGCCATGTCGCTCCAGATGACGGAGAAACTCACGACAATCTCGCGGTCCCCCGCCGCCAGGATGTAGTCCTGGGACTTGGCCGCGGGCCGGCTGAACCGGAGGGGGGCGTCCTTGCCGTCGACCGCCTGCAGGGTGACGGAGTAGGGAACCGTGAGCACGGCCGTGGGGCCGGCGGCCGGATCCGCAACCTGGATCGGGCCGAGCGCGCAGCCCGCCGCCAGGGCGCTGGCGAGCATCGTGGCAACCGTACCGCTCTTCATGATTCGATTCCTCCGGCCATGACGGCTCCGCCGGCCGGCGCCGGACCGGGCACGGGAGGGCCGGGGACTACCATCCCGCCAAACGGCTCGAAGCGCAAGCGTCGACAGCCCGGCGGCGTTCGTGCGACACTGCGCACCCCTTGGATGAACATGGACCGCGGAGGCAGAGCATGAACCCGATGCAGTGGGCGGCAGGCCTGGTACCCGTCATGGCCATGGCGGCGGCGGCGGAGCCCGTGAAGGCGCTGGTGGACCTCGCCGCGGCCGGAGCCCCGGCCGCATACCGGGGCAGCGACGCAACGGTTGCGCCGGTCCCGCCGGCGGCCCTGCGCGTCGAAACCCAGGCCCGGGCGCGATGGCCCGGCATCGAGTTCCCCGCGGGAGGGACCGCGTGGAACCTTCTGCCGTTCGATCGACTCGAGGTCGGCATCCGCAACCCCGGCCGCGAGCCGCTCACGGTGAACCTCCGCGTGGACGACGCCGCCTCGAACCGGTCCAACCGCTGGCTCTCGGGCCGCGCGGAGATCCCGGCCGGCGGCGAGGGCGTGCTCACGGCACGGCTCTCCGCGACGCCCGTGCGCCCTTCGCGCCCGCTCAACCTCATCGGCATGAGGGGGGCGCCGGGAGAGAACACGAGGATCGATCTCTCGGCCGTCACGCGCGTGCTGGTCTTCGTGAGCGAGCCGAAGACGGCGCGCACGTTCGAGGTGACGCGCGTCGAGGCGCGGGGCTCCGTGAAGGTGGTCGACGCGGACCGTTTCCTTCCGTTCATCGACGAGTTCGGCCAGTTCATCCACGCCGACTGGCCCGGCAAGGTCAAGGGGACGAACGACCTCGTCGCGCGCGCGGCCGCCGAACAGGCCGACCTGTCCGCGAACCCGGAGCCGCCGGGCCGGGACCGCTTCGGCGGATGGGATGCCGGGCCCTCGCTGGCCCCGTCGAAGCACTTCCGCGCCGAGAAACACGACGGCCGGTGGTGGCTGGTCGATCCCGACGGCCGCCTGTTCTGGTCCTTCGGCGCCGACTGCGTGCGCGCCGACAGCAGCACGCCGGTGGCCGACCGCGAGGCCTACTACGCCTGGCTGCCGGAGAAGGAGTCCGCCTTCGGGGGGTTCTACTCGAAAGGCAACGGCGCGGCCCACGGCTACTACGAGAAGAAGTGGGGATACCGGACGTTCGACTTCTCCCGGGCGAACCTGCTGCGGAAGCACGGCGGCGGGTGGGAGGCGGCGTGGGTCGATCTCGCGCACCGGCGGCTGCGGAGCTGGGGACTGAACACGGTGGCGAACTGGTCCGACGCGGCCGTCTGCGCCGTCCGGCGCACGCCCTACACCGCGAACGCGAGCTTCAGTTCGAAGACCATCGCCGGTTCCGAGGGCTACTGGGGGCAGTTCCCCGATCCCTACGACCCGTCGTTCCGCGAGGGCATCCGCCGGGCGATGGAGAAGCAGAAGGCCGCGGGCGCGGTCGGCGATCCATGGTGCATCGGCTTTTTCGTCCACAACGAGCTGGGATGGGGCCGCGAGACGTCCCTCTCCGCCGCCGCGTTCAAGTCCCCGCCCTCGCAGCCCGCCAAGATCGCGCTGGTCGACGCGGTGCGGCAGGCCTACGGCCGGATCGAGTCGCTCAACGAGGCGTGGGGAACGGGCCACGACTCGTGGGACGCCCTCCTCGCCTGCACGAACGCGCCGGATGCCTCGAAGGCGAAATCGGACCTGGAGAAGCTCTACTCGCGCATCGCCGGCGAGTACTTCCGTGTCCTCCGCGACGAGGTGAAGAAGGCCGCGCCGGACCAGATGTACTTCGGGTGCCGGTTCGCGTGGGTCAACGATCTCGCCGTGAAGGCCGCCGCGCCGTACTGCGACGTGATCAGCTTCAACAAGTACGATTACAGTGTCGAGAAGCTGACCCTGCCGGACGGCGTCGACCGCCCGGTCGTCATCGGCGAGTTCCACTTCGGCGCGCTCGACCGCGGCATGTTCCACACGGGCCTGAAGGCGACCGAGAACCAGGCCGACCGCGCCGCGAAGTTCAAGGCCTACCTCGAGAGCGCGCTGCGCCACCCGAACCTCGTCGGGGCGCACTGGTTCCAGTACCGCGACCAGGCGACCACGGGCCGGTCGGACGGCGAGAACTACCAGATCGGCCTCGTCGACATCTGCGACACGCCGTACCCGGAGACCCTCGCCGCCGCCCGCGCGGTCGGGGCGGAGATGTACGACCTGCGCGCCGGCGCCCGCCCCGCGGCGGCGCCGGCGCGGTGAGGAATCAGGACGCGACCGGCCGGTACTGCGCGCTGCCAAAGGCGAGCATCGGCCAGAAGATGACCGGCAGCAGGATCAGGCCGGCGGTGAATCCGCCACCCTTGCCGAAGTTCGCCGCCAGGCCGATCATGACGATGATGCTGATGATGACGTTCACCAGCGGGATCAGCATGAGGATCAGCCACCAGCCGGGCTTGCCCGCCACCTTGAGAAGGACGTACGCGTTGTAGATGGGAATGAGGCTCGCCCATCCCGGCTGCCCGGCCTTCGAGAAGACCTTCCACAGGCTGATGATCATCAGCAGGCAGATCGCCAGGTACACGATCACCATGCCCATCCCGATGCCCGCCGCGGCGGCCGCAGCCGCCGGATCGATCCCATTCTGTTCCATGGTCATCCCCTCCCGGCCGCGCGGGCTGCGCGCGGTCCGTTGCCGGCGAACATACTCCCGTCGCCGCCCCGGCTCAACTGCCGGCATCAGGCAAAGTCCACGGCAGGTTTCGCTTGCCAGGACGCGCGGGGTCGCGAGAATGGAGGAAATGACGCGGAGGACGAAATGAACCGGCGCGGGACGGCGGGGTGGGTTGTGGCGGGCATGCTGCTGTGCGCCGCGGGCGCGGCGCGGGCGCAGACCGCGATCCACATCTGGTACGGCAGCAACAGCACCGACTGGGCCGACGCGTCGAACTGGAAGCTTCCGGAGGGCGCGGTGCCGGGGAACGTGACCACGAACGTCCGCTTGCAGGTCCAGACCATTGCCGGCGGCTACGACCTCGTCTACGGCGCCGCGCAGGGGACGACCATCTTCAACACCACCGCCGGGGGGACCCCCCGCTCGTTCCTGATCTACCCGTCCTCCACGTTCCGGGTCGAAGGCGGCGTGTTCGAGGCCCAAGGGACCAGCTCCGACCTCATCGGGGTCAACGCCGGCGTGTCGCGGATGGTGATTGCGGGCGGATCCTACATCCGCACGAACGATCTGGTCGGCGTCGCCGAACTGCTCTTCGGTTTCAACGCCAGCTCCACGGGCATCCTCGAGATCACCAGCGGCCTGGCTTGGATCCGGGGGCTCCAGCTTGGCGCGAACCACTCGACCACCTACGGCGAGATCCGGCTCTCCGGCGGCATGCTGGAGGCGGGGACCATCACGAAGGGCACCGGCAACGGAATCGTGTTCCTCGACGGGGGAATCCTGCGGGCCTCTCAAACGAACCTCGACTGGATCGGGAGCGGGCTGCCGACCCGCATCGGCGCGGGGGCCGTCATCGACACGGCCGGCTACGACGTCGGGATCCAGCGCTACCTCGTCAACAGCAACGGATCCGGGGGCCTGACCGTCTACGGTGGCGGCCGCCTCACGATCAGCGCGGGGGCCGGCAACACCTATGCCGGCGATACGATCGTGTCCAACGCCACGCTCCGCCTCGGCGCCAACAGCTCCATTCCG
The DNA here is from genome assembly GCA_964402695.1 of uncultured Verrucomicrobiota bacterium. Classification (GTDB taxonomy): domain Bacteria; phylum Verrucomicrobiota; class Kiritimatiellia; order PWTM01; family PWTM01; genus VGWF01. The sequence continues at coordinate 40,627 of CAYODK010000018.1, forward strand.
AACGGGACGGGGATCGGAAACGTCTACCTCCTCGATGGCGCCACGCTGGACCTCGGCGGTTTCGGCGACACGATCAACGGCCTGAACGGGGGCGGCACGATCGACAACACCCTCGACGTCGGCTCCTACACCCTGACGGTCGGCGACAACAACCAGTCCGGGACCTTCACCGGAGGCATCCACAACACCAGCGGAACCCTCAATCTGACCAAGACCGGCTCCGGAACCCTCCTGCTCGGCGCCAGCAACAGCTACGCCGGCGTGACGACCGTCAGCGCCGGCACGCTCATCATCACCCACGGCCACGCCCTCGGCTCGACCGCGGGCGGCACGACCGTGGCCGGCAACCAGCGGCTCGTGCTCGACGGCGGCATCACGGTCGACGGCGAGTCGGTCACGATCTCAGGGACCGGCGGCGACGCCCTCGGCGCCCTGCGTGCGACGAACGGCATCAGCACATGGACCGGCCCCGTGACGCTGGGCGCGGACATGGCCCGCGTCGCCGCGATCGCCAGCGGCCTCAACCTCGACGGCGCGATCGGCGACGGCGGCGCAGGCTACGGTCTGCGCATCCGCAACCCGAACGGCGACGCCAGCGTGATCCGGCTCTCGGGGGCGAGCACCTATGGGGGCCCCACGGAGATCTGGCAGGGCATCGTCCGCCTCGCCGGCGGCGACGACCGCCTGCCGACCGGACAATCCGTCCTCCTCGGCTACCAGGACGGCGTGGGCAACTGGCTGGCCGGGAACCTCGACCTCAACGGCTTCGACCAGCGGATCACGGGGCTGACGATCAACCCGAACATCACCGACCCCACCCTCGCCTCGCGGCAGGCCGTCACGAACTCCGCACCCGCCACCCTGTCGACCCTGACCGTCAGCAACGAGGCGGCCGTCGCGTTCGGCGGACGCATCGCCGAGGGCGCCGGAAGTCTTGCGCTGGTCAAACAGGGCGGCGGCACGCTCACGCTCGGCGGCGCCAACACCTACGCCGGGACGACGACGATCGAGGCCGGAACCCTGGCGGTGAACGGCACGCACACCGGCGGTGGCCTGATCACGGTGCAGTCCGGCGGAACGCTCGGCGGGACGGGAACGGTCGGCGCCGTCACCCTCGAGTCGGGCGGCTCGCTCGCGCCGGGGACCAGCATCGGCACGCTGTCGGCCGCTTCCGCCACGTGGGACGGCGGGGCCACGTGGGCCTTCGAACTCGGGGCGGACGGATCGTCGTCGGACCGGCTCGCGCTCTCCGGCGCCTTCGCCCGGGGCGCGGCGGGGTCGTACGCCTTCGATTTCCTCGGCTCCGGCGTCAACGGCGGCGTCTACACGCTGGTCACGTTCGGCTCGACGACCTTCTCGGAGTCCGACTTCTCCTACTCCAACCTGGCTCCCGGCCTGACGGGCACGTTCGACCAGACGGCGACCGAACTGACCCTGACCGTCGTCCCCGAGCCCGGAGCGCTCGGCGCCCTCGGACTGGGCATCGTGGCGATGGTCCTGCGGCGACGCCGCGGATGATGGGACTGAAGTCGAAAACTCCAAACTCCAAGGAAGTGCGAAGTGGGACGTGAAGAAGTGGAAAGGGCCGGGCTCCTTTCCCCCTTGCTCCCTTGTCCCTTCTCCCCTTCCTTGGAGTTTGGGGTTATCTACTTTCTTCCTACGGTTCCGACCGGATCTTCACATTGCGGAACGTGATGATCGCGCCGCCGTGCTTGCCCTGGAGGCCGATGCGGCCCTTCGTGGCGAGCTCGGCGAACGGGCGGCTGAGCCACGGCGGGATCTCGGAGCCGTCGGGGTTGGTCTTGGCCGACGTCCACTTGCGCATGTCCATCTCGGAGACGGTCTCCCCGTTGAGGACGGTCGTGATCATCGGGCCTTTCGCGGTGATCGTCATGCGGTTCCACTCGCCGGGCTTCTTCACCGCGGACCTGGTCGGCGCAAGGTGGCCGAAAATGCCGCCGCAGCGCCACGTCGGGGCGGCGTCCTTCCACTTCGGCGAGAAGTCGTCGAGGATCTGCACCTCGACCGAGTTCGGGATCCAGTTCTTCACGTCGGTGCAGTAGATGACGACGCCGCTGTTCGCCGCCTCGCCGGTCTTGAACTCGAGGTCGAGCGTGAAGTTCCCGTAGGCTTCCTTCGTCCAGATGCACTGGTCCTCGGTCGCGGTCAGCTCACCGTCCGTGACCGACCAGACGCCCGCCGGGAACTCGGCGTTGGAGAGGTCCGCCGCGAAGAGCGGCTTCCACGCCGACGAATCCGGATGCCCGCCCGCCCGCGCCGCCACGCCGACCGCCGCCATCCCCAGGATTGCCGCCCATCGCTTCATCGTTGTCTCCTCCGGCGCCCGGCGCGCCGCCCGGAAATCGTAGGGCCCCGGCCGCGCATATGCAAGAGGCGGACAGCCCGTCGGGGTCACGAGAATTCCATGGGTCCGGCCCGGCCCTCTCCGCCCGCCCCCCGCGGGCCGAGGTCGACTGGCGGTGCGCGGGCGGGAACGGCTTGACCGGCGCGGGGCGGACGGACGATGCTCCGGCTCAAAGCGGAGGAGACGGCCATGGCAAAGGTGGCGATGATCGGGGCGGGCAGCCTGGTGTTCTGCAAGACGCTGATGAACGACTTTCTCTCGACGCCCGCGCTCGCGGGCAGCGAGTACCGGCTCATGGCGCTGACGCACACGCGGCTGGACAAGATGCACGCGTTCGTCGAGCGCATGATCCGCGACAACGGGGTGAAGGCGACCGTCACGAAGACCACCGACCTGCGCGAGGCGCTGCGCGGGGCCGACTACGTGGTCGTGATGATCCAGGCCGGCGGCATCGACGTCTTCCGAACGGACTACGAGATCCCGATGAAGTACGGCGTCGACCAGTGCATCGGCGACACGATGGGCCCCGGCGGCGTCTTCCGCGCCGCGCGCCACATCCCCGAGCTCCTCAAGATCGCCGCCGCGATGCGCGAACTCTGCCCGAACGCGCTGCTGCTCAACTACGCCAACCCGATGGCCATGTGCTGCTGGGCGCTGGGCCTCCAGGAGGGCCTGCGGTTCGTCGGCCTCTGCCACGGCGTGCAGACGACGCTCGACCTGATCGCCTCCTACGCCGGCGTGCCGAAGGGCGAGATCGACCACCTCGCCGCCGGGATCAACCACATGGCGTGGTTCCTGCGCCTCGAGCACCGCGGGCGCGACCTCTATCCCGGCCTGCGCGCGAACTTCGAGAAGCCCGAGTACTACGCGAGCGAGAAGGTCCGCGGCGAGGTCTTCCGCCACTTCGGCTACTTCATGACCGAGAGCACGGGCCACCTGTCGGAGTACCTGCCCTACTTCCGCAAGAACCGCAAGGCGCTGGACCTCTATTGCGACGAGCCCGCGTTCGGCGGCGAGACGGGCGCCTACATCAAGTACTGCGCGGACCTCGCGATCAAGTTCCTGAAGACCGACCCGCTGTCGATCGAGACGACCGCGCTCCAGCCGCGCAGCGCGGAGTATGCATCGCACATCCTCGAGGCGCACGAGACGGGCGTCACGTTCCGCCTCGCCGGCAACGTGCGGAACGACGGCTACATCACGAACCTCCCGCGCGGCTGCTGCGTCGAGGTCCCGTGCTACGTCGACCGGCTCGGCCTCCACCCGACGGTCGTCGGCGACCTGCCCGCGCAGTGCGCGGCGCTCAACATGACGAACGTCAACGTGCAGGGCCTGACCGTGAAGGCGTGCCTCGAGGGCGACACCGAGCTGCTCGTGCAGGCCGTCGCGCTCGACCCGCTCGCGTCGGCCGTGCTGACGCTCAAGGAGATCCGCGACATGACCTCCGAGCTGCTCGAGGCCCAGCGCGACTGGCTGCCGCAGTTCGCCGGCAAGGCCGTCCGCCCGACGCCGACGATCTCGATCCCGCCCGGCGTGAAGCGCGTCGAGGTCCCGCTCGACCCCGCCCTTGCGATCGCCAACCGGTTCGGGAAGCTGGCGAAGGCATGAGCCGCGCGGCGAGGGAGTGGCTGGCGCACGAGCTGCCGGACTGGATCCGGGAGGGGCTGGTCACGCCCGACGCCGCGGCGGAGCTGGGCCGGCGCTACGGCCTCGCGGACACCGGCCGCCCCCGGAACCTCGCGATGGTCGTGATCGCGGTCTTCGGCAGCCTGCTCGTCGGCCTCGGCGTCATCCTGCTGCTGGCGCACAACTGGGCGGACCTGCCGCGCGCCGCGCGGCTGGGCGTCGCGTTCCTGCCGCTGCTGGCGGCGCAGGGGCTCGCGGCGTTCGCCGTGATGACGTCCCGCACTGGCCTCGCGTGGCGGGAGGGCATCGGCACCGGCTGGATGCTGGCGGCCGGAGCGTGCATCGCGCTGGTGGCGCAGGTCTACCACATCCCGGGGGACGCCGGCGTCTTCACGCTGACGTGGATGCTGCTCTCGGTGCCGATCGTCTACCTGCTGCGGGCCGTCCTGCCCGCCGCCGGCGTGCTGGCGGGGCTGGTCTTCTGGGCCGGCCACGAGCAGTCCCTCTCCGGCACCGCGGTCGGCTTCTGGCCGCTGGCCGCGCTTCTGGCCCCCTTCGTGCGGACGCAGCTCCGTGACGAGCCCGCCTCCGCCCGGACCGCCCTGCTGCTGTGGGCGGTGGCGCTGGCGGTGCTCGCGGCGCTCGGCATCACCCTCGAGCGCGTGATGCCGGGGCTCTGGATCGTCGTCTACGCCGGCGCGCTGGCGCTGATGTCGATGGCCGGCGAGGCGATGCCGTTCCTGTCCGGCTTCTGGCGCCGCCCGTTCGCGTCGGCCGGCGCGGTGGGCACGGTGGTCCTCGGGCTGATGCTGACCTGCGAGTGGCCGTGGGAGGAAATCGGCTGGCGACACCTCCGTCACGGCGGCGGGCACGTCGCAACCGCGGCCGTCTTCGACTACGCCGTCGCCGTCGCCCTGCCGCTGGCGGCGGTCGCGCGATGGGGGCTGTCGCTGGTCCGCCGGACCGGCGCCGTCCCGCTGGCCTTCGGCGCGGCCGCGGTGCTCGCGACCGCCTCGTTCGCCCTCGTCGGCGCGGCGTCCGCGGCGGGGGGCGTCGTGCGGATCGTCTACAACCTCTTCGTCGCCGCCCTCGGCGGGGTGCTGGCGGCGCGCGGGATCCTCGACCGGCGGCTTGGCGAGATGAACGCGGGCCTGCTGACGGTCGCCGTGCTCGTGATGCTTCGGTTCCTCGACCAGGACGCCTCGTTCGTCGTGCGCGGCCTGGTCTTCGTCGGCCTCGGCGCCGCGCTCCTGGTCGCGAACGCCGTGCTGGCGCGCCGCCTGCGGCGGGAGGGCGCGCGATGAACCTCCGCCCCCTGCTTCCGTTCGTGCTCCCGGCCGTCTTCCTGGCCCAGCTCGGCACGCCGGTCTTCATGATCGCGCAGCGCGAGAAGGTCCTGCGACGCGGCGCGGAGTTCCGCTTCCGCGTCGCGCCCGTCGATCCCTACGACGCATTCCGCGGCCGGTTCGTCTGGATCGGCGGAACGTCCAACCGAGTCACGAAGGCCGACGCGTCGACCTATGCGCGCGGCGAACGGGTCTATGCGACGGTCGCGCGCGGCGAGGACGGGTTTGCGCGGTTCGCGACCGTCTCCCGCCGGCGCCCGGACGGACACGACTGGATCCGCACGCGCGTCGAGCACGCGTCGGGCCGCGAGGTCGCCATCGATACGACCTTCCACCGGTTCTACATGGAGGAGTCCGAGGCGCCGGCGGCGGAGGCTGCCGTCCGCGACGCATCAAGGCGCACGGCGACCAACCGGACCGCCGCGGTCGTCGTCCGCGTCCGCGACGGGCTCGCCGTGATCACGGACCTCGAGATCGACGGCCGCCCGGTCCGCGAGGTGCTGCGCGAATCCCGGTCCGCCCCCCGCACCCCCTGAGACGGCGATGACGACCGGCCGGCGGTCAGGACGCCGGACGCTTCGCAAGGTAGAGAACCACCCCGCGGTGGGCGCCATGGCGGACGGGCTCGACGTGCAGGGTCTCGACCCCCGCCTCGCCGGCCAGACGGCGGAGCCGGCCCTCGTCGTAGAGGTTCATCTCCATCCGGGGCTCGTCGACGGGCCGTCCCCGCCACCAGTTCATCGCCGCGTGGGCCAGGGGGATCCGGTGGCGGGCGAAGTAGGCCGCGCGCTGCATCCAGCCCGCGTCCCATCCGCAGGCGAAGTGAAGCACCGCCACCCCGCCGTCGGCGAGGTGTGCGAGCAGCCGGACCGCGAGGCGCTCGCCCCGCGGCCTCCGGATGTGCTGGAACACGATGAAGGAGTGGATGAAGTCGTACCGGCCCGAGAGCGCGGACAGGCGGTCGTCGGACTTCCCGAGGACCACGTTCGCCACCCCGGCCTGGAGGCAGTTGGCCCGGCATTCGGCGAGCATCGCGTCCGAGACGTCCAGCCCCGTGGCCTCCGTGCAGACACGGGCCATCGGGATCAGCACCCGGCCCGTGCCGCAGCCGAAGTCGACGGCGCGCCCGGGGGCGAACCCAGGGCGCAGCCGGTCCCGGATCGTCGCCAGAATCCCGTCCAGGTGCCGTCGACCGCTTTCGAAGAACGCGCGGCGACGATCCTCGTCCAGGCGGGTTCCCCGGTACTCCTCCGCGGTCAGAACCCCGTAGTAGGGATCGCGGGTGCCCCACTGTTCCCACGCCTTGTCGGTATCGTGCATCCTGATGCCCGGATCGTGGCGTGCCGCAAGGCCGCTGGCAAGCGCGGCAACGCGACCTCCTCCGGGGCCCGGGGACCGGGCGGAGGATGGTCTTGAGTTGGCATGCCCGGCCCGGCATTCTCGCGCGGTGAACCCATCTCCCCGGCCCGGTCTGCGCGGACGCTCACCCGCGCCCTCCTCCCCGCGCCGGGTTCCGGCCGTGCCGTCGTCTCGCGCCATGGCCCTGCTTCCGGCCGTGGCGGCGGCGTGGCTGCCGCTGGCGGCCGGCGCCGCGGACTGGCCGATGTGGCGCCACGACGCCGGCCGCAGCGCCGATTCGCCGGAGGAACTGCCGGCGCGGCTGTCCCTGCGCTGGACGCGCGACTACGGGCCCCGCACGCCGGCATGGGAGGATCCGCTCAACCAGGACCTCATGCCGTTCGACTCCGTCTTCGAGCCCGTCGTGCTCGGAGACCGCATGTTCGTGCCGTTCAACGATCGCGACAGGCTGGCGGCGCTGGACATCCGCACGGGACGCGAGGTCTGGGCGTTCCACGCCGACGGCCCCGTGCGGCTGGCGCCCGCGGCGTGGCAGGGCCGGGTGTACTTCGCCAGCGACGACGGAGGCCTGTACTGCCTGCGCGCGGCGGATGGCGCCCTCGA